>CALUSN010000096.1 GCA_944323435.1 Candidatus Gastranaerophilales bacterium | reverse complement strand
CCGAAAGTAATGCCTTTATCAATATAAAGCCCTTCTATCTGGTGGAAAAAGTTGTTTTTTCTTGCATTAATATTTTCGTTTCTGTAAACTCTTCCCGGTGCAATAACTTTTATAGGAGGTTTCTGATTCTCCATTGCATGAATTTGTGCGCCGGAAGTCTGGCTTCTTAAAACAACCCCATCCATATCTTTAACATAAAAAGTATCCTGAACATCTCTTGCAGGATGATCTTTCGGGACATTCAGCATGTCAAAGTTATAATATTCTGTTTCAACTTCCGGAGAAAGCTCAGAAGATACGACTGAAAATCCAAGATTCCGGAAAATTGATACTATTTCGTTTGTTGTAAGTGTAAGCGGATGAACTTTTCCCTGCGGAATATATTTTCCGCTCAGTGTAATATCTATTCTGTCGTTTTGAAGTTTTTCATTTAATTCTTTTCTATAGAAAATATCATGTTTTTCCTTTAATAGTCCTTCAAGCTCCTGTGTAATTTTGTTAGCAAAGGCTCCTACAATACGTTTATCTTCGTCTGATAAGTCTTTCAGACCTTTTTTTATAGAATTAAATTCACCCTTGCGGCTTAAGTATTTTAATCTTATTTCATCAATATCATTTAGTGTTTGAGCTTTTTCAATATCGCTCTTTGCTGAATTATAAATGTTTTCCAACTGTTCTTTCATACTTTTCTCCCTTAAAAAGATGATACCGCAGGGCGGGATAAATGTAAATAGGGATATTTCTGCTCTCTTAAATTAAAAGTCTAATAATTCATCTATATAAATGATAACGATTTTGTTACAAAACGTTACAATATTAATGACGTGTTATTGGGAAAGAGGAATGGAACAGGACATTTCTTACAATAAAATCAAAAGAGCTACAAATGAAGAGTTAACAGAAATGTGGACTCGTTATTTTGATGACCATGATAATAAAGAACTTCGGGATGCTCTTATTTTGCAGTATATATACCTTACAAGATATGTTGTAGGGCGTGTTAAAGTTGCACTGCCGCCGACATTTTCTTATGAAGATATCGCAAGCTACGGCGTGGAAGGACTTATTGACGCGGTGGAGAAATTTACTCCTAAAATGGGGGCAAGGTTTGAAACATATGCCCTTGTAAGAATCCGAGGAAATATTATAGATAAAATTCGTTCTCAAGACTTTTTGCCGAGAAGCGTAAGAAGAAAAATAAAAGATGTTAAAGAAGCACAGGAAGAATTAAAAAAGCAATTCGGGCGTGCTGCAACTAATACGGAAGTCGCAAACTTCTTAGGTATAGAAAAAGAAAAAGTAGAGCAGCTTCTCTCTGACGATACAACTATTACATCAATATATGACAAAAAAGGCTCAACAGACGGAGATTTGGAGATTATTGATACAATTCAGGATTCACATAATCTTGCTCCGCATGAACAGTTAGAAGAAAAAGATGTAAAAAAAGAATTGGAGAATGCTTTGAAAAGACTGCCGGAAAGAGAAAGAACTATTATGGTTCTTTATTATCATGAAAATATGACCCTGAAAGAAATAGGTGAAACAATAAATGTGTCGGAATCAAGAATATCACAGCTTCATGCTCAGGCTATTATGAAACTGAAAAATTTACTAAGCGAAAATCGTTCAGAAAGACTTAAGAGAAGTATTATTTAGAATGATAAAAAAGAAAGCCCGGAAATTCCGGACTTTTTAAATTTTCTACAACCTTTTCTAACCTTATATATATAAAGTAATTTTGTTTGAAAAAATTGCCTATTTGTCATTAAGAAGATAATTTCTTGCGCAGTCAAGCATTGTTGTAACAAGACCGGAATTGGCGTAAATATTCATTCCGCCTGATTCAAGAACCTGACGGATTCTCTGCTCCCACATGTTATAGACTTCTTCATCCTGCATATTCAGAATTTTGCCTATCATCTTAAGTTCTTTATAATCTATAGGTAAAGGAAGCGCGCCTCTTAAAATATCAACAATATCAATACGCTTTTTGCGCGGAAAAGCCTTTAAAAAAGATACAACTGTCATTTTATTCTCTTTTATATAATCTTTTATTGTCTCTATGGATTCATCAATAAGAATAGGCTCCTGCGGAATCCGATACTCCGGAAACTCTTCCGGCTCAATATCCATAACTGTTGCAATTCTCTCAATTGTAGTTCCCCTTGTAGAAAAAGGAACGGTTTCATCTATAAGGTTGTATACGTAAGATAGTGTAACCCCTATCATTTCTGCAAAATCCCTTTTATGGAGAGAATTTTTTTCTAAAAATTTAGCTACTTTTTCGGAACTTTTTTCAGGAATTATTTGTTTCATATTTATTACCTCACAAAATTTTTTATCTATGATTTTGTTAACTATACGATAATGTATTGTAAAAATTTTCATAACCCTACTTTTGATAGCCGACATGCCAATTTCTATAAGCTTTAAAATAATAAAATCAGGGTGTGATATACTTGTTTTATGAGGTTATTAAGATTAGAGCTGAAAAATTACAGAAATTGTACGGACGTAAAAATTGATTTTAAGAGCCGCAAAACTCTGATTATCGGTAAAAATGCACAGGGTAAGACTAATATTCTTGAGAGCATTTATTTTCTTTCTGACCTGAAAAGCCCGAGAACATCAACCGTTAGTGATTTGATTCAGTTCGGAAAAGACGGCTTTGAAATCTCAGCCGGGGTTGAGAAAAATAATACAGAAATAGAACTTGATTATTCTCTTACAATCGAGAAAAAAAGAATAGCAAAGGTTAATCAGGTAAAAACTACGCCTAAAAACTTTAAATCCGTTGTAAAAACCGTTTTGTTTTCAACAAAAGACCTGCTGCTCTTAAGAGGCTCTCCGCAGGATAGAAGGGATTGGCTGGATAGAGCAATCTCGCAGATTTATCCTGCCTATGATGAAAGACTTTCTAAATACGAAAAAATCAGGATTCAAAAAAACAACCTTTTGAAATCGGAATATATTGATGAATCCCTGCTTGATATTTTTAATGAACAATTGACAGTAACAGGCGCGAATATAATATTTTTAAGGAAAAAGTTTTTAAAAGAGATTTCTGAAATAGCGGCAGAAAAGCACGGAATAATCAGTAATTCCGAAGAATTTAGCCTTAATTATACTTCCCCGTTTGATGAGATTAATGAAATCAGCGCTTATTTAAAAGAACAGTTAGCTGAAAGACGGAGTGAAGAAATTGCAAGGCATCAATCTTGTGTCGGACCTCACAGGGATGATATAGAATTTAAGATTAACGGGCTTGATGCGGTTAAGTTTGCGTCTCAAGGGCAGCAGAGAACACTGGTTTTAGCTCTTAAGCTCTCTGAGCTGGAGATTATTAAAGAAAAGACCGGATATTCTCCTATTCTTCTTCTGGATGATGTTCTGGCTGAATTAGATGAGACAAGGCAGAATTATCTTCTAAAATCAATTGAAGAGGATACGCAGACGATTATTACTTCTGTTGATACGGTATTGTTTGAAGAAGAGTTCTTAAAAGATGTTATAATATATAAAATAGAAAACGGAGGGCTGGCGGAATGATTTTAATTACAGGCGGTGCCGGATATATCGGAAGCCATCTTGCAATGGCATTACTTGAAAGCGGAAATGATATTGTTATATTTGACAGTCTGGAGCTCGGGCATATTGAGATAATTAACATCCTCAAAAAATACGGCAATGTTAAGTTTATTCAGGGAAATTTAAAAAACATTGATGATATAAGAGGTGTTTTTCTTGTAAATAAAATTGATTCTGTTGTTCATTTTGCAGCGTATTCTCAGGTTGCTGAAAGTGTAAATAATCCTCAAAAATATTATTATAACAACGTTTACGGTACTCTAAATCTTTTAAATGCCATGAAAGAGTTCGGTGTAAATAAAATCGTTTTCTCTTCAACTGCAGCAACTTACGGGGAGCCTGAATACGTTCCGATAGATGAAAATCATCCGCAAAAACCGATTAATGCGTACGGAAATTCAAAGCTTATGGTTGAGCGGATAATGGATGATTATGACAGGGCTTACGGAATTAAATCCGTTCGATTGCGGTATTTTAATGTTGCAGGAGCTGATTCAAAAGCAAGAATCGGCGAATGGCATGAGCCGGAAACACATCTGATTCCGAATATATTAAAAGCTGATGAAAATAAGACCTTCAAAATGTTCGGAACGGATTATGACACTCCGGACGGTACCTGCGTTAGAGATTATATTAATGTAGAAGATTTAGCTATTGCCCATATAAAAGCTCTGGATTACCTTAATAGAGGGGGTAAAACTGACTACTTTAACCTCGGAACCGGTGAGAGCGACAGTGTAAAAGATGTTTTCAACGCTTGCGAAGAAGTTCTCGGGCGCAAAGTTCCTCTGGAGATCTGCCCGAGAAGAGCCGGAGATCCCGCTAAACTCGTTGCAGATAATAAAAAAGCTTTATCAATACTTGGCTGGAAGCCTGAAAAGACTCTTTTTGACAGCATAAATTCAGCTAACGAGTGGGAAAAGCGGCTTGCAAAGATTAAGTCCGGAGTTGAAACTTGTGCAGAAAATCAAGAAGCAGAATAAAATAGAAGGCAAAATTACACCTTGCTGATTTTCTTGATGTACAGCAAACTAATTCTAAACAGTTGAGCTGCCAAAACGCACCTTATGATTTGCAAGAGCTGCAATTATTATCCAACGACTTGTTCAGAATAACTACATTGCTGTCTTCAAATTATGTAACATATACAGGAATAACAATAAGTTAGACACCGGAGTTTTTCACGACTACTTCAAGCAGAGCATAAATTAATCCGTCGAGCTGTTTTGCGGTTTTAGAATCATATCTTTCACCGGCTTCGTCATTCTTTTTGAAGTTAAAATTATCATCTGCATCAAAGAATGTTTTTAAAGCCTTATATGCTTCTGTATCTTGCAAACCTAATGCTGCAGCTTTTCTCATCAAAGCTTTAGGGATACGGTTGCATAGAGCTTGGTCAGGTTTTTCGCTGAACCAGCCCCATTCATTGGCAATATATTCCATAATGCCTTCATCCGGTGACATCTGGTTAAATCCAATCAGGATGCCGGTTATGTTATCAGGAGTAATATAGTTTTCGTAGCCTTCTTCTTTTTTGCCTCTGAGCATTTTGGCAATATCACCGGAACCTATACCCTCCAGCTCTTTGAACATTTTAACACCGTGGTCGTATCCTGTTTTTGAGAGCTTTTTAAGACAAACCATATCGTCATCCGTATTAATTTTTTCATCTGCTCCGATATAAGCCCAGCCACGAGTCTTATATAAAGTATCGCCGATTGCATACAAATCGTTTTCGACTTTTGTAATCCAGTGTTTATTAATAGCAGCCTCAAGGTGTTTTGCTCTGTCTTTGAATAATACTCTGTCATCAAATGTACCTTCAAACACTGCGGCTTTGGTCTTATCATCCCATTTTGCCTGTGCTGCGTCAATCTGTTCAATTATATCAAAAGGAATAACAGATTTATCAAGCTTCATAACATCTTGGATAAATTTATTATCAGACATATTTCCTTTTACAAGCTCACCGATTCTTGCTTTTACAGAGTCAGGGTTTTTATCTTTATATCCGGCAATAGTTTCTAAATCATCTTTACCAAATCCTTTCAATGCCGCTTCAAAGAACTTTTTAGCGTCACCCTCTTTGCACTCTTTAGGGAGAACATTATTTATAAAATGCTTGGCATCAGTTCCTTCCGGCAGTTTGGTTTTATCAAATGTTACATTGCCTTTGCCGTCATCTTTCATGCAGAGCTTAGCGAGTGCAATTCTGTTATCATCGGAAATAATACTATAACTATCAACTTCTTTGAACAGCCGCTTTTTGATATCCTCATCATCAGGGAATTTTTCAAGGATTTTATCAAACTGCAGGTTGTAATTTTTTAATGCTGAACACTTGTTATCAATAAAATCAATAACTTCTTCTTTTGTTGTCATTCCGTCTACAAATTCAGCATATCGTTTTATCACATCTGAGTTTCTATCTAGTGCTTCTGAATACTGCCCTCTACCCATATCTTCCAATTTGAGATATTTAACAAGAGCCTCGTCCATTGCTACTGTTGTTTTACCTGCTAATCCATTCATCTCTTCATACGTCGGGCGTCTTGACGGGTTAAATGTATAAGTTTTGTTACCCTGCTCATCAGTTGTGACTTCAAAATATGTTTCAAGGATTTCAACTTTAGCCTTATCCTTGTCTTCGTCAGACATATCTGTCTTATCTATCCAGGCGAGGTTAGCTAAAAATACTGCATTTTCAAGATTGCCTTTGTCTGTTGTATAGATTTCTTTCATTCTTGAGACAACTGCGTCAACAACTTCTTTAGAATATTCAGTATCTTCATCCGGGAATGGCAGCCAGCATAAAACATCCATACCGTTTGCATTAATGAGTGATATTATATCCTCATCTGCAGCACAGAGGGTTTTAGCATTCAGTGCAAGTGAGCGTGCAAGTGTTGTATCTGTTGTATTTATGTACTCTTTAAACAGAGCTGCTTTCTTTTCATCAGTATCTGCGGCTTCCAATTTTGTTACAAATTCATCCAGCAGAGCAGGATCCTTCGCACCGAATTGTACATCATGCTCAAGAAATACCGTGTACTTTATAGTCCCATCCATATTATTATAAGACATCCGTTTTCTATGAACACCTTTTTCTTCATCTGCCTCTATTGTATATCCGCCCTGATTTTTGTAATCAGCAACAACCTCTTTCAGGGCAATTTCTTC
>CALUSN010000095.1 GCA_944323435.1 Candidatus Gastranaerophilales bacterium | reverse complement strand
GGAAGCGACAGAAAATATCACCATATTTACAAAGGGGTTAACTCGCGCCTTGATGAGATTCAGGCTGCAGTTCTGGATGTTAAACTGAAATATCTGGATGAAGATAATGAGAAAAGAAGGGAAATTGCAGAGTTTTATCTGGAAAATATTAAAAATCCGAAGATAATACTGCCTTATACCCCCCTGCCCCTTGGAAGTATGCGCAATAATTTGGCGCAGGAGGTCTTTGCCCCCCTTGCGGGGGAAATGTCACGGAGTGACAAAGGGGGGTGTAATGATGATATAGTTTTACATTCTGTAAAAGAAGTATTTTTAGACTTTGATACCCCCCTGCCCCCTTCGGGTACTTCCCCCGCAAGGGGGGCAGAAGCCAGTCGCGAAGATTTGGAAAAATTAGAAAATACACCGCTTCAAACTGTCTGGCATGTTTTTCCGGTGAGGACAGAAAACAGAGACGGGTTTCAAAAATATTTAACAGACAACGGAATCCAGACAATAATCCATTATCCGACACCGCCGCATAAGCAGCTAGCGTATAAGGAGTGGAATAACCTGTCATTCCCTATTTCGGAAGAAATTCACAGAACAATAATAAGTCTTCCGATTTCTCCTGTTATGACAGATGATGAAGTTAAAAAAGTTGTTGAGGTAGTGAATGCTTTTTGATAAAAAGTTTGACTTAATAATAAGTCTTGGAGAAGATTGTGCCTGTTCGTCTTATTTAAGAAGGTTTAATTTGCAATATAATTCCTATCCGTTTGATTGGCTTACAGGTGCTGAATTTTCCAAAAGGATAGATTTACTATGCAATAATTTTGAAAGATTTTTAAATATCGAAGATTTAAAAAATATTACTAAAAAAAATACTAACTTATGTGATAATAGAACAGATAGTTATCAAAATAACTACACAAATTTTAATTTTTACCACGATTTTTTAAAAGAAATACCGTTTGAAACAATGTTTAACAAGGTAAAAGAAAAATACGAAAGACGGATAAACCGTATGTATACACATATAGAAACAGGTGAAAATATACTTTTTGTTTGGTGGAGCAGAGATAAACATTTAGAAAATGATAACTTAATAAATGCTTATGAAAAATTAAGTAAAAAATTTAAAAATAAATCTATTTATTTACTAATAATAGAATACAAAAATACAGATGAACCGGAATATTTGCAGATTAATAATAACGTTTTAAAAGTATCATACGATAATATAAGTTTTGAATCAAACCCGCAATGGAATAAGGTTTTAGGCAACGAAAAAAATAATAACAAAATTTTTAGTCAAATAAAAAGAAAATATACTTTTAAGCAGAAACTTAATTTGATATTAATAAAATTTATACTTCTATGTGTAAATTTAATCCCGATAAAAACAAAAAGAAAACATTTAAGAAAAGAAATACACAGGTTATTTTCGCATGCAAAATTATAAAAAATATTATCCGATAATAGAAAAATACAGAAGTTATTTTGAACAAACAATTGAAAAAATAAAAAACAGTAATAATTTAGATGAAAAATTATTACTGGCTGAATTTGCACTCAAATATGCCGTTAAATATTCAACCGGATATTTTACCTCATCTTTTCTTGAAAATTTTTATCTTGATTATGCAAAAAGCATAAAATCAGAAAAATTAAACAAAGAGTACAAAAAAAATACTTTTCTGCACGTATTAACTACCGGCTACAAAGCAGGCGGACACACAAGAGTTGTTGAAAGATGGATTAAATATGCTCCGGAAAATCAATCACACAGCGTTGTTGTACTTAATCCATGCGAAAATTTACCAAAACTGGAAGAAAATACAAAAGAAAAAAACGGTGAGTGTATTTATTTTGAAAGAGATATGGCACTTAAAGACTGTGCTTTAAAATTAAGAGAATTGGCTTGTGAATATGAATATATTATCCTGCATACACATATGGAAGACCCTACAGCAGTAGTTGCATTCGGAGTTGAGGAATTCAAAAGACCTGTTATATTCTATAACCACGCATCACATCTTTTCTGGATAGGTAAAAGTATTTCTGATATAACATTAGACATTATTAAAGATGATGAAATTACAAAAATAAACAGAAATATCAAAAACGCATTTTTTATTGGGATTCCTGCTTCTATATCAAAAAAAGAAGCTGTTAACAAACAGGAACTCAGAAAAAAATTATCAATTCCGGTTGATAAAAAAATAATTGTATCATCCGGCAATTTTCATAAATTCAATCCTATAGGAGATGATAATTTTTACAACATAATATCAGATATACTGGATGAAAATACTTATTGTTATTTAATAGGTCCGTCAAAGAAACATAAAATATGGAAAAATTATTGGAAAAAAAGCAAAAAACACCTGATTCCATTGGGAATAATAGGATTTTATGACGGATATCTTGATTATATTCGGAGCGCTGATTTAAGTATTGATTCTTATCCTTTGCCATCTGCTACAGCTTTAATGGATAATATTTCGTATAATATACCTTCTTTGAGTTTAAAAAATGCTCTTGGAATATTAGATTATTTAAAGAATACTGAAGGGTTTTGCAAAACTAAAGAAGAGCTTACACTAAAAGCAAAAAATATTTTAAACGATAAAAATTATGCAAAACAAATTTTAAAAGAAGAACAAAAATCTTTGTTTGAAATTCAATCAGTTGAAGCCTGGAATAAAAGAATAAAAGAATTACTAAAAATTGTTCCAAAAGAACATAAAATCAATGAATTAAGCTATGAAAAAGATTGCCGGGAAATCAATGACTTATCAGTACTTAATTATTTCTGCGGTAAAAAGAATAATAACTTCATTTTTTCATTTATCAAATATTATCTTTATAAATATATAAAAAAGAACAGAAAAAAAGAAATAAAATATCTTCTGGAAATAAAAAGATTTTGAATTGTTCAAAACTATGTCAATAACTTGCAAAAAATTGTAGAAAGAATGTAGAAAACTTTGAAGTTTTCTACATTCTTTTTTTAGTTTTTTTATTTTTCATCATTTTATGTAGAAAAATGTTCAAAACTTTCGACTTTTCTACATCTTTTCTACATTTTTTTCTACATGAAAAACCCTGTATTCATAACACTTTCAGATAGTTTTCTACAAATAATCAGAGCAGAAGAAGAGGAAGAAGATTATTTATATATATTTATATATTTATATTAATAATTATTTTTTGTTTAAAACTTTTAGAAGTTATTTTACTAAAAAGTTAATATTGTTTTTTCTTTGCAAAAGTTTTTACCGGTAATTGAAAAATTCTTCGATTTTCGCGGCAATTTGTAAAGTTAATGTCGGGTTTTCAGCCAAACATTAACAACTAATTCTTTTCAGAAAGATATTTGCCGTTTAAAACCCTGTTAGAAACTTCAATTACTCTTTTTGCCAAATCTGAATAAATCCTTCTGGAAAAATGATTTATACAGGTTGTGTAATCTTCATCAGATTTTATAAATTCAGTTAACTCAATAATTTCAACATTGTTTTGTTTTGCAAATTCTCTTACCGCACTGTTAAGAATTTTATGCTTTTCAGCCATATTTTCGTATCCTGCCAGAAATTTATCCGTAGGAATTTCACTCCCCAGAATCAATACAAGCCTTGTTTCCGGCGCCAGATTTTCCCTTATGTATCTCAAATTACTTATAACTGTTTCAACAGGCGGGTTGCCTGCAAAATCATAATCTTTTTTGAATTCTTTGAGCATTGGAATATTTACTGCTCTTGCTTCTTCTGGCAGCGGCGCCAGAATCTTTTCCCAATTATTTTCATCAGTTATATCACTGTCAGCGTAGCCGAAAACAACATAAGCTCCGTCGTTTTTATTGATATAAAGCCCGCTGTGGGTCACTGTCAAAAGACTTAAGAAAATTATATTGTATTTTGAATCAAAAAATTTTGTCTTGAATTCATCCGGATTCGGAAACGGGAATCGGCTAGTAATCTCTTTTATTTTCGCCTGCGGTAATTTATTTGTCTGCTCGATAAAAGCCGTATGCGTGTGAGCTAAAATATATATAAGCTGCTTATTCCAGTATGGAAATTCAGTATCAATATTGCAGTCTGCATCTATATAGCTTAACGCCGAATACAAGTCGCACGGGCCTTTAAATAAAATATTAATATTGTTTTTAACCTTCTTTTCAACAGGCTTAATATCCAGATTTTCAACAACTTCTATCCAGTCAGGTGTTCCATCCAGAATTGATGCAACTTCCCCTTTTATCTCTATGTCAGGCTTACCCAGATAAGAATATACAAACTGTTCTATCCCCATATTCATTATCCTGCACGAGAAAAGAAAATGTATTAGTCTGCCGGTTTTCTTATCCAGAGCGTAAAATCCGCAAATTCCGTAGTTTCCGAACTTATCTTCCGCAATAATATACGCTGCTTTATTATTTTCTATCGTATCTTCTAACTTCTCGTCCCTGAATTTTGTAAAATTAAGCTGATTTGTCCTTGAAATAAGTTTTTTTATTCTATCAATATTCTTAATGCAATCGGTCTTTATACAAATTTTTATACCGCTGTTTCTTAAAAAATCCTCGTTTGAACTTTTTGACCGCACAGCAGCTTTTTCTTCCAAAATCTTATACTGCTTTAGTCTCGTATGCTCAAAATCATAATCATTTACAAGATAAAGCTCTTCTGCCATTTTGCTTATATTTTCAGGCACGGCTGTCATAATTTTCGGACAATAAAACTTTGCTTCATTGAGATTGGAAATGTTATCATCAATTAAAATAACATTTTCTTCTCTTAAATTCATATCTGAAATAATTCCTTTTACGCGCTCACCCTTTGGTGAAAAGTCTATTGACGGAAATACAAATAAATCCCAAATATGTTTAAAGCCGCTGTTTATAAACTCCTCTCTCACTCTTTCAAAAGAGTTCTTTGAACAAATTGAGTTCATAATTCCCTTTGTGGTCAGCTCCTGTATAAAACTAACTGTGTCCGGATTAAAAATAACTCCGCCTTCTTCAAGCGTCCCGTACCAGAAAGTCTCATCCAAATCCCAAATAATTAATTTTGTTTTTGTTATATCATAATTTTTCATTTTTTATCCTATTTATCGGGAGACATAGGTCATACCTCCCCGCTAGTTTTTCCCCTCTCGGTCTCCCTCTGCCGACTCTGCTACAAGCCGGCTGCACTTGGCGTTTAGACCTTTGGTTCGGGAGACATATGCCCCCCGCTTGTTTTGTCCGGGATTATTATTGGGTTAGTAAATCCAACTGACATTAACTTATTTTGCCGATGAGACAGCAACAGTTCTATTTTTAGTCTGACATAACACAGTAATACATGCAACGATTGTTATGTCAGACAATGCCTCTGAATATGGTTCTGTTATCATCGGGTTTACTAATCCGACCTGCAATTCTTTATTGTTAAGTTTTACCCGACCGGTTACTTTTTATGATTCTTGTTTACTGATAAACTACTCCCTGCGGCATATTTGTTGTTATGCTGCATACGCTCGGATCCTGCATATATTTATTCCAAACTTTTGTTACAGGGTTATCCTGTGCAGTATCCAGACTTGAAAAATCCGGCATGCTGCCCGCATTCTGTTGCTCGTACATATCAACAACAGATGTAATTTCATTAATTTGAGACTGCGTAAACCGGCAAACAATATCTGATTCTATGTTCATAAAATTAACGCTTTCACGGTATACGCATTTGTCGCCGTCCCATCCGGAAATTTTCTTGTTTGACTGAACAGCAGTGTTCATTATATTAACGGTTCCTGTGCCATAAAAAGGTGTACAGGTCTTGAGCGCTTCTGTAAAATTACCTTCACCGGCAAGTACGCACATAATAGCTGTTGTAAAACAAAAAACTAAACAAATTTTCAATTTTGTTCTGTCAATCTGCATTGACCTACCCCTGAAACCTTTCTTCGTCAAATGTAATCATTTCAAGCATAGATTGCCAGTTGTCATAGATTTCTTCCGGTTTGAAATACAGATTAATTTCTCTATGCGCACTTTCCTGTGAGTCAGAAGCGTGAATGATGTTGTATTCCATAACCTGTGCAAAATCTGCTCTTATTGTACCTACATCAGCTTTTTGAGGATTTGTTGCCCCGACAATATGGCGTACACTTTCAATAGCTTCATACCCTTCAATTACCATTGCTACAATAGGTCCGCTTGTAATATAATGCACAAGGCGGTTATAAAAAGGTTTGCCCTGATGTTCTTCATAATGTTTTGCGGCAAGCTCGGGTGTAACCTGAAGCAGTTTCATTGCGACTATCTTAAAGCCCTTGTTTTCAAATCTTTCAAGAATTTTTCCTATCATTCCTCTTTTTACGCCGTCAGGCTTAATTGCAACAAATGTTCTTTCTTCTGTTTTCATAACCTCTCCTACCTAATTCTAAATTAATAAATTTGCCCTTGCCTTTTATGTATAAAACCTTGTTTACGGTAAACAGCAGGCAATCATTTACATTAGAGCATAAAAAGCGGTAAAAGTAAAGTGAAGAGTGGAAAATATCCTTTTAAAAAAGTAAAAGCGATAATCAATTGAAATTACCGCTAAATTATGTGTGTGTATTATATTTATAGATTTTTAAAGTGTGTGCTCTCTGGTAAATGTTAAAAACTTATTTTCGGCTATGCCAGTGCTGCAAATTGTCTGGTTTCGTTTTGCTGTGCCTGGTCATTATTGCGAATCATGCTGAATGTTCTGTATAACTTATATCCCAATGCTTTAAGAGGATTAGCGTTAACAGAATCGGCGTTTTGTGCAAATTCCTGACTCTGTTGAAATTTTACAGAAGCTTTCGGGTCTCTGAGCATTAATATTGCGTTTTGTGATTCAATATTTTTAGAAACCTTTTCTGCTTTAAAAACCGGATTAGTTATATTTATATCAGATATTTTATTAATCATCATAATTATCACCTCTGTGAACTTTCTGTTGTTATTAAGTGTTTGATTTACACTTCATTCAACAATTTCATTATGCAACATATTAAAA
>CALUSN010000094.1 GCA_944323435.1 Candidatus Gastranaerophilales bacterium | reverse complement strand
TCTAATGCTTTCTCACGCGTTTTTGCACAAAAAGCAAAACTCGGAATCTCTTTAATTTCAATATAGTGATAAGGATTGCCGTTAAAATCCAAATCAGTACCCTCAATCAATGTCCAGGGAAGATTCATATAATAATCCAAATCTTTTTTTACTTCATCAGTCATCCAGCGACCTCTCCGTTAAAGGCTGCTTAATCATAATTCCTTCACCGCCGATTACATCTGCCTGATGTCCGTTTATATATAAGTACACCGGCAGGATTGTATTTGCTTTTGCGGTTTTTATAAGCTGACGGATTCTTGTATATGTACTCTCAGTTCCGCCGCCGCCTTCAAAATCAGAAGAAAAATCAATCATTATATTCTCAGCGCCTTCCCGTATTGACAGTATTTTTGTCCCTGCAGGAATTTCAGATGTGAAACCTTTAGATTTTTCCCAGTTGGTTGGAGCTTTTATAAGTTCTTTTATTGCAAAAGCAAAACAGGATTTTTCCGTATTAACATCGCATTCACGGTTAAGAGAGCGCAAGTTTCCGCTTGAATCAGCCACAAAAATTTTCACTGTTTTATACTCATGTTTCTGAACAGGTTTTTCCTCCGGAGTTTCATTGCCGTCAATCGGAGTTAATTCTTCTGCAGGCGGAGTTGTTTCATTTCCGGGCAGGCTCAGATGAAAATCACCATTGCCGAAAAATGAAAAATATACATAAGCAGCTGATATTACAATTAATATAAACAAACCCAGTTTTTGAGAAAAATTCATGGCTTAATCTCCTTTTACAAATATTTTACCATCAATTTTTATTTTGTTGTTAACAATATTTATATTTTCAATTTTTGCATCACATTTTTCATTATCAAGCATAGAAAGAGTAAATTCCAGAGGATTTACAAGATTAAGCAGGTTTGCAACTTTTTCCAGAGAAAGATTTCCGTAAGCACTGTTGAGTTTTATATTCCCTGCACGGATTTTCCCGTCTTTTATAATAAAATCCGAAGATGCTACAAACACGCGTTTTTTAGTTCCGCTTGCTATCGGAAAAGTATATTCTGTTAATATATAAAGCTGATTATTTTGTATCTTGGTGCTTACTCCTGTTATCTGGAACAATGGATAAGCTATATTATTTACTGTATCAAGGACTTTTTTGTATGCTTTGTCCTGCAATGCAGTATTCATGCTTTCTTCTGAGAGAAGCAAGTCATAAGAAAATTTCATATCGGATTTGAATTCAACAGGATCTTTTGTATAATCCACAAAATTATAGTCTGTAATGGACTTCAGATGTACATAAGGTACCGGAATACCTTCTGTTACGATATTTTCACCGGTAATTTCAAGGTTTTTAAATATACCTTTTTTGATACTTGAAGTTGTGTATCCTTCAAATATAACTTTGTAATCTCCGCCGGTTTCTTTTTTCAAAGAAGATTTGATAATATGCCCCGCAATACCTTCTGAAATCGGGTTCATAATTGAAAAGTGTTTGTGATTCTGCAGATAATCTTTTGAATATCTGTCAACTGCAAATCCGGTATTAACCGTAAACATCATTAAAATAAAACATAAAATAATCTTTTTCATAATTCCATATCCTTTTTAGAAATTGGGTGATTATCGGGTTTCACCCGACCTGTATGTTATTGTCAGGTAAAACCTGACCTACATTTCTGAAGCCAGACCTATATTTCAACATCTATTCTCAATCACTTAGTCACTTAATCACTCAGTCACTAATAAAACAATTTACCCCCCTCCTTCTTTCACACCTTTATAAAACTCATTTGCAATAAGCTGGGAGTATTTATCCTTCTGACTCAGAGAAATTGCAAGTTTTTCCGAACCGTCAGAAGTTGTTACACTTGCAATAATACCTGATATATCTGAAAACGGAAGCTTTGTAACCTCTGCTTCAAATTTGGCATAAGGAACATTTTTTCCGTAGATATTCATTGTTCCTCTTGAAGTTATTTTGATGTTTTTAACAGTAATTGCCTGATATTTGAATTTTTCGGCAAGGTCTTTCATTTTTTTATCAACATTATTGCTTTTGATATCATTCTGGGTTAAAAGCTTTTTTTTACCTGAATCCACAATAATCATCTTTTGCCCCGAAGCTTTATGCTCCGCCAGCACAGCTTTATATCCGCCGAGGTTAACAGTATTATCGATTTCAAATTCTTCATTTAATCCGGAAAAATTTCCGATTTTTTTTGCATTCTCTATTGCTCGTTCCTGTATAAAATTCCCGATATTGACTTTCAGAGCTTCTACGTATTTCTGACCGCCGATTGCATTAAAACCTATTATTGCCAGAACCAATAAAAAAGCATTAAAAATAATCTTTATTAATCTAAACATTACTTGCACCCCTGCTATATATTATGTACAATTATAACTATGACAAAACCTGAAATCAATCTAATAAATACTGCAGATATTAATATTGAAGATGCAACTCCTGCTATGCAGCGCTATATTGAAATAAAACGCGAAAATCCGGACTGCCTACTTCTTTATCGTATGGGAGATTTTTACGAAACTTTTTTTGAAGATGCGGTTACTTTGTCAAGAGAACTTGAAATAACCCTTACAGGTCGAGATTGCGGCTCTCTGGGACGAATTCCTCTTGCAGGAATACCTGTTAAAGCTGTCGACAGCTATCTGGAAAAACTCGTTGCTAAAGATTTAAAAATTGCGATATGCGAACAGCTTGAAGATCCGAAACTCGCAAAAGGAATTGTTGAAAGAGGTGTTGTCAGAATTATTACACCCGGAACCATTATTGAAAGCAATTTTCTTAACCAGAACAGCAACAATTACATGTGTGCCGTTTTTAAAGAAAAATCAAAAAAGGGTGAAGAACAGTGGGGTTTTGCTTATACTGACATTTCAACAGGCGAATTTAAAGCAACGCGGTTGAACTACGAAACACTTATTACGGAACTTGTACGTATACAGCCTTCAGAGATTATTGCTCCTGCAAAAAAAATGAAACTCCAGCCATTTCAAATTGTTCCGGAAGAAACTGCCGATTTGCCTGATGAAATTATAAATAACTATAACTGTTCAAAGGTTCCGGAAAAAGTTTTTGAAGAACACTTTGCAAAAGATAATTTAAAAAATTTATTCAAAATTACCGACCTTGATTCTATAGGATATAATGCCTGTCCTACAGGATTTCGGGCTGCTGCCGGACTACTCGCATATATTTGGGAAAATCTTAAAGACGGGTTTCCGAAATTTGAACGTATTGAGATTTATGAACTGTCAGAATACATGTCAATTGATGCCGGCACAAGAAAGAATCTGGAACTTACCGAGACTTTGAGAGAAAAAAATAAATACGGTTCTCTTTTGTGGGCTGTTGATAAAACTTCAACAAATATGGGAGCAAGACTCTTAAAAGGATGGATATGCCAGCCTCTTAAAGACAAGGACAGGATATTACAGCGACAGGCAATTGTAAAGAAACTGGTTGAAAATCCGACCGAACGGTATAGTATTCAGGAAATGCTGCAAGGAATTTATGACATCCAGCGACTTTCTACCAGACTTAGCAATACGACTGCAATGCCCAGAGATTTTTTGAGTCTGAGAGATTCCCTGAAGGCTCTTCCCGACCTGATTAAGATTTCAAAATCAATAGGACTGGATGTATTTAAAAGTATTGAAAATAGTCTGGAAAAGTTAAATGAATATGCCGGTATTATAGAACAGACCATAAGCGATGATGCGCCGGTTGTAATCAAAGAAGGCGGTATCATTAAATCAGGTGTTAATTCCGATTTGGACTATCTTAGAGATTTGATGTTCAATGGAGAAAGCTGGCTTAAAAATTTTGAACAAAAAGAAAGGGACAAAACCGGAATTCAGACACTTAAAGTCGGATATAATAAAGTTTTCGGATACTATATAGAAGTAACAAATTCAAACCTTAACAAAGTTCCTGCATCTTACATCAGAAAACAAACTCTGACAGGCGGAGAAAGATTTATTACGGATAAGCTAAAAAAACACGAAGATGAAGTTTTGACAGCTCAAATTAAAGCGTACGAACTTGAGTATAAATTGTTTAGCAATTTCAGGGAATATTCAAAAGAGTTTGTAACTCTTATCCGCGAAACTGCGGGCTGTATTGCACGTCTGGATGTATTTACTTCTTTTGCACTTACTGCCTGCGAGCATAATTATGTTTGTCCGGATATAAATGAATCAGATGATTTTATTGTTAAAAACGGACGGCATCCGGTTCTGGAACAAATACTTCCTTTAGGAACATACGTCGCAAATGACATTGAACTTTCAATCAGCGATGGAAGCAAAACTCAATTCATGATTCTTACCGGCCCTAATATGGCTGGCAAATCAACTTATATGCGCCAGAATGCCCTAATTGCAATACTTGCGCAAATAGGTTCTTTTGTACCTGCTGATTATGCACAAATCGGAATTATTGATAAAATCTTTACCCGTGTCGGAGCAAGTGATGATTTAACTCTCGGCAAATCCACATTCATGGTCGAAATGACAGAAACTGCCTGCATTTTAAACAATGCAACAGAACGAAGCCTGATTTTGATTGATGAAATCGGGCGCGGAACAAGCACGTACGATGGTGTTGCAATTGCCTGGGCAGTTGCGGAATATATAGCCAACAATATCAAGGCTAAATGTATATTTGCAACACATTATCACGAATTGAATGTAATGACCCAGACTTACCCGCAAATAAAGAATTACAGAATCACCATAAGCGAAGAAAACGGAGAACTTGAATTTTTGAGGAAAATTGTTCCGGGAGGCGCCAGTAAAAGTTATGGCATTCAGGTTGCAAAAATGGCAGGACTTCCTGATTCTGTAATAAAACGTTCTGAAGAACTTATGAGTAAAATGCAGAGAGATTTCTCAAAAAATCTTGCCGGTCGCAAAAAGAATATGGAACTTACTGTGGAAACACCGCAATTGAACTTGTTTTAAAACAGGAGATACTATGATTACGCGAGAGGTCAGACAGTGGCTGAATAAAGTTGAAAGACGGCAATATTCATATGATGATACAATGTATGAATTTATGCGTTTTGCAAGGTTTCTTACCAGAGAAGAAATGACGTTTATAAAAACAAAAATAGAGGATTCTTATAAAAATTCTAAAAACATGTTAAAATAAAAGTACAGGTGAATAACATGTTAAAAAAGAATGTAAAAACCCGAATGGAATCCGAAATTTCCGAGCAAACCGGTATTATACCGTATATTTTAATGAAATACATCAACCCTCAATCAGGAGAAATCCGAATTGATTTACCAGATAATATTACAAAAATAGTTCTGGTTGCAAGCGGTTCTTCTTATCATTGTGCAAGGTTTGCAGTAGATTTACTGGAAAAATCATCAAAAATTGAATCCAGAGCGATTTATTCCAGTGAATTTTTATTAAAAAATGTTATTCCGCATGATGATAACACATTATATATTTTTATAACCCAATCCGGAGAAACCAGTGATACAGTAAAGTCTGCAGAAAGAGTCAAAAAACTGGGTAATGTTTCTACTGTCTGCATTACAAATAATGAAAATTCTGCAATCTGGAATTTGTGCGATTACAAAGTTGCCTGCTATGCCGGAGTTGAAGAAGGTATTGCCGCGACAAAATCTTTCACATCACAAATGCTTTGCCTGCTGCTTATTGCGCTTAAATTAATTGAAAGAATTCACGGAGCCGAGACTGCGGAAGTTTATAAAAAATCTCTTTTTAATATACCAACTGTTATAGAAAAATCTCTTTCAGAGAGAGAAAAAATAAAAAAACTTGCAGTGATACTTGCAAAAGAAAACCTGATTGTAATAACTGCTGACGGAATTTCATACTCGCTTGCCAAGGAAGCTGCACTAAAAATAAAAGAAACATCGTACAAAAATATAAGTGCTGCAATACTCGGAGAATTTATGCATGGTCATGTTGCTGTATTAAATAACAAAGCAGCGCTTATTTATATTGCAATAGATAAGATATCAAAACGCTCTGTTGCAAATCTTGAAAAAATCCGGCAAGACTATAATCCAAAACTCATAATAATCGGGCCTGCCGCAGATATTGAAAATTTTGACTACAACATCAATATACCTTGCGAAAATGAATTGCAGCAAATGTTTGCAAATGTTGTTGTATGCCAGCAGCTTGCTCTGGAAATAGCACTTAAATTAAAAAGAAATGTTGATCATCCAAAAGGGCTTGAAAAAGTTGTTGTAGATAAAAATATTTAACTTTCGTTGATTTCTTTTTTCTGATATCTTGCTGCTTTTGTGTTTACGGCATAGCACGCATAGTACAGTTTTTGTGAGAGCATAAACATATTTCGCTGAACAGCAGCTACATCATTCATTGCCTCAAGCATCTTGTTTGGATCAACCATTGATTCCATTGCATCATGGTTATCAACCTTTTCATCCGCATATTTTTTTACCAGCAACTTATCTATGTAATCTCTTGCTCCGACTGCCATAATTCAATCTCCTAATTCCTAAATTCCTTATATATATAAAGAAATTGAAAATAGAAAAATTGACTTTTATGAGAAAAAATGTAACAAAAAGTAATAATTAACTGTTGGTGGATTCAAGAAGCAATCGCAACAGTAGTGTGCAGTCATAATCGCACAAAAAAATAAATAAAAGAGCGTCAGTGCGCATTCTTATCCCCTTGAGGGAAAGGATTTCATTTATTCCACGCATATCCTTGTGCGAGAGGTTTTAAATTTTTTCCGCTTTTTATGGTGAGGATTTCAATTTTTCCGCACATTCTTGTGGATGAGGTTTTAAATCTTCCCCTCGCCCCAAAGGGGCGAGGGGAAGGGAGAGGGGAAGCAATAAGCCGGGCGTACAAATAATAAAATTTTTTTCTTCTCAACTCCAAAACTTCTAAATTTCTTAAGTCCCCGCGAAACCGGACTTTTTGTAAATTTTTGTAACAATTTATTTAAATAAGCTAAAGTTTTAACGAATAATGCCGATATAACAAATAAAAAGTTATAAAAAAAGGAGTTATCAATGAGTGAATTTGGCGGAATTAATCAGTTTGGCAGTTTAATAGTAAACGGTCAGAAGCTGA
>CALUSN010000093.1 GCA_944323435.1 Candidatus Gastranaerophilales bacterium | reverse complement strand
TTATCCGTATGATTTTCAAAATATTTATAGGCTTTTTCAATCTCATTAAAATCAAAGGTTTTTGATATGAGAAAATCGGTGTTAATAATACCTTTTGATATCATTTCAACCAGTTTTCCGCAATGTATTGCATCAACTCCGCCCGTTTTGAAAATCAGGTTTTTGCCGTACATTTGAGGGAGCGGCAGCGTCTGATCTTCTTCATACATTGCAACAATTGCAACTACAGAGTTCGGACGGGCTATTTTCCATGCGGTTTGGAAGCTCTCATTTGTGCCGGCGCATTCTATAACTCCGTCAGCGCCCCGCATTGAGGTTAAATTTTTTATCTCTTTTTCTATATCACAATTTAGAGGATTAAAAATATAATCCGCAAGATTAAGTCTTTTTGCAAATTCAAGCCTGTTATTGTCAATATCCATTGCTATAACTTTTCCGGCATGGAAAGTTTTAGCAGAAGCCATTGCGCATAATCCCACCGGTCCGGCGCCGATTATAGCAATTGTATCGTTTTCTTTTATTGCACATAATTCTGCGCCAAAATATCCGCTGGAGAGAATATCTCCGACAAAGAGAGCGTTTTCATAACTTACATTATCAGGAAGTTTTGTAAGTCCGGTATCGCCAAACGGAACTCTTACGTATTCTGCCTGACAGCCGTCGATTTTACAGCCGAGCATCCAGCCGCCTTTTTCGCAATTATTAATAAAACCTCTTTTACAGAAATAACATTCCCCGCAAAAGGTTTCACAATTAGCGCTTACTCTGTCTCCTTTTTTAAGATTTTTTATTGCACTTCCGACTTCTACAACCTCTCCGACAAATTCATGCCCTAAAGTTACGCCCTCTCTTGCCTGCGGAACCGCTCCGTTTAATATATGCAAGTCACTTGTACAAATAGAAGATAATTTGACTTTTAGTATAACATCCCGCTCTGATTGGATTTTTGGGATTTCTTTTTCAGTAAACTCAATACCGTTTTTAGTATAGATTAAAGCTTTCATAATAAAATTTATTATAAATGAACAAATTAAATTTAAAATCGTTTATAATAATGAAAGGTAAATTAGGAGGGAAAGATGAAAAAATTATTAGTATTGACTCTTATTACAGGAATATTCGCTTCAACCGTAGCAGTATCTCAGGCTGCAATTCAGGGAAGCGATAGAGGGTATATCTCTGTTTCAACTAATGCAAATACGGAAGTTGCGCCTGATGTTGCGGAAATTTCTTTTGCTGTTCAGACTTTTGATACTAAATCTATGCAAAAGGCAACACAATTGAATAAAGAAGCTTCTGATAAAGTGCTTTCTGTATTAGGTTCCATGCTGGATCCTAAAAACGGAGATTTTATAAAGACTTCCGACTTTAGCGCCCAGCCGATTTATACATATTCCGGAAGCAAGCGCAACTTTGACAAGTATGAAGTTTCAAACAGAGTAATTGTTCATACAAAATCACTTGATAAAGTTGGTGAGATGATTGACAAGGCAATAGCAGCAGGTGCTACAAACGTTGATAACCTTAATTTCTCAATATCAACTTATGATAACCAGTGTAACGAATTACTTGGAATTGCAACAAAGAAGGCTTCTACAAGAGCAAACTTTCTTGCAAAGAATCTGGGTACAACAGTTGAAGGCGTAAGAAGCTTTGATGCAAGCTGTAATGCAAATAATTATGGCAGCCCTAGATTTTATATGGCAAAAAATATGCTGGCTGATTCAGTTGCAGAAAGTTCGGCAGCCGGAACTTCAACCTCTATTTCAGGCGGAGTTATTAAAATTAACGCAAATATAAACGCAAGTTTCTTTGTTAAGTAAGAATCAGAGGGGGGCAGCTTTGCTGCCCCCATTCTTAAAAAAATCAACCGGTTTACACATGATTGGGTGAAACCCGACATTAACTGAATTTTACCGGACTTTAGCCAGACCTGTTGCCTGATAATTTATCTACAGCCGCAGGTTTAGAGTAATTGAAAACAGCTTGATTAATATGTTAAAATAAATGAAATGAAAGAAAAACAAAAAGTAATCAGAAAAATTTTAAACAGTCTTAATGCAAACGATTTAGAATATGCCCGGAAAATCATTGAGAGAGATTTGAAGCGCCTGAATTGTGATGACGAGTATTATTTTTATCTTGCATTAATATCTTCTGATATGCAGGAGAAGAAACGCCTGTATACAAAAGCAATAGAAGTTAATCCGGATTTTTTGGACGCTTATATTAACAGAGGGCTTGTGAATAACGAGCTTGGCGAGTACAAAGAGTCGATAAAAGACTATGACAAAGCTATAGAGCTTGACAGAAAATGTGCGCTTGCTTTTAATAACCGCGGGTATACAAAGTTTAAACAGGGTGATTATGAAGGGGCGCTTGCTGATTACAACAAGGCAATTATTCTGAATCCTAAATTCCGGATGGCTCTTGATAACAAGGCGCTTTTATTTTCAACAGTTTGTATGGAAGATGATAAAGATTTCAGCGAAAAGTTCTATCTGAGTCTCGGTATTTCTGAAATCAACGAGGGTAATTTTACGGAAGCTCTAAAAGATTTTGATGAGTCATTGAAATATAACAAGGATAACGAATTAGTCTATTTTTATAAGGGTATTGCCTGTCATAGTCTCGGAAAGGACAAGGAAGCTTATGAAAATTATTCAAAGGCAATAAAGCTTAATAAAATTATGACAGATGCGTATTTTAACCGCGGTCAGCTTCTTTTTAAAACAAATCCGAAAGAGGCGCTGGACGATTTTGTTACTGCAGTTGCTCTTGATTCAAAATTCGTGGACGCATACTATTCAATAGCAGTTATTCAAAAAGATCTCGGTCAGTATGAAGATGCGGTTAAAAATCTGGATAAGATTATTGAGCTTGAGCCGCAGGCTGTAAATGCGAAAGCTTTAAAAAAACTGATTTTGACAAAATATATAAAAAAATAAATTGTTAATATCATTAAAATGTGATATTATTATAAAATAATCTTAATGGTCTTATTATAAATCTTAGTAAAAATAAGGAGGTATTCTTATGAAGGGTTTTGCAATGTTAAAAATCGGAGAAACCGGTTGGATAAAAAAAGACATTCCTAAATGCGGGCCTATGGATGCGATATGCAAACCGCTTGCACTAGCCCCGTGTACATCTGATGTTCATACTGTCTGGGCCGGAGCAATCGGTGACAGGCGAGATATGATTCTCGGGCACGAAGCGGTCGGAGAAGTAATTGAAGTCGGAGAACTGGTCAAAGATTTTAAGCCGGGGGATAAAGTTCTTGTGTCTGCAATTACACCGGACTGGAATTCTCTTGAAGCTCAGGACGGATATTCAATGCATTCCGGAGGAATGCTTTCCGGCTGGAAGTTTTCTAACTTTAAAGACGGTGTTTTTGCGGAATATTTTCATGTAAATGACGCAGACGGTAACCTTGCTCTTTTGCCGGAGGGAATAAGTCTGGAAGCGGCCTGTATGATTAGTGATATGGTTCCAACCGGCTTCCACGGGGTTGAACTTGCTGACATCCAATTCGGTGACAATGTTGTTGTAATCGGCATCGGACCTGTCGGTCTTATGTCTGTTGCAGCTGCAGCAATAAGAGGAGCCGCAAATATTTATGCGGTTGGTTCAAGAAAAAATTGTGCGGATCTTGCAAGAGAATTCGGAGCTACAGATATCATAAATTATAGAGAAGGTGATATTGTAGAACAAATTATGGATAAAACTAAGGGCAAAGGTGTTGACAGGATTGTTGTTGCCGGCGGTGATAATGATACATTTGATCAGGCAATAAGAATGCTTAAGCCGGGCGGAAAAATAGGAAATGTCAATTATCTTGGAGAAGGTGATTATTTGAAGATTCCACGCGTTGAATGGGGCTGCGGAATGGGGCATAAGCAAATTGTCGGAGGATTAATGCCCGGCGGCAGACTTCGTTCTGAAAAACTGGCGCGGCTCGCTCTTGCCGGCAGAATTCATCCGGAAAAACTTATTACACATACATTCCACGGCTTAGAGAATGTAGAACCGGCTCTTATGCTTATGAAAGATAAACCAAGAGACTTGATAAAACCTATTGTCATTATTGATTAATAATTTTAAGGACGGGCAGACATATTTATCTGCCCGCTAATTTTTAGCTTAACTTAGATGTAAATAATTTACCCCTGCACATTCCTCCCCCCCCTATACATTTACCCCTGAAATATGGTATAATAAGCGCATGTTCACGGGAATTACGGAAGAAAAAGGTAAAATCCAAGCTATCGGAAATAATTATATCATTGTTAAATGCTCTAAGGTCTTGGAAGGAAGCAAAACCGGAGACAGTATTGCAGTTAACGGGGTTTGTCTTACTCTTACGGATATCGGCAGAGATTTTTTTAAAGCGGATGTTTCTCCTGAAACTTTCAAAGTAACGGCGTTTTCAAAACTCAAAACCGGTGATTTTGTGAACCTTGAGCGCGCCATGCCGGCAGTGGGAAGGTTTGGCGGACATATTGTCTCCGGGCATGTGGACGGAACAGCAAGAGTTATTTCAATTGTGAAAAACAATGATTTTTATAATTTAATAATTGAACTAAATGAAGATGAAATTCGTTATACAGTTAAGAAAGGTTCAATTACCGTAAACGGAGTAAGTCTCACGATTGCGGATATTGAGGGTGAAAGAGCGGAATTTGCCGTAATTCCCCATACGTGGGAAGCGACAAATCTTTCTGATTTAAAGACGGGAGATTTTGTTAATATTGAGGTCGATATTCTGGCTAAATATGTTGAAAAATTTTTATCAACGGGTGATAATGGGTCAGGTATAAACATGGATTTTCTTGAAAGAAACGGGTTTTGCTAGTTATGACAAATCAATTTAACACAATAGAAGAAGCATTAGAGGATTTTAAAGCGGGAAAACCTATTATTGTAGCGGATGACGAGGATAGGGAAAACGAAGGCGACTTAATTTGTTCCGCGCAGTTTGTAACACCGGAACTTGTTAATTTTATAACAAAAGAATGCCGCGGAATTGTATGTCTTGCAATTTCTCAGGAAATAGCTCATCAGCTTGATTTGCCGCAAATGGTTGAAAAAAATACTGAAAGTATGCAGACAGCCTTTTCACTCAGTATTGACGCCCACCCTAAATACGGCGTAACTACCGGTGTTTCAGCTTTTGACAGAGCAAAGACTATAGAAGTCGCAATTGCTCCGGACGCTCAGCCTTCAGACCTTCGCCGACCGGGACATTTGTTTCCGTGTGTTGCAAGAAAAGGCGGAGTTCTTAAAAGATGCGGGCATACGGAAGCCGTTGTTGATTTAGCAAAACTCTGCGGACACAGAGAAGCCGGAATTATGTGCGAGATTATGAAAGAAAACGGCGAAATGGCAAGAAGAGATGATTTGCACGAATTTGCCGGAAAACACGGATTTAAATTTATAACAGTTGCGGATTTGATTGCGTATCGAATTAAGCGCGAAAGATTTGTTAAAAGAGAAATAGAAGTTTTCCTTCCGACACAGTTCGGTGATTTCAATATTGTAGGTTACACCGACACAATTACGGGATGTGAGCACGTAGCACTCGTTAAAGACGACGGTTCGGATAAAATTCCTCTAATCCGCGTTCATAGCGAATGCCTGACAGGTGATATTTTCCATAGTTTAAAATGCGACTGCAACTGGCAGCTTCATACCGCTTTAAAAATGATTAACGAATACGGAAAAGGCGCCTTGATTTATATAAGAGACCACGAAGGCAGAGGAATCGGGCTTATTAACAAACTTAAAACCTACAAACTCCAAGAACAGGGGCAGGACACGGTTGAAGCTAATGTTTCTCTCGGGTTTGCGCCGGATTTAAGAAATTATGGAGTCGGAGCGCAGATTATTCTTGATTTAGGATTCAATAACTTTAACCTTATTACAAATAACCCGAAAAAAATCATAGGACTTAAAGGTTACGGGCTTACAATACACGAAAATATTAACCTGAAATCGGAAGTTAATAAATACAATGAGCGCTATATAAATACCAAGCGCGAAAAAATGCATCATCTAATGTAAAAAGGACAATTTATGGCAGAAACAACTTATGAAGTAGAATTATTAAACGGCAACATTTCAAAAATCTTTGCAGGTGTGTACAATGATTTTAAGGCAAAAGCCGTAAGCGATTACAAATTTGAACTTGAACCGCTTTCTTATGAAGAATTTATAAACGCAGTTGAAAAACAGTATATGCATTGTGTTGTCCTTAAGGAAAACGAAATCCCTACCGCATTTCTCGTTTACACAACTTCGATTTCAGAAGCAGTTGAATTAAATTTAATCCATTGTCTGGGAACAGAAGATGAAACAACAAAAGTTAAGCTTCTTATAGAAAAGTTTTTGGAATTAACAACAGAAGACCGTCAAAGCAAGGTAGTTTCTTATCCGATGATAGGTCATCAATCGGCATTCACGGCTGATATTGCAAAATTCGGGTTTAAATACGTAGGGCAGGCAATTTTAAGATTTATGATGGGTAATGCCTCGTCAGAACGGATTCTTGAAAATATGAAATTGTCAGAAAAATCTGCGGATTACAAAATTGTAAGTTATGACGATTCATACAGAAAAGATGCCGTAAGAATTATACACGAATCTTTTCAAAATACTCAAGATGCACTGTTTGATACAAGATTCAAGTCAATTGAAGGTACGGAAGATATAATTAATAAAATTGTGGAAAATGTATACGGCGAGTTTTTGCCGGATGCAACTTCCGTTCTTCTTTACAAGGATTCTCCTGCCGGATTTGCGTTTGCAAACGTAACAGGCGGAACAATAGCAAATCTTCCTCTGGTGGCTATTGAGAAAGAACACAGAGGGCATGGCTTTTCGGAGCATTTACTCAACCGTTCAATCAAAACTATTGTTGATTGGACCAAAATAGGAAAGAGAGTTTTTAGTGAAATTAACGTTACGACTGAGACAAACAATTATAAAGCGTTGAAAATGTACCGTAGAATCGGATTTAGAGAAGATTTTTGCTACCCTCAGGCGTATCTGCTTCCTAAAAAATAAATACACTACATGGTTTAAATACTTATATTTTACTTTCGGGTAAAATA
>CALUSN010000092.1 GCA_944323435.1 Candidatus Gastranaerophilales bacterium | reverse complement strand
GAAAATATTAATGCAAGAAAAAACAACTTTTTCCACCAGATAGAAGGGCTTTATATTGATAAAGGCATTACTTTCGGAGACTTGAAAGGTGTTTTAAACGAATTTATCCGGCTGTATTTTGGCGCTTCCCGCCCGACAAGATTCAGAAGCAGTTTCTTTCCGTTTACGGAACCGTCTGCAGAATTGGATGTTCAATGTATTATGTGCCACGGAGAAGGCTGCAGAATATGCGGCGGAACAGGCTGGCTGGAAATCCTCGGCTGCGGTATGGTTGACGTAAATGTACTGAAAGGCGTAGGAATTGATCCGGATGTTTATTCAGGTTTTGCTTTTGGCATGGGTGTAGAAAGACTCGCTATGCTTAAATATGCAGTAGACGATATAAGATTATTCTTTAACAATGACAAAAGATTTTTAGAACAATTTTAGGATTAAAGTATGAAAAAGATTTTAATATTATTATTTGTGCTTTGCATGACTGGCATATCAACGGTTCTTGCAACAACATATTCTCTTTTGACAACTACAAAAGAGATGGAAGTCATGCAGCAGCATATTAGTGAAGTCGGTTATAACATATTAAATTCAAACGGCATTGACAAGAGAATGATTTTTATATTTGACAATTCAGCTAAAACAATAGATGCCGGAACATCTCTTTTCAACCGCAGCATATACCTGAACAGGGGCATGTATAATATGCTGGATGGTAATGATGAATTGGCAGCTGTTTTAGCCCATGAAATTTCACACGGTGTTGACAGTTATGACGGAATTTTTAAAGGCGTATTTTCCGGATGCCGTTACTTTTTCACTCCGAGAAAATATGAATATAAAGCTGATAAACGAGCAGTCGATTATATGGTAAATGCCGGTTATAACCCTGTTGCAATGATTGTTGTATTGAACAAAGCCGGTACGCAGACAAGATATGACTGGTGGTTTACATATCCTCTTACAAGCAGAAGAATGATGCAGGTTTACGAATATATTTATACAAAATATCCGGAATATCTCGCAAATAACAAATACAAGAACAACCTTTACTATCAAAACTTTTTATTAACCTCAAAGGAAAACCGTGCAAAATTCCAGGAAAAAGTCAAAACTAAATCTACAAAGAAAGTTAAGTATCAATAAGAAACTATCTGCGCTTTGTCTAAGTCTTTTAATCGGTCTTTCACCTGCATTATCTGTTACGATTACAGATGATTTTGTAGAACAGGCTTTAGATAAGAATTTAAAGATAAAGGAATATAAAGTGCCTGTAATTATAGATACATTTGCAGAGTCTAATAAAAATAAATCTGCTCCGAGAAAAGTTGTTCAAAAGCCGGAGGAGGTTTTACCGAAAGTTGTAAAACCTTATAAACCTAGAAAATATGTTATAACCGAGGAATTCCGTCCGTCTGTTCCTATAAGAATTGTTAATTATTTTACAACCCGAAAAAATCCGCAAGAAGGTTCTTATATAGATTTTGTAACGGCATCTGATGTTGAATATAAAGGGAAAGTTATTCCGGCAGGAACAAAGGTTAGAGGCAGAATTGAAACAGTTTCTGCAAACGCAATGAACGGAGATCCTGCAAATGTTGTAATCGGAAGTTTTGATATGAACGGAGTTCCGCTCTACGGGGAAATCTCTAAAACCGGAGCAGACCGTATGCTATGGGTAAAGCCGCTTTCTTTTGCAGTAGGTATTTTGGGCATTCCCGGATTTGCTCTGATGTTTATAAGGGGCGGGCATGCAAAAATCAGACCAAAAGAAGTTTACACTATTTATTTTTAGAAAAATTTTATTCTAATCAATAAAGTCTGCTAAAATAATATTGCAAACCAGAACCCCCTTTAAGTTTAAGCAAAAGCCGGTTTGTGTTTTTTCAAGAAAATTAGAATATTTTTCAAGAATATTTCTATATTTATTCTCAAAATCAATCCCGAATTTTTCATTGATTTTACTAATATTTACCCCTTCACTCTTTCTGAATCCCAGAAAAATTTCCTCTTCCAGCTTTTCATCTTCTGTAAGAGTTTTTCCGTATTCATGCGTGGAAGGTTTTGCCATATACTTTTCAAGTTCGGAATAATTATAAAATCTTACTCCGTCGACATACCCGTGGGCAGCAGCGCCAAATCCGTAGTATTCATTATTATCCCAGTAATTTAAGTTGTGTTTTGACTCATACCCTTTTTTAGCAAAATTACTCACTTCATATCTGTAGAATCCGTTCTGTTCGAGTACATCATTTACCCTCTCATACATATCAGCCTGGGTATCATCATCAGGCGGTAAATATATCCGGTCTGCATCAGGAATTACCAGCTGATTGGTTTCTTTATTATAAAACTTTCCCCAAAACGATTCTTCCTCTATCTTCAAGCCGTACGTTGAGATATGCCGGATATCAAGTTTTAAAAATTGCTCTAAATCTCTTTTAAGCCCGTCAATTGTTTGTGTCGGAAGCCCGTAGATTAAATCAACGCTTATATTATCAAAGCCGGCTGCCTTTGCGAACTCTACAGTTTTTACAATGTCATTTGAATTATGCCTTCTGCCAATGAGTTTTAAAATATTATCGTCGAAGGTTTGCGAGCCGATACTTAACCTGTTAACTCCAAGCTTTATGAGAGTTTGCAGATATTCCGGAGTACAATCATCAGGATTAACTTCTACGGTCAGTTCATAATCTTTCTGAAAATTAAATTTCTTTATAACTTTTTCTAATAATTCAGCCGGTATTAATGAGGGGGTTCCGCCGCCAAAATACAGGGTTTTTAAATCTTCTTTTTTATAATTATCAGAAATATCTTTTAAAAGCGCATAAATGTACCCGGTTATTAAATCAGGCTTTGTATAAGAAACAAAAGAACAATATTTGCATTTTGATTTGCAAAACGGTATGTGAATGTAAGCACTTGAGGTCATTTATATATGTTACCATAAAATAGGTTATGTTTAAGTTATTGTCAGACTTTAGTTATTTTCAGGCAGATGCCTGACTTATTAATCTGAAGCCTGACCAATAATTTTATAACGCTTATTGCGCCGCGAGCGTGTTATGCGAAAGCATAACAATAGCGAGTGAGAACCTGCAGGCTTTGCCTGTAACAGCCATTCAGACAACGCTCAAAAGAGCGTAGAAAACAATTGTGTGATTTCTCTTTCTTTTCGTCCTTTTCGGGGTAAATTTATTTAGTCTGTAGGCACCACTACAAATTTGAAAGTTTCATAAAACTTTGTTTCGTAAATAAAGAGAAAGAAAAGGACAATTATGAAAAATGAAGATAAGAATAAAAAATTATTATCAGCCCTTCTCCCCAAAGGGAGGAGGGAATGTCAATCTAGCAAATAGGTCGAGCTTCAGCCTGACAATAACTTACATTCTAAAACAGACAGCCTTTTTGGGTGTGAAGATTACTCATCCAGTTTAATATAATTCGTATCCCACCTGAGGTCTATGTATTTAACTTTTTTATTAAGCATTTTAACCTGAGGAAGAAGCGACGGAATTCTGTGAATTTTTTCAATTGTTCCGGAATTAAAGCTTCCAAGCCTTATGTTAACTGTAGGAATTTTTACGTAAACATCTTTCGGATTTCTGTAATCAATATATTCAACCGTTTCTCCTGAATCCATCTCAACGGTTGCGGCAAGCCTTTTGAAGTTGTTTACTTTTGTTTTATCCCAATTCCTGTAATCGTCTCCGCTTCCGTAGGTAATAACTTTAACTGTTTTAAACTCAGGGCTTAAAGGCATATAATCACGTCCGATAAGTTTTCCGTCAGCAGAGAAAAACGCTATCGGAGGAACATCAATATCCGGAGAAATGGTAATAGCCGGAGTTCTTTCTATTATTATAATTTGAAGCCTTGCCGGAAACCAGAAACGTCTTATATAAACATCTCTAACAGGTTCCAGCTGCATTATGCTTTTCTTTAAATTATCTGTTTTTACAAGAAAAATGGGTCTTGTATTAACCTGATTTCTTCTGAGCGCCGATAATATTTTCTGCGCCGGAACTATGTGGTTATTAAGAATTTCAAGAGCAGGACTGTTAAGACTGTCAAACGCATTTTTATGCAGCCTCCACTGCGGCATTTTTAGGATACCAACCCCCAGAGCAATTAAAAATACGATTATAAAGAGCTTCCAGAGAGTGCGCAATTGATTAAGCCGCCTTTGTGTGCGCCTGACCTGTCTTTGCATTCTTGCCTGCTGCAATCTTCGGTTCTGATGGTATCTCGGATGCTCTTCGTTTGACATTACTTATTCAAACCTACACTGTTTAGTATCATTAAAACTAAATTATCATAATCGATTCCGCACGCTTTTGCCTGCGCCGGAAGATCGCTTACATCGGTCATTCCCGGATTTGTATTGATTTCTAAGAAATACGGTTTATCGTCTTTTATCATAAAATCAACTCTTGAAACCCCTGAACATCCTGCAAGTTCGTGTGCTTTTACAGCAATTTTCTTTGTTAATTCCGTTGCTTCTTTAGATAAACCTGTTGCAGGAACTATAAATTCCGAAAGACCTTTCGTGTATTTTGCATCTAAATCATACCATTCTGTTTTGGTTCTTATTTCAAGAATCTCTGTTGCAAAAGCTTTTCCGTCTTTTTCAAGCACACCTACAGTTACAAAAAATCCGTCTATGTATTCTTCAATAAGAACTTCATCATTGTATTTGCGGGCTTCTTTAACGGCGTCATACAATTCGCCGTCGCAAATAACCTTGCTCATACCATAGCTTGAGCCTTCCGAGACAGGTTTTACCATAAGCGGATATTCAAGAGTATGCATTACTTTTTTAACCGGATCCTCGCCCGGAAGAAGGTATACTGACTTAATTAAAGGAACTTCCGAGTTTTTAAGAATGCGCTTTGTGTACTCTTTGTTCATACAAATTGCACTTGCCATAACTCCGCAGCCGGTATAAGGAATTTTGAGAATTTCCAGAACCCCCTGAATGCAGCCGTCTTCGCCGTATTTCCCGTGAAGAGTGTTATAAGCGTATTCAAAGCCTTTTAAGTCCTCCATAATATTTGAAGTTACGTCTACAATTTCTGCATTTTTATATCCAAGCCTATGGAGTGCTTCAAGAATGTTTTTACCCGACCTTAAAGAAACTTCCCGCTCTGATGACATACCGCCGCAAAGTACTGCTATTTTTGCGTTTTTGTCCTGTATAGTATATTGCATAATTCTTCCTCTTTTTCTGTTTTATCTCCGATAAATATTTGTTCCGGAGTCAATTCTATTGTGTACATTTGTTTTACCGCATTGTACATTTTTACCATAAGTTCAAGTACATCCTCCGATGTTGCATCACCTTTGTTTACAATAAAGTTTGCGTGCTTATCCCAGACTTTTACTCTGTCCATATCAAAGGTTTTAGCTCCGGCTTTTTCAAGCAGCCTTCCTGCTGAATCATTTTCAGGATTTTTGAAAACGCTGCCGGCATTAGGATTAGCTAAAGACGGCTGGATAGTTTTTCTGAAATTCAGATTTCTGTCCATAAGCTCTTTAATCTCTTCCAGCGGAGCTTTTTTAAGTTCAAATTCTGCAGATAAAACAATGAATCTTCCGCTGTCCAGTATTGAATGCCTGTAAGAAAATTCCATCTCCGCTTTTTGCTTGAATACGATTTCTTTTGTAACTCTGTCAAACAGGCAGCAGGATACAAGAACATCCGCTATGCACTGACCGTGAGCGCCTGCATTCATATAAACCGCTCCTCCGATTGTTCCGGGAAGCCCGATTAAAAACTCCAGACCGCTCAAAGAAAGCTCGCTTACTTTTTGCGAAAGCAAAGGATCTTTTACCCCGCAATCGGCGTAAACTCTTGTTCCTTTTATTTCATAATTTTTCATCTCTGTTGTAAGAATAACGTTTCCGCTATAACCGTTAGACGAAAAAATTACATTGGAGCAGCTTCCGAGAACTATATAGTTATCAAGCTCTCTCAATAGTCCCGTAAACTCTTCTAAAGTTTCAGGTAAATACAATTTGCTGACTTTTCCGCCGATTTTGTAAGTAGTGAGCGGTTTTATTTCAAAATTCTCTTTAACTTGCAACGCAGCCTGCTTTCTCTAAGTTTTTGCCAAGAGCAGTTATTGTTCCCGCTCCAAGCCCTATTACAATATTACCTTTTTTTAATTCCGGCATTAATTTCTCTGCAACTTCTTCCATATTGCCGGAAACGTATTCGCTCCCCGGAAGCTCTTGCGCAAAATGTTCTCCGCTGATTCCCTCAATCGGATCCTCTGACGCTGCATAAACATCCGTAACAATTACTCTTCCGGCATTAGAAAATGCGCCTTTAAATTCCTCCCAGAGAGATTGAAGCCTTGTATATCTATGCGGCTGAAAAACGGCAACAATATTTTCTTTCCCGAATTTAGAAGCCGCAGCTTGAAGTGTTGCTTTGATTTCAGTCGGATGATGCGCATAATCGTCATAAACCTGAATCCCGTTTATGTCGCAAACCTTCTGGAAGCGTCTTCCCATGCCGGTGAAGGGGTAAATATATTGAGTAACTTGTGCAAGACTTACTTTTTCGCTATTTTCTGCAAGAGAAATTTCCCCCAGAGGATTTACCCCATGAGAATTTACCCCTATAGGATTTACCCCCACCCCCGCTTCATTCAATGCGGCAACAACTGCAAGAATATTGTAAACATTGTGAATCCCCGCAAGCTGAGTTTTGACTGTTACAAGCAGAGCGCCTTTATAGAAAATTTCTATGTTTTCTGAATCAATACTTTTTGCAGTATAATCAGCGTCTTTCAGACCGAAGGTTATAAAGTCGCCTGTAAGCTTCAAAGTTCCTTCATTATCGTTGTTAATCAAAACTTTTTTAGCCTGTGAAACTGCCTGATTAAAAGTCTTGATTAAATCAGACATACCGTTTTTGTAAAAATCAATATGATCTTCTTCAAGATTATTGATAACAAGAATGTCCGGATAATATTTTACGATTGTTCCGTCGCTTTCATCCAGCTCTGCAATAAAATATTTACCGCTTTTGTGCTGGGCATTAGTGTTTATTTCAGGAATAATCCCGCCGTCAACAAAGGAAGGCTCCAAACCAGCTTTTTCTAAAACATAAGAAGCCAAGCCGCTCGTTGTGGTTTTGCCGTGGGTACCGGAAAAACCGATAAAGCATTTGCCGGCATCCTGCGCTGACTTTGCTATTTCTTCCAGTAAATCAGACCTATGATAAACAGGGATACCAAGCCTTTTGGCTTTAACTAATTCCGGATTATCGTCTCTTATTGCGCTGCTTTTTATTACAATATCAGTGTCATCCGGTAAATTATCTTCACAATGACCTATATTTACCTCCGCGCCTAAATCTTTTAATTTTGCTATATATTTAGAATCGGCAATATCAGACCCTGTAACGGTATGTCCGTCCTCAAGCAAATATTTTGCGAGTCCGCTCATCCCTATTCCGCCGATTGCTATAAAATGATATTTACTCACCTTAAACCTCTCAAATT
>CALUSN010000091.1 GCA_944323435.1 Candidatus Gastranaerophilales bacterium | reverse complement strand
AATTTCTGCCATCAATCCGAAAGAACATGTAACCATTGCATTTGGTTGCAGCGGCGAATAGTAAGTAAGTCGTTCGCCAAAACAGAAAAAAGCAGGCAAATGCCTGCTTTTTTATTATAAAAATTCACTTTATCAGTAATGTAATAATCATACGAGTTCATCAATTTTATCAGCTAAATTTTTTTGAGTCTCAAACAATATTTCAAGTATGGAACGAAGCGCTGCAACCTCTTGTCCTTTGTCAAAATTATACTCACAGTACCCTTTTGCAATTTCCAACAAGTCCAGACTCAATGTTATTTTTTCTTCTATTTGCGTAAATTTATTTAATGTATTTTCCATATTTATATAATACAAAACAATATCTGCCTTGTCAAGCAGATATTAGAAAATATATTAAAAAAAATAATTAATGTAAAATATTTGTTATGCCGGTTGTAATTATTGCTAGCCCGTATTTATCGGCAGCATCTATAATATCTTTGGATGCAGAAGGAACAATTGCAAGCGCAATTCTGCCTTGAGCTGCTGCATTAATGTCATAAAGAGATAACGGCATATCCGATGCCATTATTGCGTCTTTTGTTTTTTCGCAGGCATAATTTAGGGCGTGTTCTACAAACGAAGTCTGTAGTCCTTGAGAAACTGCAGAAGTTTTTAAATCTTTTGCAATAACAATAGCCTGAGATTTTACGTGTTTTGCAACTTTCCAGGCAAAAACCGCATCTTCAATCTGCTCAACTGTCGGCTTTGTTTTTGTTACGACTTTAAAAGTATCTTTATTTAATTCACCGAGGTTTGGAGCCTGAACAAGGGTTCCCAGAGGAGTAACTTTTGTCTCTTCCGATAAATATTTTTTGTATTCTTTAAGCGGTGTATTAATTGTTACATAGGCTATATCATGAGTTTCAAAATACTCAATAGCGTTTTTTGTAAATTTTGGAGCAACAATAATGTTTGTTTTATTCAACATTTTTGCCATGTCGCTGTCGACTTCCGCTGATACAACTACGTCTGCACCTATAAAATCAACAGGATTTGAGTCCATGGAAGATGTAAGAGCTTCTTCAAGCGATTTACCCAGTGCAACCGCGCAAATTCCTGTATGTTTTACTGTTACAACAGCGTTCACATCAAAAAATTCACTTATTACATTCAATCCTTGAGTGACACTCAAAATATCCAAAAATGAAAGATTTTTACTTGAAGTATAATCAATCATTTTGTCATTTTTTTCAAAACTTGCACTCTGATGCTTGTTGGCACCGCATGTTATTTCAAAATCTTCAGTATTCATAAATTAATCCTATTCTGCACTGCTGTCTGTACTTATTCCGACCGGAGCGGTTGTCACCGGTACGGGAGCAAAATCCGGCTGCGGAGGTTCTGTCCGTTCCTGTTTTACTTCTATAGTCCGGGTTTCTTTTTTCTTTAACGGAGTTAGTGTTTGATGAAGAATTTCTACCGGTTTAATTACAGGCGGCTGCGGTTTATCTTTCATTTCCTGTTCTTTTTCAGCTTCTTCTTTCTTCTTTTTTTCCTGATCTTCCAAAACTTTTTTCGCTTCGCTTTGCGGAATTATTGAAACTCCCGGAGCCTTAAACGGATTCAGAATAACTTCAGGATATTCAAAATCCGCATTTCCGTAAGGTGCAGTTGCAACAAGCATAACATCACGCCATATTTTAGCAGGTATTGTACCGCCTGTTACGCCGCCCATTTGAGAGTTATCGTCATTTCCGACCCAGACACCGGTTACAACATCCGGAGTAAATCCTATAAAATATGCGTCTCTGCTGTCGTCTGTCGTTCCTGTTTTACCGGCTGCAGGCTTGCCAATACTTGCAGCGCGTCCCGTACCGCTTGTTATAACGGTTTTCATGATTGCAGTCATTGTAGCTGCCGTATTTAAATTCAAAACCTTGCTTGTACGTGCTTTTTTAGCTTCATATAAAATAGTTCCTCTGGAAGATTCAATTCTTTCGATTGCAAAAGGTTCGACCTTATATCCGCCGTTTGCAAAAACACCGTACGCTCTTGTCATTTCAAAAAGTTTTACACTGTTTGACCCGAGGGATATTGTATAGTCATAAGGAATAGGGGTTGTAATTCCCATAACTCTTGCAAGCTGTATAACAGGTCTTACGCCGATTGCATCCATTAACCTTGCCGTACAAACGTTTGAGGAAACCATTAATGCCGTATACAAAGGAATCGGACCTCTGTATTTGTTACCGTAGTTTTTCGGAGTCCAATCGCCTGCTTTGAACGGCAAATCGTCAATCATATCGTTAGGTGAATAACCTTTTTCAATGGCTGCTGTATAAATAAACGGTTTAAATGCGGAGCCTGACGGTCTTGCAGATTGTGATACCCTGTCGTACTGGCTCTTTGTATAATCTTTTCCGCCGGCGTAAACTAAGATTCTTCCGTCAATCGGGCTGAATGAAAATACTGCAGCCTGATTCTTGTCTCTTGTCATTCCCCAGGCTTTAAGGTTGGTTAAAATAGCTTCGTTTGCCTTAACCTGAGCTTTGTAATCAAGAGTTGTTATAACTTTATATCCGCCGTTAACAATTTCATCCTCGGTGAATCCAAGCTTGTGCATTTCTTTTACAACATAATCGCAGAAGTAAGGAGCTTTATTGGTTGCATACATCATTGGCATGTTCGATAAAGTTATCGGCGCCTGCTTTGCCTTTTCATAAGTATCTTTTGTAATGTATTTCATTTTATACATTCTTAAAAGAACCTGATTCCTGCGCTTTTGGGCAAGGTCTTTATTGTTATACGGAGAATAAACCGACGGAGCTTGCGGAAGTCCGGCTATCAAAGCCATTTCAGGAAGAGAAAGTTCATTAAGATTTTTGTTGAAATATATTCTTGCAGCCCCCTTAACGCCATAGGCACCTGAGCCTAAATAAACATTATTCAAATACATTTCCAGAATTTTATCTTTGGAAATAGTTTTTTCAATCTGGGCTGCAACCTGCAGTTCTTTTATTTTTCTTGTGAAAGTTTTTTCGTTTGAAAGGAACAGAATTCTTGAAAGCTGCTGGGTAATTGTACTTGCGCCCTGAACAACATGTCCTGCAAGAATATTTGCGACCATAGAGCGCGCTAAGCCTACCATATCATAGCCCGGATGTTTGTAAAAATTCTTATCCTCAGTTGCAATAAACGCTTTTACAAGAGTCTGAGGAACTTCCTTTAATTCAACATTTGAATAAGTATAAGCCGCGAAAGTTTTTATAACTTCCCCGTCACTTGCGCAAAAAGTTGTCACGATATTTGGCTTAAGGGTGTTTAAATTTTTAATTGGCGGAAGAGACATCAAGTAAAGTTTCAAAGCAATCATGCCGGCTAAAGCAACGCCAAGCCCGAAAACTGCTAAACCCGCTAAAAATTTCAAAAGCGGATTATCTAAAATTACACGTTTATTCTTTTTTCTTTTATTTTTCGGAATATAATTTCCCATACAAATAATCCTTTATTGATTTTATCTCTCAATCCTTGTACCATGATTATTATTCTAACAAATAAATTTTTTGTATCACGGTTTTAGGGGACTAATGTTAAGTTTTTTAACAATTTTAAAAAATGAAATTCTATCCTATTTTGTTCCGGAAAAAATGGAGTACAAAATAACCGGACATTGTCTTAAATGCGGCAAATGCTGCAGATATATGTACAGTTTTGATACATATACAACAACGGATTTTAAGATAATGCAGTTTTTGTTTCCCTCATACCGCAGGTTTTATATAAGAGGAAAAGACGAAGAGGGAAATTTGATTTTTGCCTGCAAATACGTAACAGATGAAGGGCTTTGCTCAGTTTATGACAAACGGCTCAAAATGTGCAGGAATTATCCCGCAAAGAAAATTTCATACCCGGGAAAACTTCACGAAGGCTGCGGATATAAAATTGAAGATAAAAGCTTTGATTCGTATTTAAAGAGAAAGGGGTAAAGAGCAGATAAAATAACAATAAACAATCTTTACCGGTTTTTTGAATTATAATAATCTGTTACATGTCTTAATATTAAGTCAATTTTTTATCGGAAAAATTCTTAAATTATATAAGGATGTTTTTAGAATGGGGGATTTAAATTATGGGAAAATTTTCTGATTTTGACACAATAAAAAAAGACGGGTATACAAATGTTTTAAAATTCAGGGGAGAGAAACAGCGCTCAGGAGTTTCATATGACTATATGGATAAGTTAAATGAGTTTACCGAAAAAGGTATTTTTATTGATGCAAACGGCGATGGTTTTACAAATGCGGAGAAACGTGCATTAGAAGATGAATTTTATAAAATCCATAAAGAGCACAATTATAGTACTGATTTTAATTCAATGCTGCCCGGAACAAAAACGGAATATAGTTATGAGGATTTTATCCGTCTGGCAAAGGCAGCAGGGTATGTGCTAAAGGAAGAACCAAAAGTGGATATTCAGGTAAAAGAAAAAGAGCAGACTGTTTTAACCCCGAAGAATTACGATTCTGAGAAAAAAGAAGTTGGTTTAGAGACAAAGAAGTCTGCAGAAGATGAAATTATTGCAGGTATAGAAGCAGATTCTGAACTTGCAGGTAAAACCGCAGAGGAAAAAATTGAAATTCTTCGCAACAGACAGTCCCGATTGTACAAGCAGCGTCAGGAACTTGAAAAACAAACAGAGACATATCAGACAAAAGGTTTTTTAGGCTTGTTTAAAAAGACAAAAGAAAGAGAGCTGACTGAACATGAAAAAGCTGAACGTCAGGCTAAAATACCGGCGATTGATAAAGAATACGACAATGCTGAAAAAATGCTGGCGTACATAAAACAAGTTGAAGCTAATGAATACTGGGTAGACCATGTCGGTTATTCTCTCACCCTTGAGGATGAAAACGGCAATATTGTAAAAAAATATCCGGCTTTTCGGGAAGTTATTTTAATCGCTCCTGACGGCAGCGAGAAAAAAGCTTTGAGGGTTGAACATTATCATTCCGAAACAGCAAGCTCGGATTATACATATTATTCGGTTGATATTCAAAAAGTGGGCAGCCCGAAATACAAAAACGGACCTTACTATTCTATAGTTCCGGATTTAAATAATGAACTTAAAGGATATAAAGATCCGACATTGCAATAAATTTGATGATATAATATCAATATGCTAGAAAATAAGAATATTTTAATAGGGATAACAGGCGGAATTGCAGCGTATAAAATCTGCAATTTGATAAGGCTGTACAAAAAAGAAGGCGCAAATGTACGTGTTGTTGTAACTCCAAACGCGTTGAATTTTGTCACAAAGCTCACACTGCAAACGCTTTCAGGAAATGAGGTATATGCTGATAATTTTGAAATAAAAGAGTATAAACCGAAACATATTGCGCTCACGGAAGCCGATATTTTTGTAATAGCTCCTGCAAGCGCTAATACAATCGGAAAAATTGCAAACGGTATTTGTGACAACCTGCTTTTATCAACGGCGTGCGCTTTTTCCAAACCGATTTTAATTGCGCCTGCAATGAATGAAAATATGTGGAAAAATCCGTTTGTACAGAAAAATTTAGTAAAACTTAAAAATGCGGGTTATCATATAATCGAGCCGGAAACCGGTTTTCTTGCCTGCGGCACAAACGGTACCGGCAGAATGAAAGAGCCTGAGGAGATTTTTGAAAAAACTGTTGAAATTTTATCCGAAAAACAAACTCTTAAAGGGAAAAAGATTCTTATTACCGCAGGCGGAACCAGAGAAAAAATCGATCCGGTAAGATATATTACCAACTCATCATCCGGTAAAATGGGGCTTGCACTCGCTGACCGCGCCTTTGATATGGGAGCGGAAGTAACTCTTATATCAACTTTTAAGGCAGATAAACTTTACAAAAATATTGTTGCCCAAACAGCTTTAGAGATGGAAAAAGCCGTTAAGGAAAACCTTGCCGGTCAGGATTGTGTAATAATGGCTGCAGCGGTTTCAGACTACAGAGTCGAAAATGTTTCAGAGCAGAAAATTAAAAAGCAGGGCGGAGAAGTTACGCTAAGACTTGTGGAAAATCCTGATATTTTGCAGGAAATTTGTAAATTGTCCCCCCTTTGTCACTCCGTGACATTTCCCCCGCAAGGGGGGCAAAGGTCTCAGGCGTTAAATCAGCGCATTGAGCAGGAAGCTGACAGGGAACAATTAAGTTCTGCACGTAGTTCAACCCCCTCCCTAACCCCTCCACCTTACCCCCTCCCACAAGGGGCGGGGGAATGCGCCAAGCCCGGAGGTACACCCGCCAATTCAATATATTTACCCCCACCCCTGATAATCGGTTTTTGCGCGGAAAGCGAGAACTTAATCGAAAACGCCAAAACAAAAATACGGAAAAAAGGGTGTGATTATTTGATTGCAAACGATATTTCCAGAAAAGATATCGGATTTAATACAGACGAAAACGAAGTTTACATTATTGACAAAAACTTAAATATAAAACATATTGAAAAAGATACCAAACAAAATATCGCAAAACGTATTCTGGAGGAAGTTTTTGAATAAATACGATATTGTAACGAGAATAGAAGAGTTTGCGCCTTTAGATACTCAGGAGAGCTGGGACGCAAGCGGCTGGGGCGTGGATTTAGAGGGAAAAGAGGTTCATAAAATTCTTTTCGCGCTTACCGTAACGGACGATGTAGTAAATCAGGCGCGCCAAAAAGGCTGCGATATGATAATTTCCCACCACCCGCTGTTTTTTGTTCCTTTTGAATACAAAGATATCAATATTTATTCTGCGCATACGAATTTAGACAGGGCAGAAGGCGGAACGAGCGACTTAATTATTGAAAAACTCGGGTTCAAAAAAACCCGCAGCGAAGATTTTGTACGTATTGTTGAATTAGAAAATCCGATGTCTGTTCAGGAGCTGAGAGCAAATCTTTTAAAAATTTCACCGAATTTGAGATATGTAAACAACTTAAACGCGGAGAGGGTGCAAACAATCGGGTTTTGCGCCGGCTCCGGTTCGGAATTCATCGGAGAGACTGACGCGTTTGTAACGGGTGATTTGAAGTTTCATACAGCTTTGGACGCTAAAAAAGTTGTTTTTGATATCGGACATTTTGAGAGTGAAATTTTTGCGCCGGAACTTTTAAAAAAGATTGCAAAAGTCGGTGAAAACGGAGTAATTGCGGATGAAAAAAGCCCTTTTATTTATTAGTTTGATTTTTTCTCTTGCAATCCTTCCGGTGCTTGCGTATGAAACAATTATAATCAAGTTTCCGGAAAGAGAGAACTGGGTAAAAGTGTATTATCGTAAAGTCGGGACAGAAGCAATACTCCAGTATGCGCCGAAGGGGCAGTATACGGACGACTGGGTTGAAACAATCGTTGTGCATTCATATAACGGCTCGGCTTTTCCTGTAAATGTTTTTACGACAAACAGTACAGCAAGGCTTTTGAGAATTAACCCGACGGCGCCGTATAAGACCTTAAGACTAACACCTAATGACACGATTGTCGGACGGTGTACGCATGATTTTAAAAACGTAAAAGCCCAGTGTGAGTTTCTGCGCGTAACCCGCGGGTATGAAGGGATTGTAACCATTCATTATATGAACAAAAACAAAGATGATTTTATGAATAATTATA
>CALUSN010000090.1 GCA_944323435.1 Candidatus Gastranaerophilales bacterium | reverse complement strand
TGTTCGTATTTCTGGAATTCCATAGAGAAAGTTCCGCGTCCCTGAGTATTAGATCTCAAGTCAGTTGCGTAACCGAACATGTTAGCAAGAGGTACAACCGCTCTTACAATAACGTTTCCGGTATTGCCCTGCGGTTCCTGACCTTCTACACGTCCTCTTCTTCTTGAAATATCACCGATGATTGTACCTGTAAATTCATCAGGAATTTCAATTTCAACCTTCATCATAGGTTCTAATATGCAAGGCTGCGCTTTTTTAGCACCGTCTTTGATTGCCATGGAACCGGCAATCTTGAACGCCATTTCAGAAGAGTCAACTTCGTGGTAAGAACCGTCATAAAGTTCAACCTTAACGTCAATCATCGGATAGCCGGCTAAGATACCGCCTTCAAGAGCTTCTTCCATACCTTTTCTTGCAGGCTCAATGTATTCCTTAGGAATAGCACCGCCGACGATTTTGTTTTCAAATACAAATCCTGCATTTTCTTCTGCCGGAGATATTTTGATTTTAACGTGACCGTACTGACCTTTACCGCCTGACTGACGAACGAATTTAGAATCCTGATCAGCAGTTCCTCTGATTGTTTCTCTGTAAGCTACCTGAGGTTTACCGATGTTAGCTTCAACTTTGAATTCTCTGAGCATTCTGTCTACGATAATATCAAGGTGAAGTTCGCCCATACCTGAGATAATTGTCTGACCTGTTTCTGTATCAGATTTAACTCTGAATGACGGATCTTCTTCAGCAAGTTTCTGAAGAGCAATACCCATCTTATCCTGGTCAGCTTTTGTCTTAGGCTCAATAGCAACAGAGATAACCGGTTCTGGGAATGACATTCTCTCCAAGATAATAGGAGCTTTTTCATCACATAACGTATCACCTGTTGTTGTATCTTTCAAACCTACTGCAGCGCAGATATCGCCTGCGTAAACTTCGTTTTCTTCAAGTCTCTGGTCTGCGTACATACGAACCAATCTTGAAATACGTTCTTTTTTGCCGTTAGTTGCGTTAAGAACATAAGAACCGGAGGTAATTACGCCTGAATAAACTCTTAAGAACGTTAAACGACCTACAAACGGGTCAGTCATAACTTTGAATGCAAGAGCCGAGAACGGTTCAGTATCTGAAGAATGTCTTTCTGTTTTTGTTCCGTCTTCTAATTCACCTTCGATAGCTTTAACATCTACAGGAGAAGGCATTAATTCAACGATTGAATCAAGAAGGAGCTGTACACCTTTGTTTTTGAATGCAGTACCGCAGGTTACAGGTACAATTTTGTTTTCGCATACAGCTTTTCTCAAACCTCTTTTCAATTCATCAACTGTAATTGAAGCAGGGTCTTCAAAATATTTTTCCATCAAGTCATCGTTTTCGCCTGCAATTGCTTCAACGAGTTCATCTCTGTATTTTTGAGCCATCTCAAGCATATCGGCAGGAACATCTTCTTCTCTGATATCTGTACCCAAATCGTTTGTATAAATTTCAGCCTTCATAGTGAAAAGGTCAATCAAACCTCTGAATTGATCTTCTGCACCGATAGGAAGTCTGATAGGGAACGCATTTGCACCGAGTCTGTTTTTAATCTGATCAACTACTCTGTAGAAATCAGCACCTGTTCTGTCCATTTTGTTAACAAATACCATTCTTGGAACTTCGTATCTGTTAGCCTGTCTCCAAACAGTTTCAGATTGTGATTGAACACCGCCTACTGCACAGAATACAGCAACAACACCGTCTAATACACGGAGTGAACGTTCAACTTCGATTGTAAAGTCAACGTGACCCGGGGTGTCAATAATGTTAATCTGGTGTCCTTTCCATTCAGCAGTAACAGCGGCTGATTGAATAGTGATACCTCTTTCTCTTTCCTGTTCCATAAAGTCGGTTACGGCAGCACCGTCGTGAACTTCACCGAGTTTATGGGTTTTACCTGTATAAAACAGGATACGTTCAGTTGTAGTGGTTTTGCCGGCGTCGATGTGAGCAGCAATACCAATATTTCTGATCTTTTCTAATGGAGTTTTTCTAGCCATTTTCTTAGTTTCCTTTATATTTTACTACTACGATTTACTGTGATTACCAGTTACACTAATTTTCACATAAACAAAAATCTTACACAAGTAGAGAGAATATTGGAAATAATATATATTAACTTTTGTAACAATTTATCCGGAATATCTAAAGTTTTTGCAAAAAATGCCGATAAAACATGTAGCACAATCGTATTGTGCCTAATCGTCAAAACTCACAGGAGGACAATATGGCTATTCAGGGATCGTTTAATTTAGCTAATGCATTAGACTCACAGGCTTATGCGTACAAGTGCTGGTATAACTACAATTACGGCAATAACACAATGGGAATATCAGCACAGGATATGGGTGAGATTACCCAGACCTGGAACAGTGAGTTAGGCAATTGGCAGGCAACGGCACTGGATGATGAGAATGCCTATGAGATAGAAGATGACGATTTCTCAACAGCTCAACAAAACGGACGAAATCAGGCTCAGGATGCTGCAGGCGGCTATGACGGCAAGCAGGGCGGTCAGTATACAAGAACAACTGCAGATGTTGCTATGGGAGCCGCAGGTGCCCTTGCTACAACAGTCGGTTCAAAAGTTGCCGGAAATATTGGAGCTAAAGTTGGCGGGAAACTTGTAGCTAAAGCAGGCGAAAAAGTAGCACAAGGGGCTGCTAAAAAAGCAGGTGAAGAAGTCACAAAAGAAGCTACAAAAGAAGCTACACAAAAAGTCGGTTCCTGGTCTATTGCAGCTCCATTAGCATTAACAATGGCTACCTTATACCAGGTAAAAAAACCTAACAAAACAGAAAAAGAAGCGTGCGATGCTTTGCAGGATGAAATGATAAATTCACAAAACGCACTGTATACCGCTCAGGATGATATGTCTGCTGCAGGAGATGAAGTAACGGCTCTTTCAGACGAAGCACAGGGATACAACGAAGATGCAAACGAAGATATTGAAGAAAAGAAATCGGAATATGATGCATATAGAGCTTCTTATGATGCATTAATGGAAAAAGTTAAAGCCGGAGAAACTTTAACTGACGATGAAAAAGAATTATTAGAAGAACTTATTCCGCTAATGCAGGAACTCGGAGTTGGTATTCAGGAAACTCAGGAAGAAACAACCGAAACTGCCGAAGATATATATGATGAAATGGGTACTTATCAGGAAAACTATGATGCAGCAGCCGAAACAGTAGCCGAAGTTCAAGGCGTAACAGATTATGCCGAAAGTTTTGATGAATCTACAAGGACGATGTGTTACGTTGAAGGTGGCGCACAAACATTAAATGCTGCATCCGGAACTAAAGCAGGAATACAAGCAGGTATTGCAGCAGCCGGTTCATTGGGATTCAACGCTTGGGCGTGGGCATGTGCAGCAATGGGAGCAGCGGCTGGTGTAATGAGTGGTATCGGTGCAGGTCAACAATTCAAATGGGCAGGTGAAGTCGGAACTGAAATTGACATGAGAAAAACTACGCAAGATATAAACTCTGAAACAAACGACATTTACGACGAGTCAATTGAAGGCTATGAAGGCGCCATGGTCGGAGTCGAAGAAATGGAGCTTGAAATGCCGGAAGATATGGAAAATCCTGAAGAAGCAATGGAAGAATTTTCGGAAGAATCCTCTGAAGCACTTGCGTCTGCAACAGTTGAAGGCGAAGGTGCAGGCACCGGTACTGGTACGGGGCTGGGCGCAGGTATTCCGGTTAATAATGGTACAGGAACAAATGGCGCTGCTGCACGCAGCACAGGTACCGGATTGGGCGCAGGCATCCCTGTAAATAATGGTGCGGGAAACAACCCGCGGACAGCAGGCGCAGCCGGTGTTCAACCTAATAACAACAATGAAAATAACGCTGCCGGTACAAACCCGCCGCTGAATAACGGCGTACAAAACAATACCGAAAACAACGGCGTTCATGACGGAAACAATAACGCAAATCCGTTTGATAAAGACAAAGAAGAAAAATATTAATTTCGGATTGTCGAACGTTCTAATGCACGTACGATTTTTGTCGGAAGATTTTCCTTCGGATTAATGGAGCCGACGAGAATAGTCTTGCACCCTAAGAGTTTACCCGCCAGAATATCTGTAAGCGGTCTGTCTCCAATCATAACAGCACAATTCGGCTCTATCCCGACAGATTCCAGATAGTTGCGCATAATTTTGGGGTTTGGTTTGTCAGCGTGTCCGATAACTCTGCACGGAGCAAGTTTAGAAGCTTCTTTTATATAATTTTCGTTTTTGTTATTTGATATTATTGCAACCTCAAAATCTTTGATGAATGTATTAAACCATTCGACTGTCTCAGGAAGAAATGTCGAAGATTTCGAGACCATAACTGTACTGTCCAAATCAAACATCAGGCATTTTACACCCTGTTCTTTGAGTTTCACAAAATCAATTTCATATATGCTTTTTAAGTTGTAATCAGGTTTTAAAAACATTTTTCTCTCCTTTTATCCCGACCGTTCTTGCAATTGCAAATTCAGCCTCACGGGGCGCTTTGGTAAGTTTTACCAACAATTCATCGTTAGTATTTGCAAGTTCTAATTCTTCGCCTTTCGTATTTTTAATCTCAGTTACCTGAGTGATAAATTTTTCAGAAGGTGAAATTATTTCAATATCTTCATTTTTATTAAATTTGTTTTTGGTAACAATTTTGCAGTACCCGTCTTCAACACCGTGAAATTCGCAGAGAAAATCCGCCCCTGCCAGTCCTTTTGAAATATCATAGCTGTAGCCGTCTTTCGGGTAGCCTTCGCCGAGATAAAATCCTGTTGTGTATCCTCTGTTTCCGACTTTCAGAAGCTCATTAAAATAAGGCGTCATATCAGCTTCAGGGTTTTTCATAACCTCATCAATTGCTTCTCTATAAGCTTTTGCAGTTGCTGAAACATAATAAAGGCTCTTTGTTCTGCCTTCGACTTTAAAGGAATCAATTCCTGCTTTAATCATTTCTCTGAGGTGTTTTACAAGGCATAAATCTTTTGTACTCAAGATATGAGTACCTTTTTCATTCTCCTCAATTTCATAATACTGCCCCGGGCGCGTTTCTTCAACGAGTTTATAGCTCCATCTGCAAGGCTGGGAGCAGTTGCCGGAATTTGCTTTCCTTTCCCCGTTTGTCATATAGTCGCTTAAGAGGCATCTGCCGGAAAAAGAAACACATTGCGCGCCGTGAATAAAGCATTCGAGTTCCATATCAGGAACTTTTTTCTTAATCTCCGCAACATCTTTAATCGGAAGTTCTCTGGCAAGAATTGCTCTTGTTGCGCCCATATCCTGCCAGAAGCGAACCGCTTCATAGTTTAAAATATTTGCCTGAGTGCTTATGTGAATATCAGTTTTTGGCATATATTTCTTCGCAAGCCGCATAATGCCAACGTCGCTTATTATAAGAGCATCCGGTTTTGAATCAATAATTTTATCCATACATGCTTCCAATGCTTTAATATCATTGTTGAATGCAAAAATATTTAGTGTAAGGTAAGATTTTGCCCCCATTGAACGCGCAGTATCAATTGCGTACTTAAGATTATCAAGGGTTATTAATTCTCCCTTACGCATTGCTCTCAGGCTAAAATCAACAACACCGAGATACACGGCATCTGCGCCGTATTTGATTGCGTATTTAAGTTTTTCAATATTGCCTGCCGGCATTAAAAGTTCAGGTTTAATCATACAAAAATTTTAACATAAAAAACGACTATTTTTCTGCAATTTCTATTTCAAACTTACGCTCCCATGGGTAAATATACTCCGGATGAGAACAGGTCTTTGCCGGTTGGGAGCTAAATATTTTTGTCAGTTTATCTTCGTATGGTTTCATTAAATCACTGATATCGCACGGCTTTTCAATCCTTGCCCGTACATTAGCCTGATAAGCCCAGTCATCCAGAAATCTGATTGTTTCAAGCTTAAGAAATGCCCTGTCATTATATTTTTTTGCTTTCCACTTAACTTTTACGGCAGCAAGCAAACTCCCGAGGGTATTTGCAGAGGTATTCCAACCAGCATATCCGTAAAAATTATCCAAATCTATTTGTGTCAAAATATGTTCAACAAAATCGTTATCTGCCCCGTTCGCGTATCTGACGTCTGCAATTGCGTATGGTTTTGAAGGCAGTTCAAAATTCCCGCTGTATTTTTTAGAAGTTTCCCACCCCATTACAAGTTCACCCTGCTTCTCCGCAAAATTGTTTACAACAAGGATTAAGTCAGCTTTATTTTTATCATCTGTAATACCGAACCCGCCGAGTTCTAATTGTCCTGTAACAGATTTTTCAATAGAAATATCTTCGTAATTTGAAACACTGTCTTTATAATCAGGCTCTGTATATTCAACATAAATTTTTATATCTTTTTCAATTGCTCTTGCAAGAAGCGAAAGCGGAATTTCATCCGCACCTGTTTTTGTTTTTCCGCCGAGTCTTTCCAATTCAATTGCTTCATCGACATTGAAACCTTTTGGGGCACAGTCGTCTTTTGAAAAAATCAATGTATCAAAAATACCCTCCTGCTGCCAGTTAAGGTACAGTTTGTTAATCTCAAAATTTCGTCTGCGTCCTGCTAGATAGTCCTCTAAAATTTCCTGCGGAACACCTGTATTTACACCTGAATAAGAGTACTCAAAAATCTTTTTGCCCCAATCTTTCCAATACTCTTTCTCTTCTTCATTGCAATTATTGTCAGGAATTCGCATTATACTGGAAAAAGCATAGACATTTTTACCGATTATTAAAGACTTTAGACGATATAACCGTTTTTGTATTTCTTCCAGAGAGTCCGGTGAACGGCGGGACGGAATTAAACCGCCATACGCAATTGTATCAAGCGATAAAATCATTGCATCACAATCCGGTAAATTTTCCATCCATTGAAGAATCTCATTCACCTGCGCATTTTTTTTCAAATCTCCTAAAAACTCCCGCGGCGGAATAAAAATTTCAATATCTTCATCAATTGCTGCAATATCTTTTACAAGATTATAACAAACAGGGCGGTTATCTATCGGTATAAAACATATTTTCATAAGTTTATTTTAACATTTGAAGCTTTAATTATTCAACTATAAAATTTCGATTCCGATTTTATCCGAAAATAGAATATCCTTATTTGCCACAATATATCGGGGTGGCAGAGACAATTTTACATTTATCATATATATTAATGCATGAAAATTCAAAAATATTATATAAAGCGATAGGGAAAATTGTTACCCGCCTCAGAAAAGAAAAAAATATTACCTATACAGATTTTTGCTATGGTAATGATATACCCATGTCTACGTATGATATGGTTGTGAATGCAACTGCACAGGCATCTTTTTATAACATTACAAAAATTGTAAAAGCTCTCGGGCTGAGTTTTGAAGAATTTGGAGCTTTTCTTGACAAAGAACTGCCGGAAAATTTTATGAACCAGAATGAATAAGTTATTTACTCAAAGCTCTTGAAACGATTATATATAAATTAATCATCATAAATCCGAGAAACATTCCTGCTATAACGTCAACCGGATAATGAACTCCGAGCCAGAGGCGGGAAATTCCCACAAGCAGAATCCATACCCCGAACAGAGTTGTTAAAAAATATCTCCAGAAATCGGATTTTGCATAATGCAGAACAAGATAAATTAAAATTCCGTA
>CALUSN010000089.1 GCA_944323435.1 Candidatus Gastranaerophilales bacterium | reverse complement strand
CCGGTTTAGAACCGAGTGCAAGCTCCAGAAGATAATCTGCAAATTGCGGGTTTTTAGGCAGAAAAGAGCCATGCATGTAAGTTCCGAATACATTCTTGTAACGTGCACCTTCTGTATTGTCCTGACCGTTATTGCCATTACCAATAATAACTTCACCGATAGGTTCTGTTTCACCTTCTAAGTACGTTAGTCCGCTATGGTTTTCAAATCCCACTAACGTATCCGGCTCTACAAGCCCGGTTTTTATCGTAACATTTCCGATAAAGCGCTTATTTCCAGCAACTGTATAAGCGTTAAGAAGGCTGATTCCCAAAAGTTTATCACCCTTATGAGGCTGATAATAATGCCCCATCAGCTGATAGCCGCCGCATATTCCTAAAAAAACCGCCATTCTGTCTCGTTCGGATTGCAAAAAACTTTTATGTTTCTGTAACTCTCTAGAAACTTCTATTTGCTCCCTGTCCTGACCGCCGCCGATAAAATAAATATCATGTCCGCCAATTGTGTCACCAATATTTATTTCATCAACTTCAAGTTCTATTCCGCGCCATTCACAGCGCTTTTTCAGGGTAATTATATTTCCGATATCTCCGTAAATATTTAAAAGTTTAGGATACAAATGCGCAAGTTTGAGTTTTTTCATAACTAGCCTGCCATTTCATGAACCAGTTTTACTGATTTCTGGCGCTTATTTGTGTGAATTTTTATATAATCATCTAATAGGTCAAAACAAACCTGACAAACTTTTTCTGTTGCTTTTCTGTCATAGTCGCTTTCATAATTAAAATCAAACTGGAGCATTGCCTGCAAAAAATCTCTTATTTTGCTATGCATTTTTAACCTGACTCCAAGGTGTTCATTGCATTCTTTGCAAATAATTCCACCCATAGATGATGAAAAATACATTTCTTCGTCTAATACTTGCTCACGGCAGCAAAGGCAGGTATCAAGTTCAACGCAGAAACCCATAATAAGAAGCATTTTAAGCTGAAATTTAATTGCTGCAATAAGCATGTCCTTTTTTTCTTTAGCTTCCGCAATTCTTGCAAGGGCTTTATACAAAAGTTCATAAATTTCTTTTGAAGCGGATTCCGAGCCTTCCCCAAAATTCATAACAACCTCAGAAATATAAGAGGATAATATAAGTTTATCCATATTTTCTCTGGTTTTTCGAAAATGGTTAACAGTCTGAGCCTGAACTATTGTATCCATTGAACGACCTTTTATAAGCTGCAGAGAATTTGCAACGAGCAAATCCATCCGGGCTCCAAGCTTGCTCTTAGGCTTTTTAATGCCTTTAGCAACACCTTTAATAAGACCGTTTTCTCTGGAGTACATTACAATTATTTTATCTGCATCATTTAAATTGTATGATTTTAAGTTAATTGCTTCCGTAACGTAATTATTCATAATAAGCTTTTGTACCCAGGTATACGCCTCTGAAGATTTTTTCAAGTTCCTGAACATCATTAGAACATTTAATAGCTTCTTCTTGAGAAATAAAGTCGTTATTTACAAGAGTTGCCAGAGATGTGTTCATTGTAACCATATCATCAACAGTATTATCTCGTAAAATATCGTAAATTTTATCTGTATTATCTTTGATAAGATAATCTTTTATTGTTGAAGTGACTACCATAATTTCACAAGCAGGAAATCGTTTTTGCCTTTTTTCAGAATACACAAGCTTTTGAGCAATTGTAGCCCGTAATGTCTCGGAAAGTTGTTTTCTTATAAGATATCTGTTTGCTTCATCGAACATATTGACAACTCTGTTTATTGTTTGAACAGCATCATTAGTATGTAATGTAGACAATACAAGGTGTCCTGTCTCTGAAGCTTTTAAAGCGGCAGCCATTGTTTCCTTATCTCGGATTTCACCGATAAATATAACATCCGGATCTTGTCTCAAAGCAAACTTAATACCGTCTGTAAAAGATTTTGTATCAACACCTAATTGACGTTGTGAAATAATACTGTTTTTGCATTCAAAAACATATTCAACCGGATCTTCTAGAGTTATAATATGTTTTGCTTTTGTTTCATTAATATGATTAATCAACGATGCTATAGTAGTTGATTTACCGCAGCCTGTAGGCCCGGTAACAAGGATGATACCGTTTTGCTGGTCTATAATAGAAGGCATTACATCAGGAAGCGATAATTCCTGCAGAGTCGGTATTTTATATGGAATATTTCTTATAACAAGCGCCGGCATGCCAAGTTGTCTGTTATAGTTGATTCTGAATCGGGAACATCCTCTTATTTCGTACATAAAATCAACATCACAGAGAGTTAAGATTTTATCTCTTATTGTGGTAGGGGCTATATCTAATATAGCATTATCTATATCCTCTTTTGTCATCGGTGCTGTATTCGCTTTTTTGATAAATCCGTTAATTCTTAAATACGGCGCATGTCCTACCATCAAATGCTCATCAGAAGCTCCTGTTTTTACAGCTTGTTTTAAGAATTGTATAATACTAAAAATTTCATCCATACTTCTCTCCTCTATACGATAAAATCGTATCATTATTTTTAAATTTTGACAACTAATCTGTAAAGAAATAAAAAAGAAACCGGCATAAGACCGGTTTTTAATACATAAGTTGATTAGAAATTTTTATTAGCAGGAGTAGCTGCAACCGCCGCCGGAGAAGCCGCCGCCTGATGAGACTGACACTGATGCAGAAGCAATTGAACCGCAAGATTCAGCGCCGCCGGAATAAGCTATTGCGCCGCAGGATTCAACTCCTGAATATGCAATTGATCCGCTCGTTTCACAGCTTTCACCGAAAGCCATAATCGTTGCATCACTCGGACCTGAATAGAAACTACAGGTATCAACACCGCCGCCGGCAGGAGTTGTACTGATGAGCGATGTATTATTCGAAATCAAATGTGTTGTTTTAGGTGTTGAGTCTGCTCCTATGAATTTGAAGCAGGTGCTTTGTTTTTCGTCTGAAGAACTTACTGTTAGCATAACCTTAATCCTTACTAATTGTGTTTACATATATATAAAGTAGAAAGAAAATTCTCAATTTCAAAACTTATTTATTTCTTTACATTTGTTAACAAATTATTGGCAGTATATTCAAGAAGCAATAGTAACACTATGAATTTTAAGAGCAGGCAAGGATAACACCGGAGTTTATCGTAATTCAATGACAAAGGTTATTATTAAAAAAATACGTAATCATATAATGAGTAATTTTACACATTTGCAGCAAAATTCTTTTGAATTTAAGACAAAAAAAAGACCTTGTAAAACCAAGGCCTGTCCGTTTAAATAAGAAGAGAGAGCTTTATATTTCTTCTAAAAAGCGTAAAAATATTTTTTGCTAACTTTAGTCAAATATTTTACAAAACTTAACATTTATTACAAAAGTGAAATCATGAAGCAATCGCAACCATACAAAAGAAACTTAATATAGACTATCCCGTCAATTTTTGATATTATATTTATGTGAAAAACACACAAGGAGAGAAGTATGCGCCAGAGAGCTAAAGAACAAGACAAAACAAAACGCCGTCAAAATTTTCTTCCTGTAGAAGAAAATTTTACACCCGAACAGGTAAAAGAAGAAGCTTTAAGATGTTTGAGCTGCAAAAATCCACGATGCGTAAAAGGCTGCCCGGTTAATATTGATATTCCGGGATTTATTAAAGCGCTTAAAGAAGATAAGCTGGATGAAGCAGGCGAAATCATAAGAAACACAAGTATGCTGCCATCTGTGTGCGGCAGAGTTTGCCCGCAAGAAAGGCAATGCGAAGGACAATGTGTTCTCGGAATCAAAGGCGAAGCGGTTGCAATAGGCGCTTTAGAAAGATATGTCGGTGATAATACGGCTGCAAAACCTGTTGAAATAGTACCCTCCGGAAAAAAAGTCGCAATAGTAGGTTCAGGATGCGCAGGTATTACAGCAGCTTCTGATTTAAGAAAAGCCGGTCATGATGTAACCATTTTTGAAGCTCTTCATGAGTTCGGCGGTGTTTTAAGATATGGCATACCTCCATTTAGACTCCCGAGAACGGTTCTTGACAGAGAAATCAATAACCTTAAAGAAATGGGCGTTAAGTTTGAAAAAAATGTTATAGTAGGCAAGTCCATTACGCTTAAGCAGCTTAAAGAAGACGGATATGATGCAATATTTATCTGCTCAGGTGCCGGACTTCCCAAGATGATGAATATTCCGGGTGAAAATCTGAACGGAGTTTATTCCGCAAACGAATTTTTAACAAGAGTAAATTTGATGCACGCAAATGAAAAAGATTCTGCAACTCCTTTAAGAGTCGGAAAATCAGTTGCGGTAATCGGCGGCGGCAATGTAGCAATGGATGCAGCGAGAACCGCAGTCAGAGTAGGATTTGAAAAGGTTTATATTGTTTATAGAAGAACAGAGGCTGAACTTCCTGCCCGCCTGGAAGAAATTCGTCACGCTAAAGAAGAGGGTGTGGTGTTTCATTTTCTCCATGCACCGGTTGAAATTTACAACAAAGACGGATACGTAGATGGCATGAAGTTTGAAATAATGGAGCTTGGCGAACCTGATGAGTCAGGAAGACGCAGACCTGTAGGAACAGGACGTTATACTGATTTGGATGTGGATTCTGTAATTGTAGCGCTGGGCACCGGGCCTAATCCCATCATTCAAAAGTCGGCACATCTCGATGGATTAGATTTTTCAGTTGACCCTAAAGGCTACTTTACAGTTAATCCGGACACGCGGGAAACTTCAATTCCCGAAATATATGCAGGCGGAGATGTTGCCCCGGTTGGCGCTTCAAATGCAATAAACGCAATGGGCGCCGGCAAGAAAGCCGCAAAAGCGATTAATGAGTATTTGGCAAAATAATTAGTTGAGTAAAAAAAGAAGTTTACAAGACTTTTATTTTATGATATAGTTTTTATGTAAAAGAGTGCTAATGAAGGAATGTTATAATTTAAATAAAAATATAAATTAAAACATCCTTTATGCAAAAAATGAGGGCTTTTTAATGCTTATAGAAAAATATTTGGAAGTTGTTGTTAAACAAAGAGGATCAGACCTTCATATTTCAGCAGGATTGCCTCCGGTTGTTCGTATTGACGGTAATCTCCAACGTATGGATGTGCCGGCTTTGAAACCGGAAGAAGTAGAGCTGCTACTGTTCCCTATGTTGAACAAAGAACAGAGACGTAAACTGGAACAAGATTGGGAACTGGACTTTTCATACGGTATTCAGGGACTTAGCCGTTTCAGGGTTAATATTTATAAAGACAGAGGAAATTATGCGGCTGCATTCCGTGTAATTGCATCAAAAGTTCCGTCTTTCAAAGAATTAGGTCTGTCGGATACAGTAAGAAAGATTGCTGAAAAACCGCGCGGATTGGTCCTGGTAACAGGTCCTACCGGTTCAGGTAAATCAACCACTCTTGCTGCAATGATTAACTACATTAACGAAACTCGTTCAGAACACATTTTGACGATTGAAGACCCTATCGAATTTATTCACCCGTCAAAACGTTCTATTATTCACCAGAGAGAATTAGGTCAGGATACAAGAAGTTTTGCAAACGCTCTTAAATCAGCACTTCGTGAAGACCCTGATATCATTCTGGTTGGTGAGATGCGTGACTTGGATACAATTCGTCTGGCACTGACCGCTGCAGAAACAGGTCACTTAGTATTTGGTACCCTGCACACCTCTTCTGCTTCACAAACAATTGACCGTATTATTGACGTATTTCCGGAAGGTCAGCAGCAGCAGGTTCGTGTACAGCTTTCTAACTCATTAGTTGCTGTATTCTCTCAAACCTTGCTTCCGCTTCTTCAGGCAGATGGTTCAAAGAGCGGTCGTGTTATGGCCCAGGAAGTCATGCTTGTTATCCCTGCTATTGCTAACCTGATTCGTGAAGCAAAAGCAGCTCAAATATATTCAACAATGCAAACTAACTCAGGATTTGGCATGCAGACTCTTGAAATGTCTCTCAGAGATTTGTATATGAGAAAGAAAATTACTCTGGAGGATGCTCTGGCCCGTTCAAGCAGACCGGAGGAATTCAAGAGAGGTTTGCAGAACTCATAAAAAAGTTAAACACAAGAAAAGACGAGTTTATCTCGTCTTTTTTTATTGCTAAAACATTGATTTTTACAAGTGTTTATACTACATTTATTATTGTACAGAGAAAAGCTTTTTAAAAAGGAGGAAGCATTCTATGGAAACATACGGAATAGAAAAATTTGGTATTATAGGACCAAAAGCAGTTTATCGTAATTTAACTCCTGCTCAATTAACAGAAGCTGCATTACGCAGAGGCGAAGGCTCATTGAGCAATACCGGCGCACTTGTTGTAACGACAGGTAAATACACCGGACGTTCACCTAAGGACAAATTTATTGTTGATACTGAAACAATTCACAATGAAATTGCTTGGGGTAAAGTTAACCGCCCTATAAGCAGAGAAAAATTTAACTCAATCAAGGGTAAGATTGCATCTTACTTACAAAACCGTGAAATATTTATTTTTGATGGTTTTGCAGGTGCAGACAAAACTTACACTCAAAAATTCAGAGTAATCAACGAACTTGCAAGCCAGAACTTGTTTATTCACCAGTTGTTAATCAGACCGACTGCCGAAGAATTAGCAAACTACGGCGAAGCAGATTACACAATCCTTTGTGCTCCGGGATTCAAATGTGATCCGGAAGTTGACGGTGTAAATTCAGAAGCTTGCATTGCAATCGACTATGAAGCACATGAAATCATTATTTGCGGTTCACAATACGCAGGTGAAATCAAAAAATCTGTATTTGCAACTATGAACTATGTAATGACTAAGAAGAATGTTCTTCCTATGCACTGCTCGGCAAATATGGATCCTGTAACTCACGAAACCGCTGTATTCTTCGGTCTTTCAGGAACAGGTAAAACTACATTATCAGCAGATCCTAACCGTAAGTTAATTGGTGATGACGAACACGGCTGGTCTCCTGACGGTGTATTTAACTTTGAAGGCGGATGCTATGCAAAATGTATCAACCTTTCTGCTGAACATGAACCGGAAATTTATAATGCAATTAAGTTCGGTTCACTTGTAGAAAACGTTGTTATGGATCCTGAAACAAGAGAATTTGATTTCAATGACGGATCATTGACTGAAAACACACGTGTAGGCTATCCGATTAATTACATTGATAATGCTCAAATCCCTTCAATGGGCGGAATTCCAAAAGTTGTTATCTTCTTAACAGCAGATGCATTCGGTGTATTGCCTCCAATTTCAAGATTGGATAAGAATGCAGCAATGTACCACTTTGTAACAGGCTTTACTTCTAAATTAGCCGGTACAGAAAGAGGCGTTACTGAACCGCAGCCGACATTCTCAACGTTGTTCGGCGAACCTTTTATGCCGATGGATGCTTCTGTTTATGCTAAGATGCTCGGTGAAAAGCTTGAAAAATACGGTACTAAAGTATACTTAGTTAATACAGGATGGGCTGGCGGCTCTGCTTCATCAGGTGCTAAACGTATGAAATTGGCTTACACAAGAGCTATGGTAACTGCTGCATTGAACGGCTCATTTGATAATGTAGAATTCAAACACCATGACGTATTCAATGTAGATTATCCTGTATCTTGTCCTGACGTACCTTCTGAAATGCTTGATGCAAGAGGTATGTGGGCAGATAAGAATGCTTATGATGAAGCTGCTAACAAGCTTGC
>CALUSN010000088.1 GCA_944323435.1 Candidatus Gastranaerophilales bacterium | reverse complement strand
GCTTTAACTTATCTCTCTCTTAAATATCTCTTATGTATATATAAAGTATCTATGATTTAAAAAATTGCTTTTTTGTTCTCTATTTGTAAAGTTTTGTAAAGCGACAATTTTCCTGTAAAATTTAAACTCACTAGTATCCGGTATTATCACCGATTGTATCAACAGCTTCTACTTTGATATCGGTAATTAATTCTGAATAAGAAATGACAACTATTGTCGGAATATGGCGCTCAAGCAACTGGTATAGCGGCAGTCGTATTCTTGGCGAACAAAGGATTACCGGTTGTTGTCCGATAGACTGGTGTGCACGCATTAATGTCATAGCCGTTGATTCAATTAAATCCTGCACCTGCATAGGATTTAAGAGAAACATCGTTCCGAGTTCTGTTCTTTGACAGCTGTCATCAAGTGTCTTTTCCCATTCAGGGGAAAGAGTTAATGCATAAAGCACATGGTCTCTGTCAACATTGCTTAAACAGATTTGTCGTCCTAGTGCTGCTCTCAGACGTTCAGAAAGAATATCCGGTTCTTTTGAAAATCTGGCGTAGTCGCAAAGTCGTTCAAATACAAATATAATATCTTTTATAGAAACTTTTTCTCTGATAAGGTTAACAAAAATCTTTCTTAAATCAGATGTAGAGATAATTGCAGGTACAAGGTCGTTAACGAGCGTAGGGTCTTGTGAGCGAACGAGTTCCATAAGTTTAAGAACATCTGTTTTGGTCATAACTTCATCTACGTGTTTTCTTACGCATTCCTGAAGATGAGTGACAAGAACATCTGTTGCATCAACAGCCGTAACATTTTTATTAGCTTTGGCATCATCTGCCGAAATCCAATATGCCTGTGTCTGATAAGTCGGGTCAACACCTACAATCGCGTCTTCCGGAATAGTTTTCTTTACTGCATCCCACTGATCTGCAATTACCATATATTTACCAGGATAAACATATCCGGAGGCAACAACATTATTACGAATAGAAATTACATACTCGTTTGCTTCAAGAGCAGAAGAGTCCATAATACGGATGTTTGGCAAAATATAACCTAATTCATCAGTTACTCTTTGACGTAATGCAGCAATTTTTGCAAGCAATTGACCTTCCTGATCAGGGTCTGCAATTACAAGCAAACCGGCACCAACCTGTAAGCTTAATATATCAACCCCGAGTCTTTCATACATCTTATTCGGATTAACCAAATCCTGCATATTCTGGCGAACGCTTTCCAATTGACCTAACTGGGATTGAACGTCTGCATTAACTAATACAGAGAATCCTGCAACTGCAAGAATTATAGTAAAAACAAAAAACGGCAGGAAAGGAAGTCCTGTTATAGGACTTGTAATTGCAATTAAACCCAGAAATAATGCCGCAAAAAACAATGAGTATGGTTTTGATAATATCTGAGAGGTCACATCTCCACCCAGTGAATCGTGACCAGCCGAAGCGCGGGTCATCACAATACCGGCGGCAATTGACATCAAAAGCGACGGAAGCTGGGAAGCAAGACCATCACCGATGGTTAATACGGTATATTTCGTAACCGCATCCGCTATAGGCATCTGATTTACAAGACAGCCGATAATCAACCCGCCGACAATATTTATTATAACAATGATGATACCGGCCATAGTATCACCTTTTACAAACTTCATGGAACCGTCCATTGAACCAAAAAGGCTTGATTCTCTTTGCAAATCTTCACGCCTTTTAACTGCTTCTTCCGGAGAAATTAAGCCGGCATTAAAATCTGCATCAATTGTCATTTGCTTACCTGGCATAGCGTCCAATGCAAAACGTGCCGAGACTTCTGCAATACGCTCTGCACCTTTTGTGATTACCATAAATTGAACGACTGTAATAATCAAGAATATTACACCGCCTACAATCATATTCCCGCCGGTTACAAAAGTTCCGAATGCGTGAATTACTTCTCCTGCATCGCCTTTTGCAAGAATAAGACGGGTAGAAGCAATAGACAGAACCAGACGAAACATTGTTCCCAAAAGTATAATGGAAGGAAATGCTGCAAGTTCAAGCGGTTTCTGGACATACAAGGATATCATAAGAAGGACAATACTTAATGTAATGTTCAAGCTGATAGAAAAATTAATAACCCAATTTGGCATTTCAATAATGAGAATTAAAATTAATGTCATTACGAATAATGCCATAAAAATTTCACTTATTGGTTTATTTTGTCCTTCTGCCGCCATTACGACCTTTCTGTTTATATTTTATTGTCGGGCAGGTATGCCCAAACCTGAAACGTTCTGTTTAACTCTTGTCATTGTGCAGGTTTACCGCGCCTGCAGTCTTTTTCTTGATCACTTGATCACTCAGTTATCAATTTACCCCCCGCCTTCCAGAGCTTTTTTAATTATTTCCATCTGTGTATCAATTGATGCATCAACAATACCGTTATTAGTCTGAAAAACGCATCCGCCCTCTTCTATAGAGGGGTCGGCTATGATATTTATTTTAGCTTCTATGCCATACTGATAAGTTATATTTGGCAGAGTATCTTTTATAAATTGAACAGCCTGAGGTTTAACCCTGATATTGATTTTAGGTTCATTTTTTGCAAGTGTTTTGAGAACATCTACAATTGTATTTATAAGTACCTGCGGATCAGTTTCCACTTCTTTTTTAATTATTTTTTTTGCAATGTCTACGCCAATTTCTAATATATCCGGGGCAATAAATTCAAAAACATTTTTTGTAGCATTCATAAAAACAGTAACTTCTTTTCTGAAGGCTGTCATATCAGCTTCAGCCTGTTCAAGCCCCTTTCTGTATCCTTCGTCAAAAGCGGATTTTTTTATGGCTTCTGCTTCCTCCTGCGCCCGCGAAACAAGATTCCTGTCATCAATTCTGCGGTATCCGCGTCTTCTGGTTCCTCTTCTGCGTTCCTGTCTTTGATTAAAATCAATATTTTCTATATCAAATAAATCAACATCAGGCTCTTTCGGCAAATTTTCAGACGGAACCTGCTCCTCCTCTTCCTCTTCTTCTGCGGCTTGTTCGGTAATATTCTTTTCCTCTAAAACTGCATCGGAAAAAGCCGGATTTTCTTCAGAACCGGCTGAAATACGGCTTCTTTTTTTTACCTCCCTGAATTTTTGGCTGTTTTTCTTTATTATCATTTGATTTTATTATACACTCTCTTCAATGTATTGTGCAACAATTCCTGCGACTCTTAGCGGTAAATCGGAAAACTCTCCGTCATAAGATTGAAGAATAAATCTTTTTACTAAAGGCCGCTCATTTTTTATAATTCTTTCAACTTTTTCTCTTGGCGTTTTTTGATATATTCTTAGCAAATCGCCAAGGACGTTTTCTTTTGTAAGTTTTCGTTTGACCGGTAAATATTCTTTCATTTCCTTAAGACAGCCGGCAATTAAATCTCCGTCAAGATGGGATTCCAAATCTGCCATATTCATATATTGAGATATTACAAGTGAATCTTCCGAGTCGAATTTATTAAGTATTGTTGTGACTTTATCTTGAGAAAGAATTTTTAGAACAAGAGCAAGCGTCATAAGTTTCATTTGCTTGTTACTAATTCCATGTGCCATAGATGACAGGGCTTTTTCTTGTTTTTTTCTATTACGTTTTTCTTCTCTTCTTTTTTCTGCTTCCTTTAAATTTTTCTCGGCTTCTTCCGCAGCTGCCATTTGCTGCCGCTGCTGTTCTTCCTGAGCTTGTTTTGCCATTGCATCTATATTAGACTGGCTTTCTGCACGGGTTTTAACCTCTTCATCGATAATACCCTTTTTTTGAAGTTCTTCTATACAGGTGTTATAAACTTTAATAACATGATGTTCTACTGCCTGCAAAAGCTGATCCTGCGGTATTTTTCTTATTACAGCCTGTTTTGCAACTTCAAAAATAGTAAAAGCGATTTTTTGCATTATGCTGTCCCAATACTGGGGCAGTATTCCGGAATGAATTAAGTCTATTGATTTATGAAAAGACCATTCTGCAATAACCTGTGTAATAAATACAGCCTGATCGACGGTAAGGTTTAACTGGTCATCATTATAGAGTGCTTCTCCTGCAAGAAGGGTAAAATTTCCAAGAGTTTTTACAATATACTCTTTTTCCTGCTCCTTTAATTCTTTCGGAACAAGTTCTTTGGCCTGTTCTGTCATTGAGGCCGCAAATGCTTTATAATCAAATCCTTCTATTGGCATCTAAAAGTCCTTTTGCTTAAATACAATTCATCCCAAAGTATATTATATAGTCAGTATAAAAATGATTCATCATTTAATTTAATGATTTTTTAGTGCACTTCAGGAAATTTCCATGTTAGAATAAGTATTATGGAATATAAATGGCTAAATAAAAAAGAGAGCAAAGAAATAATTGTTTTTTTCAACGGCTGGGGAATGGACGAAACTGTTGTCGCAAATCTTAATGCCGGAAATTATGATATTTTAATGTTTTATGACTACAATACGCTTGAAACAGAGTTTGACTTTGCTATTCTTGACAAATATGAAAAACGACATTTGGTTGCCTGGTCAATGGGAGTTATGACAGCCACTCTATTTAATATAAAATATAATGCCTCAACTGCTGTAAACGGAACTCTTAAACCTATAGATAATAATTTTGGAATTCCCGTAAAAATCTACGACTTGACTATCAGAGGATTTAACAAAAACGGAGCAAAAAAATTTATAAGGAATATGTTTGACAAAGAACCTTCTCATATACAAATAAAAAGGAGTTTAGAAAGTCAAAAAAACGAGCTTTCCGCGCTAAAAAATTATAAAGCCGATGAAGATTTCAAATATTCTAAAGTTTTAATAAGTGATAATGATAAAATTATTCCTGTGAAAAATCAATGTGCTTACTGGGGGAAAGAACCTAATTTAAAAAGCGGTCATTGCCCGTTTTTACTATTTAAAAAATGGGAAGAACTTTTATGAATAAGGATTTGATACAAAGAAGATTTTCTAAGCATTTGGATACATATAATGCTAATGCCGTAATTCAAAGGAAAATGGCAGAATATCTTATACAAATTCTTGATAAAGAAAAATTTAATGATGTTTTAGAAATCGGCTGCGGAACAGGATTACTGACGGATCTTGCAATTAAAAATATTTCATATAACAACTATATTGCAAATGATATTGTAAAAAACTGTAAAAAATATATCAGCAAGATTTCTCCGAGTATCAAGTTTGTATCTGCAGATATAGAAGAGTTTTTAAAAAATAATGAAAGCAGATACGATTTAATATTATCAAATGCAGTTTTCCAATGGCTAGAAGATTTTGAAAGTTTTATCGGTTTACTTTTAAGCCGTCTAAACAATGGCGGTATAATTTTATTTTCAACATTCGGTAAAAAAAATTATTCAGAAATCCGGCAGATACTGAAACAAACACTCCCATACCGGACTGTAGATGAGTATGAAAAAATATTAAAAAACTATTCTCATTCTATTGAGGAGGAAATTTATACACTAAATTTTAAAACTCCTGAAGAGGTTTTAAAACATATTAAACTTACCGGAGCAAATGCCATTTGCGAAACCCGCTGGACAAAATCTGACATGCTTAATTTTGTAACAGAATATAACAAACTTTGTTCCGGTCCGCCTGTACTTACTTATAACCCTGTATATATAAAACTCCGTAAAAATTAAAATAAGACATGCGGTTAATATTTTCTTAAAGAAAAGTAGTATAGAATACTTAATAAGTGTATCAGTTACATTTATTGAGGACGATATGGAGAGAGTTGAAAATCCGCTTGGAGATAATGTTAATTATGCGGGCATTATTAATAAATTTATTAACAGCTATCCGGATGCAATCTGGTTTAAAAACCGGAATTTAAAGATTATCGGGGCAAATGATTTATATTATGAATACTTTAATTATGAAACCCCTGAAACAGCAGAGATAGATAATCAGATTTTACAATCAGGATGTAATAGAATTTTTAATATGCACTCCAGAAGAGAAAATCGTATTTTATCAGTAACAGCAACACCAGTAAAAAATAAAGAACAGGTCGAGTATATTGTATACACTTCAAAAGATATTACCTGTCAGGAGGAATTAAAAGAGCGCTTTTTTATGAATAAATATCAATTAAATGCGTTATTGGAAAATGTTCCTGAATTAATTTATATGAAAGCTGCCGATGGTAAATATATTACCGGAACAAAATATTCAAAAGAATTTTTTGAAAAAGGATTTGACTGTTTCCATAAAACACATCTGGATATGGATTCACTAAAAAATAGTAATCTCTATGAGGATAATTTTGTAATAGAAAATAACAGCGCAATTTCTAATGAAAAAGAAATTAAGGATATCGACGGAATTCCGCACTGGTATAAAATATATAAAGCCCCGATTAATACATACAACGGCAGCGTTATAGGTATAATTGTAATGATAAATAACATTGATGACGAAAAAATTTTACAAGCGCAGCGGGAAACTTTTGTAGCTTCATTAGGACATGATCTTAAAAATCCTACTCTGGCTCAAATAAGAGCTATAGAACTCTTATTAAAGGGAAATTTTGGTAATATTCCTAAAGAGCAAAAAGATATTTTGGAAATGCTTCTGGATTCATGCCGGTATATGAAGGCAATGTTAAGCTCACTGCTTGCAACATACAGAAATGAGAGAGGTGCTGTTGCACTGAATTATGAAGAAGTAATGCTCCCCGAACTCACAACGGAATGTATTGGAGAAATGGTTTATCTGGCAAAAGATAAAGGGATTAATATTGAATTAGAGCAAACTTGCAAAAATCCTGTAATTTTTGGCGATAAAGTTCAGATAAAACGCGTAATAATGAATTTAATGTCAAATGGTATAAAATACGCTTATAAAGATTCAGTAATAAAAGTTAAACTATATAATGAATCTGATTATACTTGCTTTCAGTTTGAAAACAACAGTCCGTATATACAGCCTGATAAAAGAGAGGCCATTTTTGCTCAATATGTATCTTTTGCCGAAGCTCATAAGGAGTTAGGGATTGGTTTGGGGTTATATACTTCTAAAAAAATTGTAGATGCGCATGGCGGTTCAATGTTTGTTAAAAGTTTTGAGGACGAAAGAAATATTTTCGGATTCAGAATTCCAAATACAAAAGATAATATATGCGCGGCTAAATCAGTTTCTTTTTAATAATCTAAAACCAATCTGATTGTTGATTTTTAGTATATTATTAAATAACCAGTTGATATTCAGACAGAGACTAAAAAAGAATAAAGCAGCTCATAAGCCGTGTTCTGTTCAGAAAAATTTTCCTGATAATCATCTGTCTGGTCTTTGGATTACTCCAAAGCTCTAGCGATTTTACAGGCATCGGCGGACACCTCAAACGCCTGTTTTATCTTGCATCCGACCGGGGTTTAGCTAGCCGGTATTTCACAATACCGCTGGTGAAGCGCTTAACTCACCGTTGCACCATTGCTCCTGTCATATAAGACGGTTAGCTGTATATTTTCTGTGCCACTGTCCGCCAGCTTGCGCTGCCCGGAGTTTCTCCGGCGGTCTGTCCTTGGATGCACGGACTTTCCTCACCCCGCAGGGCGCGATTATCCGGCTGCTTTATTCTTTATTATTATACCATAATCTGTATTAAAAGTTACAACGGGATGTTATCCGGCCGGCAGCTATCAACCGGCACATTTGAATAAGGTAATTTTGTATTTTAACTTTCAAGCCAAAATAAATCCTCTTTACCCCATATCCTCTTTGTGCAATAATTAGGTAAAAAAAGGAAGGATAAAATTATGTCAGAAGTAAGAGTAAGAATTGCACCGTCACCGAGCGGCAATCTTCACATCGGAACGGCAAGAACAGCTTT
>CALUSN010000087.1 GCA_944323435.1 Candidatus Gastranaerophilales bacterium | reverse complement strand
GCTACTGAGAAGTATTTTCTTCCGTTTTCCCAGCACCATTTTTTGTAAGTACCGGCTACAGGGTGTTGGAATCTTGTAGGGTTAGTTGAGTTACCGGTAATTGATACGTCAACACCTTCTTTAATCATAATTGCAACACCTTCGTTAACGTCATCAGCGCCGTAGCATTTAACTTTTGCTCTTTCGCCTTCTGAGAACGGAGTTTCTTTAACAACTTTTAATTCGCCGGTCTTGTAGTTGTATTCTGTTTCTACGTGAGTAAAGCCGTTGATTCTTGCAATAAGGTAAGCAGCGTCTTTACCAAGACCGTTTAAGATAACTCTCAAAGGTGATTTTCTGACTTTGTTAGCGTTTCTTGCAATACCGATTGCACCTTCAGCAGCTGCAAAAGATTCGTGACCTGCTAAGAAACAGAAGCAGTCAGTTTCTTCTCTAAGAAGCATTGCTGCTAAGTTTCCGTGACCCAAGCCTACTTTTCTTGTGTCACCAACAGATCCCGGTACTGCAAAAGCCTGCAAACCGATACCGATAGCTTCAGCAGCTTCGGCAGCAGTTTTGATACCTTTTTTAATAGCAATAGCGCAGCCTAAAGTGTAAGCCCAGGAAGCGTTGTCGAACGCAATCGGCTGGATACCTTTAACAATAGCATCTACGTCGATGCCTTTTGATAAGCATAATTCGCGAGCATCTTCAAGAGAGTTGAATCCGTATTCCGGTAAAACTTTCTTAAGAGTAGCTTCGCGCCTGTCTTGTCCTTCAAATTTTACTGTCATATATAATTTCCTCTTTTCTTTTTATTGTTGTATTTTTTGTGATTAGTGAATAGTGAGTAGTGAATAGACTAAATTTCTACTATGTTCAATAATCATACTTTATGACTAATAAAAAGCTCTTAGCAAAATTCTATTCACTAATCACTATTCACCAGTCACTTTTTTATTATTCTTTTCTCGGATCGATAGTCTTAACGGCATCAGCAAATCTGCCGTAAGTACCGATGTTCTTTTCGTAAGCTTCTTTAGGGTCAACGCCTGATTTAATTGCGTCCATAACTTTTCCGAGGTTAACGAACTTGTATCCGATAACTTCATCATTTTTATCAAGACCCAATTCAAGAATATAACCTTCTGCAAGTTCAAGATATCTTACGCCTTTTTGCTTAGTAGAGTGGATTGTACCAACCTGTGAGCGTAAACCTTTACCTAAATCTTCAAGTCCTGCGCCTACCGGAAGTCCGTTTTCAGAGAAAGCTGTCTGGGTTCTTCCGTAAACGATTTGGAGGAACAATTCTCTCATTGCAACGTTAATAGCGTCACAAACAAGGTCAGTGTTTAAAGCTTCAAGAATAGTTTTGCCCGGAAGAATTTCACCTGCCATAGCTGCAGAGTGAGTCATGCCTGAGCAGCCTAATGTTTCAACTAAAGCTTCCTGAATAATACCGTTTTTAACATTCAAAGTCAGCTTGCAAGTGCCCTGTTGAGGAGCGCAGCAGCCGCATCCGTGTGTTAAACCTGAAATATCGGTAATTTCTTTACATTTTGTCCATTCACCTTCTTGCGGAATTGGGGCGGGAATACCCTTTACACCGCGGTGTACGCAGCATTTTTCTTCAATTTCATGCGTAATTTCAATTTTGCCCATTTGACCTCCTTATTAATCAAAAAATAAAGCTATTTAAATTCCAATAACTTTATTATAAAACAAACAGGGGTTAAATCAATCAGGGAGGGGGTAAATGTATTTGGTTGGTAAGTGTACTTACAAGTTTGATGTCCCGGCGGGGTAAATGTATTTGGTTGGTAAGTGTGCATACAAGTTTGATGTTTGGGGGAAATGTATTTTGGGGGTGACTGAGTGATTAAGTGACTAAGTGACTGAGAATATTAAAATGTAGGTTGGGTGAAACCCAACAAAACTATTCAATTGTCAATTTTATTTCCTCGCCCCTTGCGGGAGAGGGAAGAATTTCTTAGTGAGCGTTTAGCGAACTTAGAAATTCGGGTGAGGGGTTAACCTCGTTTAAGATTGCTTCGGGCTGAATGTCTGTTCCCTCGCAATGACATATATTTCTCTATAACTTATGAAAATTTTCTATTCACTCCTCACTATTCACAAGATAGAAATATAGGTCGGGCTTCAGCCCGACAAAAACTTCAAAGAGCATTAAAGGAGACTTTAGAACCAGATTTTATTTGTTACAAACCTTTACATTTTTAGCAAATATTAAGAGCAAAAATACTTTATTATTATATAAAATATAAAGGATTAGTGTGCTTGAAAATTAATAACAATATAAATCAGGATATTCCTGTAAATAACAGTCAAAATACACGGCCTGCTTTTAGGGCCGGTGTTTCAAACCTGCTTAATTTGAGCGGTAATACCATGCAATGGATAGAGGACAAAGGTTTTCTTGCTTCTTTTCTGATACAGGATTTTGGCGGAATGACCGTGCCGCGGACAACAGCCGGTTTTTTAAGAGACAAAGAAACAACCGGACATTACAATTTTCAGGAAGGAAAAGAAGTATTCGGAAGAGAAGCTTTAACCGGACCGTGTATGATGGCAGTTGCACCGCTTGCAATGTTTCTTGCCGCAAAATTCGGACGGACAACAAGTGTTAATACGGCATTAATAAAGCGATTCGGCAACAGCTTGAAAGAAATTATCATAAGACCGGATTTTGATAAGAAATTATTGGATAAGCCGGAAGAATTTAAACAGGTTTTCTATAAAACAAATATAGAAAAAATGCTCAAAGACACGATTGGAGACGAAAATACGACAAAAGAATCTGTTGAATATATACTTAAACAGGTAAACAGCTTTGAAAATGCAAAAATCAAAGGGATGCGGGGCGGAAAGAAATGCCAGAAAACCTGCATGAATAATATTGTTGAACATATTAATAATCTGAAATACAATACCTGCGATGAACTTGACATGCTGCAAAAAGTTAAATTCGGCTCGGACAAATTTGACAGTAAAAAAGTCTTTTCTGCAAAAGATGCTATTGACGGCATGATTAAATATTCAAACGATGCGATTACTGCTAATAAACGGCTTAAGGCTCTTGATGAAATTCAGGCTGAAAGTATTAAAAATAAATCTCTTGCCAAAAGATTAATAACAAATATTTCAACAATGGCAGCAACTTTAGGCGTACTTTCTGTATTGCCTAAAATATATGCAAGAAGCAATACAGCGCCTGGTGCAAGAAAAATTGAAGATCAGAAAACAAAAGACTACAATATAGCATTTGAAGGCAAACCGGCTAAAGTTAATATTTTAGAACGTCTCGGCAAACAAATAAATAAAAATGACAGTGATTTTGTCTCGTCCGAGCTTGAATATAACGGACATAACTTTACAAACACATTAATGGCCGGATTATCTGTTTTCGGGCTGATTTTCCCAAGGGGAATGAGGGCATACAGCAGGGCGCAGGTAGATGAGGACGGCAAAAAAGATTTAACAGAACTGTGGGAAATTGTACTGAGAGATTTAACTTCAAGCCTTTCTGTTGTTTTTGCTGTTCCGATGTTAACCAGAGCTTGTGTTACTTCTTATGAAAAAAATTCCGGATTTGTTCTGATGCATAAAGACAGGAGCAATAAATCAAAGATAAAAGCGTATTTAGACTTGTTAAACCCATACAGCAAAGCGCATGTACTTACGAATGCAGAGATTAATTCTTTGTATAACAATGTTGATACAAAAGCAAAAATGATTAATTTCTGCAAATACATAGACAAAAACGGCGGTGATTTGCAAAAAATTCTTGCAAAATCAGAAAACAGCAGCGAAATCTTTTCAAAAATGCCGCTTTCTTCTCTGAAAGGACTTAATAAAACCGAGAAAAACAAGAAAATTTTATCTGTTATTGAAAAATTGAGCGATGATAATGCAGATAATTTGATTAAAAAATTAATGAAATCAACCGGTAAGGTTAAAAGCAGCAAAATAGCAACTTTTGCCAGAGGTTTAACCTCCGTTCCGGGCTTAATTACGACATTCTTTATATCACCGTATATTCTCGGATGGTTTATTCCGCGGCTTACATATAAAAATACAAGACGTATACATGAAAAGCAGGACAGAGAACGTGAAGCTAAAAAATTACAGAACTTAAACGCTAAAGTTTAATTACAGATAGCTTGCCAGGATATTTTTTACATAATTTTGTGTTTCTTTGTAAGGCGGAACACCGTCGTATTTGTCAACAGCGCCGGGTCCTGCATTATATGCGGCAAGAGCCAGTATAATATTCCCGTTATACTTATTCAGCATTGATTTTAAATACCTGACGCCGCCGTCGACATTTTGTTCCGGATCCATAGGATTAGTTACCCCCAAACCTTTTGCTGTTGCAGGCATTAACTGCATAAGTCCCATTGCCCCGACTTTTGATTTTGCATTCGGATTAAAACCTGATTCCTGCTTAATCAAAGCATTGACGAGTTTTTCATCAACACCGTGTCTTTTTGCCGCCTTTAATACAATATCTTTTATCTGATCTTTTGTTGTAATTTTTTCTTTTGCCGTTACAGCTTGGGATGTATATATGTTTGCATTTACGCGTGTAGCAGGTTTAGTTAAAAGCTCTCCGAATTTTACGTTAGAAGATTTTTTTAAAACATTTTCAAAGGATTGGATTTTTTCCTGCTGTGCCTCCAGGGGATTAGATTGCTTCTCAACCGGCGTCCACTGCGAGTTCAGTGTATTAATATAATTATTCATCTGAACAGCCCTCTGCATAGCACTTGCTTTGCCGGAATTTGACAACAAATTTTGTATCATTGATGAAAACATATCTAATCCTTTCATACATATATACGAATCTTAAAGCAAAATCTTTAAGATATCTTACAAAATATCCACTATTTGGTTTAATTATTCCTTCAAAAAAGTCAACCGGCATGATTTTGTATAGATTTTTTTTTTATAATATGGTATTATTTACGATAGTATGGGAGAGTGTTAGGTGAATACTGATAATTTTATAATAACAAGCAGCGACATAGAACTCGCTCAAGATATATGTAAAATAATTTCTGATGAAAGTGTCAGAAACAGAGCTGTTGCAAATGCTATTGCAGGAAGTATTGCTGCAAAATACTTTGATTCTGAATCTTATGAAATAGATTCTGAATCCGGCTTGCACAATATCGGTCAGGTTCTGGAAGACATTGATATATCTGATATTTATATAAATAATGCTTATATTGATGTAAGAGTATTTTTTAATGAAAATGAAATAGGGATTCCGGTCTCTCATATTGAAAACAAATTGATCCCTGCCGCTTATATGTTTATAAAGGTCAACCCAGACCTGTCGGGTGCTTCTGTTGTCGGATTTAAAAACCCCGAAAGTATTGATAAAACGAGTTCTCAGGACGGATATTATAAAATTAGAGAAGATGAGCTGGAATCTTTTTATGATGTAGAACCTCTTTTGTCCTCATACGCAGGTGATCCGGTAGAAATTGAAGATAGTGACATATATGCCTATTTAGATAACACTCTGGATAACAGGTATTCTTTTTACGCGCAGCTTTTGAAATCAAAAGACGGGCGTTTAAAATTAGCAAAGGCTGCAAAAGCTGCAACAATTTTTAAATTTGTCTCTGTTAATTCCGGTAAAAAGCAAACTCCGGATGCGGCAAACGATACGGAAGAGCAGGAATTGCAGTTTGCGCCTGAATTTACTGATTCCGGCGAGGGGCAGAATGCAGGTGATTTTGCGAATTTTGATGGAGAAATAAAATTTGTTGATTACGCAGGAGAGGATGCTGCAGAAGAGTTAGACATCATAGATGACAGTGAAAATGCAGCAGATTCTGACATTCAGAAGGATGTTTCAGCAGAGAATACTGATGATATAGCCGAATTGCCATTACAGGAGGAAGCCGCAGAGGCTGTTGAAAATGCAGACGATTTGCTTTCTGATGACGATATGGATTTGGAAAAAGGGCTGGCAGCGTTAGCTGAATCATTAGATGCCGAAACAGACGCCGGTCAGGAAGAAGAGCCGGCAGAAATACCGGGAGCTGCTGTTGAAGAAAAACCGGCGGAGAATTTTGAGTTTTCAACAGTTGCTTCTCCAAGCAATAATGATATTCTTGACGAATTATCAAACAGTACTGATGAAATAAGTACTCCTGAGGATAACGGAAATAATCCGACAGAAAAACAAATTGACACTTTATTTAATAAAGAGGAAGAAGAGGAGGTTATTCCGGGAGCAAAAACTTATTCCAAAAATAACCAGCCGAATGTTGCGTTAATCACCTTGTCAGTACTTACATTTTTTATTCTTGCTGCTGCTTCGGGATACACAATTGCAGGCAAATTTTTATCAGCGCCAAAGGCGGATGAAACCATGGGCAACGCTCTGACGGTATTGCCGCAGGAAAATGCTCAGGAAGAAAAAGAAATTGTTGAAGAAACAGAACCGGAGCCTGCAATGCCGATTGAATCAGTGGAAACTGTTAATACCCGGCCGGAAGAAGTTAATGAGGGCAATTCAACTTCAATACCTATGATTGAACAGGATTTGGATGCTTCAATACTGGTATCAAATTTAAAAGTTGATTGGGAAGTTCCTGCAGGATATGCAGCAAACACTTCTGCAAAAAGATATCTTGTAAAATTGGGAAAAGTAATTCAGTTAAATTTAAAAACAGAGCTTTTATTGCTTAGCAAACCGCCAATAACAAATAAAATTGCGGTTGAAATCAAATATAATAATTCAACCAGAAAATTTGAAGCCGCAGGCATAACAATTTCCAGCGGAGAAAAAACTGTTGATGATTTAATAATACAAACAGTTAACAAGGCTTTAGGAATGAATCTTAGTATGAATACAGATTCTTTTGCAAAGCTGCAGGGCAATCCTGTGCTGATTATACATTTATAAAAACCGGAAGAAGAGAGCTGTTATGGAAAAAGAAAATAAGCACTACCATTTAATCGAAAGTATAGTAAAAGAACATAAAAAATATCCGGGTCTGGAAGCATATCTTGATGACATTATTGATGATGTATATTCTCATTCAGAAGTAATCATGAATACTGTTACCAATGAGAATGTTATCAGAGCGTATCTTGAAAAAGTTGTATCAACCTCCATAATAACTGTTCCGAAAAAACAGGGTAATACGGCTTCACAGATTAATACACCGTCCCAAAATGTTTCCAGACCGACTGAACATGAAGAACTAAAAAAAGTTGATAAAACCCTTGTTGATAAAATGATTAATGGTGCGCCAATAAGAGAACATTCCGAAACAATAAATAAAACTGTTCAAAATGAAATTAAAGACAATATCAAAAGTGCACAAGATGATATCATAGAAGAAAAGTTTGATGAAGAAGTTAATATAGAGGAAATTACAGAAGAAAATATTGAATTCTCCGAATCTGATGAGGATATCTTAACCGAAACTTTTGCAGAACCTGCAGAGATTTCAGACTTAAATCCGGAATACAATGAAGAGCCGCTCAACGCAGTAGAAGAAGTTGAATTTAATCTTCAACCGGAAGAAAACAATCAGGAAATTGAAATAAGCGAAAGCCCTGAAGCACCTGCGGAAACAGATTTGCTTGAACCGACACCGGAAGAAAGTCCTGTAGAGACAACAGAAACAAGTTTGGTTGAACCGGACGAAACTGCAGTTGACTTGACTGTTGAATCTGACGATAATCGGATTGATTTGGGCAGCTTTTCAGAACCTGAAAGCGGTGAAATTGGCGAATTAAGTTTTGAAGAAGATATTTCAGCGGAAGAAGAGCCGCTCAACGCAGTAGAAGAAGTTGAATTTAATCTTCAACCGGAAGAAAACAATCAGGAAATTGAAATAAGCGAAAGC
>CALUSN010000086.1 GCA_944323435.1 Candidatus Gastranaerophilales bacterium | reverse complement strand
ATGAAAGAATTGATTGAACTGGTGGACAAACATCTGGATGAATACCTGCCGGTATGTTATCCTGAGGATATTTTTAAGGCAATGAAGTATACTCTGATGCTTCCGGGCAAGCGCTTGAGACCTGTAATGTGTCTTGAGACCGCAAGGATTCTCGGCGGAGATATGACTAATGTTATGCCTGCCGCCTGCGCTATTGAAATGCTCCATGTTCAAAGCCTTATACATGACGATCTTCCGTGTATGGATAATGATGATTTCAGACGCGGCAAACCTTCAAACCACAAAGTTTTCGGAGAAGCTAATGCGGTTCTTGCAGGAGACGCTTTGCTTACGTTTGCGCCGCAGTTAATTATTGAAAAATCAACAGGACTTAATCCGGAACAGATATTAAAAATACTGCATGAATATACAAAATTTGCCGGTGCATACGGGCTTATTGCCGGTCAGGTTGTGGATATTGAATCAGAAGGCGGAAAGTTTGTAAAATCACCTGAGGAAACCCTTGATTTTATTCATCTGAACAAAACCGCGGTTCTTTTCAGGCTTGCGGTAAGAATCGGGGCAATTGCCGCTAATGCAGATGAAATAACTATTGAAGAGTTTGATAATTTTGCAAAAAAATTCGGGCTGGCATTTCAAATTTATGATGACATTATGGATGAAATTTCTACTTTTGAAGAATTGGGTAAGACAACCGGTAAAGATAAAAACAGCGGAAAACTTACCTATGTGTCGCTTTACGGACTTGAAGAAGCAGAAAATAAATTCAGAAATTTGATAAAAGAATGTTATGGTATAATAGAAAAGTACCATTCAAAAGTTTTTGAGGAGATATTAAAGAAATTGAGCGACAGAATCGGGAGTGATAAATGAGTTTGAAACAATTCTACGGAACCGGATATGAAGTAATTTTGATAGCATTTTCCGGAATAGTTGTTGCCCAGATAGTGAAATGTTTTTTGCATCTTATAAGAAAAAGAAGTCTGGATTTGAGACTGTTTATAACAACAGGCGGCATGCCGAGTTCGCATTCTGCCGGGGTAATGGGCTTATCTACAGCGGTCGGGCTGATTAACGGATTTGACTCTATAGAATTTGCAATTGCTCTCGGGTATGCGTTTATTGTAATGTATGATGCAGCTGGAGTGAGACGTGCTGCAGGAAAACAGGCAGCCTGTCTGAATAAAATTATAATGGATTTGTATAAACAGGATCTTGCAGAAGCCGGCGGCAGATTAAAAGAACTCCTGGGACATACACCTATTCAGGTTTTTGTCGGAGCTATTTTCGGAATTTTTTATGCATTTATAATGCATTACAAAGTTTTTCATTAGAAAGAATTCTTGCAGGGTGCGCACACAGCGCACCAAATTTCTGTATCTATGCTGCCATACCCTGAGCACTATAAGCTTTTAGTTCAGTTTTCCAACCAAACCACTTATCCCCGCCGAATTGTTAAAAAAAAATAAACTTTACCCTCTTATGGGATTTGATGGCATATAATTGTTGTATAATAATGTTTATAAGGGGGCAATTATGAAAAATCCATTCAAAGGGACTGATGAAGATATTAAAGACGATATAAAACAGGAAGAAACTTCCGGAGTTGAAGAGGAAGTTAAAGCTGATGAAGAAAAGCTGGCTGCTGAGAATACCGAAGCGGAAGCGGAGGAGAAATTAGAGGGTAATGCGGCAGAGGAAAGCGAATCAGTAAACCCGCTTCAGGAAAAATATGATACTTTGAATAATCAGTACATAAGGCTTGCGGCTGATTTTGACAATTATAGAAAACGTCAGGAGCAGGAGAAGGAAGCTCTATTAAAATACGGGGCTGAAAATACTTTAAAGAAAATGATAGAAGTTCTTGATAATTTTGAAAGAGGGTTGAAAGCAATTGAAACTGTAGAAGATTGTGATAAGGTTAAAGAGTGCTACAATTTAGCGTATAAAAACTTTACCGATGTTTTGACAAAAGCAGGTTTAGAGGCTATTAAAGCAGAGGGTGAACAGTTTGACCCTAATTTCCATGAGGCAGTTATGCAGACGCCGACTTCCGATAAGCCGGAACATACGATAATAGCGGAACTTCAAAAGGGGTATAAGCTCGGAGATAAAGTTTTAAGACCTACACTGGTAAATGTTGCGGTATCAGAATAGATGCAATAAAAGGGAAATAGAATAGCAATGAGTGATTATTATGAAATACTTGGTATAGAAAAAACTGCCACAAAAGAAGAGATTAAAAGCGCATTCAGAAAGATGGCAAGAAAATGGCATCCGGATGTTAATAAGGCTCCGGAGGCAGAGGCAAAATTTAAAGAACTCGGTAAAGCGTATGAAACATTAATGGATGATGAGAAGCGCGCGACTTATGACCGGTTTGGCGAGGACGGTTTGAGAAATGCCGGATTTAATACTCAGGGACCGTTTGCCGGAGGTTTCGGCGATCTGGATGAAGTTTTCAATTCTTTCTTCGGTGGTTTCGGCTTCGGCGGAGGCAGCAGGCGGTCTGATCCTAATGCTCCGAGAAGAGGTGATGACTTAAGACTTGATATTGAAATTGAGTTTGAAGAGGCTGTATTCGGGATGACGAAAGAAATTACTATTGACCATCTTGAAACCTGTCCTTCATGCAAAGGCTCAGGAGCGAAAGAAGGTGCAAAACCTGAAACCTGCAAAACCTGCGGCGGCGCCGGCTCTATTCAGCAGACTACAAGAACTGTTCTCGGGCATTTTACACAAATTGTCACCTGTCCTCATTGCCATGGTAAAGGTACGGTAATTTCAGATCCATGTCCGGATTGTCATGGAGAAGGCAGAAAAACTGCTGAGAAGAAAATAGAGTTAAAAATTCCGGCAGGTGTTGATAACGGCTCCAGAATGAGACTTTCTCACGAAGGCGACGCGGGTGTAAACGGCGGTGTTGCAGGGGATTTATATGTGGTAGTTCACGTTAAACCGTCTCTGTATTTTAAACGCGACGGTATTAATATTTATACAAAGCTTGAAATTTCACCTGCTCAGGCTGTACTTGGTGATACTATATCAATAAAAACTCTGGACGGCGAAAGAAATGTGACTATACCGGCTGGAATTCAGCATGGCGAGAGTGTAAGAATCAGAGGCGCCGGTGTTCCTAATCTTTCAAAACCGTCTGTAAGAGGCGAGCATATTGTTGTTGTAAGTATTAAAATTCCTGCACATATTTCTAATGATGAAAAAGTTTTGTATGAAAAACTCTATGAAATACAGGCGGGGCGTAAAGCAAAAGGCTCTGTAAAAGAACGCATAAAAGGTGTTTTTAAATAAACAAAATTATGGTAGAATAAAAATTATTGAGATGCGTTGGAGAGATGATGCGTAAGCTTTTAATTTTAACAGGTATTTTATTGTTAAGCTGTACAAATGTTTTTGCAGCTAAAATTCCTGTAGAAGTAAAAGATTATATATTGCAAAAAGTTCCGCAGGCGGATATAAGGTTTGACGGGGTTATAATTTTCCCTGATAATACTATATACCTGCCTCTTTATCCCGCTTTGTTTTCAGATGTTTCAAAAATTCAGATTAAAGAAACACATCCTGCAAAACAGGATTTGAAACAGGAGCCTGATGTTGTAATTTTCAACAACGATTTTGTTCTTATGAAAGTATTGACAGACGGAGAAGGACACAGAACGGTTTTGCATATGCAAAATCCGCCGCTGCAGGTAAGAACCGGACTTTTACCTCAGGACATGCTGGTGCCTTCCGGTTTAATTATTCCGGAAAATATCAAGGGTATAATCGGGAACCTGAAAATCGATACCAAAAACGAAGATATGATAAGGATTGAAAACAGTGATTCTTATGAAGATTTTCTGGCAGAGAGCGAGCCTGATATTCCGCAAAGTTTGATATCACAATTGAAAAATAAAATTCTTTTTGTAACAACCAATTATTCAAAAAATATTCAGGTAATAGAACCGGCGAAGGCTGTTCCGAGTTACTCTCTGGCTCAGAAATCCATACCTGTTGATGTGGAAGCGGTTAAAGACGGAAAATTTCTGCTTGTAACAACTTATGACAGACCTTTTGTCGATGTTATATCCGTTGCTGATTCAAGATTTATTAAGCAGATAAATGTTCCTTCCAATCCGGAGGAAATTTTGCTTGATGAAGCGAATAATAAAGCTTATGTAACCTCTCCTTCCGCTTCAATGATTTTTGTTATTGATTTAGAGACGATGTCTTTAATCCAGAAGATTAAAGTTAACGGATATTGTGAAAAACTTTTATTAAAAGAGGATAAGCTTTTTTATGTAGACAAACTTAAGAACGAAATCTGGGCAATAGAGCTTAAGAACCAGTATGAGTTAAAAGACATAGGGCTTTTCCCGAATGTTTCCGCTCTTGCGTTCAGGAATAATAAGTTATACATCTCAAGCAGGACAAAAAGCAGAATAGCTATAATTGATTATTCAACTCTGGGCTTAATAAATGAGTTTACAACTGTAAATAAACCTATAGGAATGCTGCAGTATGACAAATATTTGTACGTTTTAGGCGCGCAAAATAATGAAGTACAAAAAATTAATACTGATAATGATCAGGTTGTTGAAGAAATTCAACTGGGTACAGGCGGCTTCTCTTCCGGATTTAAGGGTATAGAAAATTCTTCTCTTGCGGTTATTAATGATATAAAGAATAATCAGTACTCTATATTTGATCTGGCAAAAGGTAAGTTGTTGAAAACTTATCAGATGAATGTACCTATAAAATCGGTTATTATAACTAATAAAGTAGAATTGTTTGATTAGAAGGCAAAATGGATATTGTATTTGACGAGATAACATCTCAAACACTGGGCGAATTAGAAAAGACACAAAAAGATTTCTGGAATGTTCCGAGAACAACGGGTATTCTTTTGAACATGTTTGTAAAAATGATGAATGCCGGAAGCGTGCTAGAAATCGGTACATCAAACGGATACTCCGGTCTCTGGCTTGCAAAAGCTCTAAAAGAAACCGGCGGCAGACTTACTACAATAGAGTATTATGATAAGAGGCAGAGTATTGCTGTAGAGAATTTTAAAAAATGCGGGGTTATGGATGTCGTAAGACCGCTTCAAGGCTCAGCTTGCGATATTTTGGAATCATTAGATGAAAGCGAAAAATTTGATTTTGTATTTATAGATGCAAATAAAAGAGAGTATGTAAAATATTTTGAACTGGTGAAGCCACATTTGACTCCAAAAGCAATGATTGTTGCTGATAATATTACATCACACGCTGAAAAGGTTCAGACTTTTATTGATGCGGTAGACAGGGATGAAGAATTTCAATACACAATTGTGGATGTTCCGGGCGGAATACTCACAGCATACAGGTATTCATAAAAATAAAAAAGACTTATAATGATATAAGTCTTTTGACAATAAAATAAAATAAAAGGAAAAGAAAATTATATTTTAAATTCTGTTTTTTATATTTTAAAATTTTATCTATTTACTCCTAGCTGCCCCAGTCAAAGACAGAACTAATTGCATCATCTATAAGAGATTTAACTGATTGAATTTCGGTATTGATAGCTTCTAATTCTGTAGAAAGGTTATCCATATCAATATCAATCCAATCTTCTTTTTCGGAAATTCTTGCCTTCTCTTCTTCATACCAGGCAGTTATTTGCTCTCTGACATCTGAATCCGTTCTGGATTCAACCATACCGGCAGTTATAAAATAGGTTAAAGATGTATCCGGATCATAAATTCCTTCATCATTAACATTAGCAAGCTGGAACGAACCGCTGACTAAAGCATCACTAATATAGTTTTCATTATTAGCCATATCGTTATTATATTCAGTAGTCCAACCATTTGCCGCTGCAGCCTGAAATATCGGATAATAAAAATCTACAAGTTTTTGTATCAGAGAGGTTGTTTTATCGGAGCTGTCCACAGTAGTTGTAGTTCCGGTATTTTCTCCGGTAATAGTCTGTACGCCGTTTGCTTCGTAGCTTGATGAAACTTTATCTCCGTTAATAACTGTCTGAAACTGTTCTTCTGTATACCCCGGAATTAATTCCGCTAAAATTGCAGGAATTTTTTCTGTTGAAAAAGTTCCGCCCCTTCCCTGTGCATCCATTGCAGAAGAACCGAGAACTGCAGTGATAGCATTTGCATAATCAGCACTCATAACAACCTGACCTTTATAATCAGTTAAAATCATGGAATTTTCATCTTTTAAAGGTTTTGAACCGGAAGTTATTGCTGTATAATTAGCCCCATATCCCATCAAATAGTTATAATTAATTTTATTATACTGACCATTATTGTAATAAGCGATACTTTTGGTTTGTAATTTACTGTTATATTCACGGGCAAGCGCGCTCTGCTCTCTCGTAAGAGCCATTTTCCTCATAGAGTCAACGGAAATACCGTACTCGCAGTCAGCTTTACGGGCGGTCAATGTTAATAGTCTAATGTTTGAGCAGGCTAATCCCATTTTTTCTTTCCTTTATTGTCCCTTTTTTAAGAATTCCGTCCTCTCTTTGAGGAGAAGACCGGGGCGGATTCCTTGTTTCCTCCCTCTCCTTGAGGAGAGGGTCGGGGTGAGGTATCCATCCGTTTAGAATCTTTAATATATATATCGGCAAATTTTGTAAAAACTTTAGATAAGCTTGAAAAATTTTTACAAAACTTTACAATAAGCGCAATTTTGTTAATTATTTTGTTTTATACATGTTAGAAGGACAAGTGTAGGAGTTCTTATGAACGAAATTAATCCGATTACAACATCAAGCAGTACAGCGCCGGTTCCGGTAAAAACCGGCAGTAAGCCGAACTTTCGGGCAGCAGCTTTAACGCCTGCAAACAGTAATGATATTGATACATTTATAAAGCAGCGGGAAAAAGAGCAGAAAAGTGCAAAGCGTAAACAAAATATAATGACCGGCTTACAGGCAGGCGCACTGATTGCGATAATAGCGTCTGTATTCTTAATGATGAGAAGCGGCGGCGGAATGGGTAAAAAGACAAGCGAGCTTAAAGAAATCTGGTCAGATTTGGGTAAAGCTTCTAAGCTTGATGATATGGCATTGCCGGATAGCTTAAAGAATTTTATAAACAAATTTAAAAACAGTGTTGATAATCCTCAAGTTCTTAAAAACAGGGGCGGTAAGCCGACAAAGTCAGTTTTATTATACGGACCTCCGGGTACAGGTAAAACAACTTTTGCCAAAGCTCTTGCAAAAGAGTTTCCTGATTCAAAGTTTGCGTCACTGGACGTAACAAGTCTGGGTTCGGAATATCAGAGCGTAAGCGAACGTAACTTAAATAAAGCTGTCGATATGATATGCAAAGAAGCTGATGCAAATCCGGCTAAAAAGTTTTTTGTATTCATTGATGAAATTGATTCCGTCATGATGGTTGATAACAGTTTGAGCGCAAAACATTCAAACGATATGCTCAATGAGTTTAAGAAATGTTTTACGGAAAAACTCGGAAAACGTGACAATATTATAACAATCGGGGCAACAAACCTGCCTATTGATATTGAAAAAGGAATTGTTATAGGCGGTAAAAAGCTGGATAGACCAATGTTAGACAGATTCAGTGAGAAAGTTCTTGTTGATCTTCCGACAAAAGACCAGATTGTAAATTCAGTCAAATACCATTACAAAGACGCTTCTATGGTCAGTGACAAACTTAAATCCGGCTCTGATGAGTTGAATAAAATTGCTGAATTTCTGGCAAAACCTGACCATAATACCTCTTTCAGAACTCTGGATTCGATTTATGATGCGACTGCCGCTTCAATTAAAGGTACGGAAAAATCGGTTGATATAATTGATATTCTGAAAACAATCAAGAGCAAGCAGCATGAGATGAATTTTACTGATGCGGAATTTGCAAAACTGCTTGCGGATTTAAAAATAACTGTTTAACAAATGTTACAAAAAGTCAATTTTTGTTAGAAAATTGTTTTATATATATTATGAAGGTTTAGATTTTAGGTGAAATTATTATGACAATGCAGGTTAACAACAATGTAAGGTTTAAAGCAGATGCGCAGGCAGTTGCA
>CALUSN010000085.1 GCA_944323435.1 Candidatus Gastranaerophilales bacterium | reverse complement strand
GAAACCATAATATCTTCTACAGCATCAACAATTTCTTCAACACTCAGCCACTCACCGCAAGGTCTGCTTACAAAGCTGACATTAACCTTGCCTTCTACTGCATATTTGACATCCTTAAGCATCTGCCCCATGTTCATTTCAACAACAACAAGGTCTTTACCTTTATCCGCAAGAGATTTTAAAGCTTTATACGGGAACGGTGAAAGTGTTACCGGTCTAAAGCAGCCGACTTTCTTTCCTTTAGCCCTTAATACATTCATAGCAGCTTTTATATTTCTTGTCATAGAGCCGAATGCAACCAGAACTATATCAGCATCCACCGTATTAAATTCTTCATAAGTTGTTTCGTTTTCGGCAATTACTTCAAATTTTTTATACAAGTCATAAATATGCTGAATCTGCTTCTTTTCATCCGTTGCAACGGAATAAATCTTTCTGGCTTCTCTTCCTTTAGCTCCTGTTAAAGCCCATGATGAGACATCTACCTCCGGGTAAGGGTATTCGCCGAAGCTTGCCGGCTCCATCATCTGTCCCAGAAGCCCGTCCGCCAGAATCATGGTCGGATTTCTGTATTTTTGCGCAAGATAGAATGCTCTATAAGTTAAATCAACACATTCCTGAACAGTAGACGGAGCAAGCACTATAAGCTTATAATCCCCGTTTCCGCCGCCATAGACTGCCTGATTATAGTCTCCCTGAGCAGGATAAATATAACCCAGTCCCGGACCTGTTCTCATAACGTTTACGAGAACAACCGGAAGTTCATCGGAAGAAGCATAAGACAAAGCCTCCTGCATTAGAGAAACCGCGCAGGAAGAAGAGGATGTCATAGCTTTAACCCCTGTAGATACGGCTCCCATAACCATATTTATTGCGCCCAGTTCGCTCTCTGCACAAACATAAGCCCTGCCTAATTCCTGCATTTTTCCGCTTAAATACTCGCCGATTTCAGTCTGCGGTGTTATCGGATACCCGAAATAACACTGGCAGCCTGCATTTATAGCTGCCTGAGCTATTGCATAATTTCCTTTTATTAAAACTTTTTCATTACTTTTATCAGCCATTTATTCCCCTTTAAACTCTTAGTCACTATCTCCAGACTTCCGTTATTGCCATATCCGGACATCTTTTTGCACACATAGCGCATCCTATACATTCACCTTTGGGATCGTCAAATTCCACCATATAATCCCCAAGGCGGTTTGTTTTATTACTTTTTTTAATAAGTCCTTTAGGACATGTTGTAGTGCAAATATAACATGATTTGCAACGATTGTTATCAATAATTATCTTTCCCATCAGTATTACTCCCATTTATAAGATTATAGCAAAAACAAGTATTTTAGCCCCATATTGTAACAAATTGTAAAAATTTTCTTCAAAAGTTGTTATAAATTCTGAAATTGTGGAATTAAACCAATATGAGACAAAACATGAGACATAAATGCACGGACGCATTCGTAGGATGTGATCGCCAGAAAGGAGTAAAAAAATGGCACTAACAATTAACACAAACATCTCATCACTGATTGTTCAATCGAATTTGAGCAAGGCAACCAATTCCCTGAATCAGGCAATTGAAAGAATGACCACCGGTTACAAAATTAACCATGCAGCAGACAACGCAGCAGGTTATTCAATTGCAACAAACTGGGAAACCCAATTAGGCTCATTAGATGTAGCCGCCGACAACGCAGCAACCGGTGCTGACATGTTGACAACATTGGAAGACACTTACGCTCTTGTTTCTTCTCACTTGCAGCGTGTAAGAGATTTGACAGAGCAGGCTGCAAACGGAACATATGGTTCTGATTCATTAAAAGCCATTCAATCAGAAATTATGGCAAGACTTGAAGAAGTTGACCGTATTGCCGCAAACTGTGAATTCAACGGTTTAAAGATGATGGAGGGCAAGCTTGGAACGATTTCTTTGCAAGTAGGTCTGTATAGTGATGCTTCAAGCCAGATAGCTCTTGATGAATCTCTATTTAAAGAAGGAGATATTGAAGCTTTATTTGGTGAAGCAAAGGAAGAAGTAGCTAAAAAATGTTCTGGTTATGACGCAGATGCTCAGCAGATTATTGGCGGTCAGGCAGACATGCTTGACAAAATTGATGAAGTAATTAATGAGATTTCTGCAAGAACAACCACATTAGGTGCTGCTCAAAACAGGATTGAATCAGCTATTGAATCAATTGCAGTTCAGTCAGAAAACATTACATCATCATTATCAACATTGAGAGATGCTGACGTTGCGGAAGAATCTTCAAATTACATTCAGGCACAAATCCTGCAGCAGGCATCAGCAACATTACTTGCGACTGCAAACCAGACACCAAGTATTGCTTTGAACTTGTTATAATAAATAATAAAAAAGATTTGGGATACATTACCCTGAAAAAAGCAAGGAGAGTTTACCTGAAAGTTTACCCCCTCCTTGCTTTTGTGTATCTAAAAGACGGGTATACAAGTATCGCAGCAAATTACGGATATCAGAACTCAAAAAGGCCTAGAACATTTATTCTAAGCCCTGTATATAAGATTAATAGGAGGGATTTTAATCTCTTGTTAACTGCCAGATAATATCAGCACCTAACGCAGCAATTGCTGCCCACTTACCAAATTTGTGCGTACCTTTAAGTCCTAAATTTTCACAAAGACCGAATGGTTTTGCAATTTTTCCTATTGCTGCTATACCTAATGCTGCTCCATAACCTGCTGCTGCAGCCGTACCGGCTTCTGCTGCTCTTGCGATTCCGCCGCCGATTTGTTCCATCCTGTCTTTGCCGCCTTTGTTATCAATTCTTGTTCCGAATACATAATTTAAAGTTTCTTCTGTATATTTTTTATGATAATCTTTTTTACCGAAGAATTTTTCGTTGAATCCATGCATAAATGCAGTTTCGCCATATTTCTTGATATCATTTCTTAAGCTGACCTGTTCACCTGTTTTTTTAGAAATAATATTTGCATACATCATTTCTATTATATTAATAACGCTGTCAGCAGGGTCAAGTCTATTGCTGTTAGCTCTTAAATATGTATTATGTTTTTGGTATATTGCAGCTTTTAATTTGTCAAATTCCTGACATATGCCGTCTGAGTCACCTTCTCTGATTTTCTCAGCTAAATTTACAATCAAGGCATTTAAAGTTGCATCCTCCATTGACTCCTCAAATAAAGCCCTGTCCTCTGCTTTGAAGGCATTCGTTTTGTTTTGAAGGAGTAATTCATGCATTGCGCTTGAATGATTCAACTGTGATTTTTCAATATTTTGATAAGCCTGATTCATCTGCTGCATATAAGCAGGATACATTCCCATTATTCCCATTCCGCCATACCCCATAAATGCCGGATTATAATATGAACTGTATGTCCCGCCGCCTGATAAACCCATCAGCCCCAGACCGCTCATATATGGATTGTAACCTGTTCCTGTTATGCCAAAATATGACATAATGACCTCCTACTAAATTTTCAGGTATTTAGAATAACCTTTTTTAACCTTACATATTAATAAAGTATTTAATGTTAATAAAATTGATACTTTGAAAGCTTTTCTTTACAAAAGTTTACAATTTATAATTACCTGCTTTTGTTGTATCATAATATAAATGACTGTTTGGGGAGCTTGAAATGAGGATTGAAGCTAAAAATTTAGTTAAAATATACGGCGACAGAAGTGTAGTAAATGACGTGTCTTTTTATATGGACAAGGGCGAAGTGGTTTGTCTTTTGGGGCCTAACGGTGCCGGTAAAACAACAACTTTTTACATGATTGTTGGTCTGGTTAAGCCAAATACGGGAAGCGTTTTTATTGATGATAAAGAAATTACTTCCTGGCCAATGAATTTGAGAGCAAAAGAAGGTATCGGTTATTTGCCGCAGGAAAATTCTATTTTCAGAAAATTAACCGTAGAAGAGAATATTCAGCTTGTTCTTGAAATGAATGATAAACTCACTGTTGATCAAAAAAAGATAAAACTTGACGAGCTACTTACTGAATTTGGTGTTATGAAGCTTAGGAAATCGCCTGCTGTTGCCCTGTCCGGAGGAGAGCGGAGACGTGTGGAAATAGCCCGTGCTCTTGCTGCAAGCCCTGATTTTATGCTTCTTGATGAACCTTTTGCAGGCATTGACCCTATTGCTATCGGTGAAATTAAAGATAATATAAGAAAAATCTCCGAAGAAAAAGGGCTGGGTGTTTTAATTACAGACCATAATCCAAAAGCAACTCTTTCTATAACAGACAGAGCTTATGTTATTTTTGACGGAAAAATTAAGATTCAGGGTAAGAGTAAAGATGTTGCAAATGACCCTGTTGCAAAAGAATTTTATCTTGGAAAGGATTTCAAGCTTTAGAATGAAAAAATTCTTTACAGTATATGACAGATATATTTTTACACAGGTATTGATTACTACAATTGTAGCAATTTTATTGTTTACGATTGTATGGATAGCTCCGGAAATGTTATTAAATACCATAAAAAAAATCTTGAGAGATGAATACACTGTTAAAACAGGGATTATGGTGCTCGTGTATGAACTGCCGAAAATTCTGGGTAAAGCATTTCCGGTGGGGCTGCTTTTGGGTTCTTTATTTACATTTGATAAATTAAGCAAAGATTCTGAATTAACTATTTTTCGTGCGGTTGGCATGTCTTTTTCACGAATATTACGTCCCCTTCTGGTTCTGAGCTTTATTGTAACATATCTTTGTTTTGTGACTTATGACAAATGGATTCCGTATTCCTGCCAAAAACTTCAGGAAATTAAAGGCGGGGTTACTTTAACTCAATATATTTATACAAAAAAAGATGAAAATAACCATCCGGAACAAGCTGTAATTGTATCCAGATTTTTTCAAAATGAGATGTCAAATATTATTGTTCTTAATTTTTCAAAACAGGTTTTTGATGATTTACACGGGTTAAACAATATTTTAGTCGCAGAAACCGGACGTAAGGGGCTTAATAATAAATCACAGCCAAGCTGGATTCTGGATAATGTGACTTCTTATGACATTGATGAGGACGGAATTTTTAAAAAAATAACAAAACAGGATAGAGCTTATATCCTAAGCGGAGAGGACGCAGAAGAAGCTTATACAATAATGGTTAACTCTACTAAAAGAGATCGTGATATTAACAATAAGGATTTAAAGCATTATGTGAACCTCTTGAAGAAAGCTAATCTTGATGAAGATTACAGGCTAATGTATAACAAATATTTGCAGCGCTTTTTCCATCCGTTTGTCTGTGTATTACTAGCTATTCTCGGCTGTTTGTTAGGTTTCAGTAAACCGCGGGAACAGAGATTAATAGGTTTTACAATTGCAATAGGATGTATATTTGTATATTATATAACTTTACCGTTCTTTGATCTTTTAGCGGAAAAAGGTGTTTTGCCGCCGTTAATTACAGCAGCATTTCCGCCATTAGCATTTCTTTGTGCAATTATTACATTTTACAAATCGAGGGATTTATAAATATGAAAAAACTACTAATTTTATTATCTATGTTAGTTATTGCCGGAGCAGCAAATGCTGCACCTATTGAAGTTAATTATGATGATGGGATTTATCATATAGTGTTGTCAGGCGAGAAAATAAAAAAGCAAATACAATTTACTTCTTCACCAACACTTATAACCAACAAAGAAGCGCACAATAAGGCGAATTCCCTTTTAACTATCAATGCAGGTTTTTTTGACCCTAAAAACCAAAAGTCCTTGTCTTACATCTTGAACGATTCTCAAATAATTGAAGATCCTATTTTTAATGAAAGTTTTCAGACCAATCCTGTCTTAAGACAAAATATGAAAAAAATCTTAAACAGAACCGAATTCAGAGTGTTAGACTGTGACAGTAAGTTGAAATATGAAATAGCTCAGCATAATTCCAAAGTAGACTTTTTATGTTCAATAGAAACTTCTGCACAGGGCGGACCGCAGCTTTTACCCAATTTAAGACTTGAAGAAGAATTTTTTATTGTCAAAGATAAAGACGGAAATGTAATAAGAGAATCAGCTTCAGTTCTTCATAAAACACCAAGAACCCTGATAGGTCTAAAAACTTTAGAAAAAGGGGCACAAGAAGTTCATATATTTATAGTAACAGATGAACACCCTATGGATATTTATGAAGCAAGAGATTTGTGTGCAAAATATGAACTCGACAGTGCTATGGCTTTTGACGGCGGCAGTTCAACTTCTCTAAACTATAAAAAAATATCTGTTGTTTCTAAACAGGAAGATGGCGGTACCGGCAGAGCATTAAAATCTTTTATGATTATTAAGAAAAAATAGATACATAAAAAGTCCGGAATATATATTCCGGACTTTTTACCGCCTTTTTAAACGAATTAAAACTACTTGATTTCAACAGTAGCACCAGCAGCTTCAAGCTGTTTCTTAAGAGCTTCAGCTTCATCTTTCTTGATGCCTTCTTTAACAGCTTTAGGAGCAGCTTCTACTAAATCTTTAGCTTCTTTCAAGCCAAGACCTGTAATAGTTCTAACTTCTTTAAGAACTGCGATTTTCTTATCAGCAGGAACAGAAGCTAAGATTACATTTACAGCTGCATCAGCGTCTTCTGCAGGAGCAGCAGCTGCGGCAGGAGCAGCAGCAACAGCAACAGGGGCTGCAGCAGATACGCCGAATTTTTCTTCCATAGCTTTAACTAATTCAGCAGCTTCTAATAAAGTTAATTTTTCAATTGATTCTAAAATTGCTTCAATACTCATTGTTTTTCTCCTTTTATTCTAATTTGAGTTGTAATACATTTTGTTTTTGTTGAGTAACTATAAATTAGTAGTTAAAAAACTGCTAAATATATATTTACCCTTGTTTATCCGTCTAAGCGGATTTTTGATCTCTGACAGCTGCAACAGCTCTAACAAGAGATGACATAACAGCATTGACAGAATTTGCGATACCTGATGCAGGTGAATTGATGCATCCAAGCATTTTTGCATAAAGTTCTTCTTTTGACGGAAGATTAGCAAGAGCTTTTGCTTCTTCTGCAGACATTAATTGACCGTCCATTGCTGCAGCAAGAATTTCACCTTTCTTTGTATCTTTAATAAATTGTGATAAAGCCTTAGCCGGTGCTACCTGATCCTTAAAACCAAATGCAATTGCGATAGGTCCTTTTAAAACATCAGCAAGCACTTCATACTGTGTGCCCTGAATCGCAATTTTTGCAAGGGTATTTTTGGTAACCATATAGTCACCGCCGTCTTTTTGAATTGCACGTCTTAATTTAGTAATTTCTTCAACAGACAACCCTTTGTAATCGGTAACAATTGCAACTTGTGCTTTATCTATTTTTTCTTTGATAAGTGCTACCTTATCTTCTTTGAAAGCTTTTGTTGACATTTTTTGCTCCTTTATTTTTACATACTCTCAAAGAGAGTTTTTTATAATTTTCGGATTATATTCCGATCGACCTGTAAGCATTAAAAAAGATTTTGCAATCTTCTTTATAATCGCAAAATCCAACTTACTTAAGCTATTTATAATTCTTTAAGTTTTAAGTGCTTTCGGGAAATGACCGGCTTAGTTATTACAGTCCTGCCGCCTATTTTCTATACCCTGCGCCTTAGCGCTTTGGCACCCCTGGATAATCTCGGCTAGCCTTATTAGATTAAATCCTAACAAAAGGATACTAACTGTCTGCGATTATACGAACAATTTAGCAAAATAATATTTTAATGTCAAGTTAATTGTAAAGTTTTTTAAACAAATTTACTTATTGATTTTAATATAATTATTGTCAGGCGATGCCTGAGCTTTTAGTAGACAGTGTGAAGTGAATGGTTGTGTGAATTAAGCTCTACACTTTTACTGTTCCGTTATTGTTGGGTTAATAAACCCAACCTGCATTTTTAGATTTCAATACGTAAGCCGGTTGATTTTTATATACTCTATTCTATATCAGAAATTATATAAAAAAGGCGTATTTATCCATAGCCCCCCCCTTTACAAAGTTTTTTGTTAAAAGTAAAATAAGTATACTCACTATCCTCAGGGGTAAAAGTTCAAGGAATTTCAAGTTCTCATTAGCTTTTATCTTTATATATAGAACCGGTAATAAAGAGGTCATTGGCTTTATCTCCGGTAATAAGTGAAAGGAAATATAAAATGGCAAACATTAAGTCAGC
>CALUSN010000084.1 GCA_944323435.1 Candidatus Gastranaerophilales bacterium | reverse complement strand
AGGAATTTTTCAAGAATTTCCGTCTGACCCGTATAATTATGTCCCGCAAGGTTCATTGCCTCTTTTGATGTAGGCGCGGTAACAATAAATTTAGGCTTTAATTCGCAAGCCTTTTGAAGAGCGCGGAATGCAAAATCGCCTGCTGAAGCAGAAACCTCACCCGGAACTATTTTTGCAGGATAATCAATTTCAATAACTTCATATTTATTATTTATACTTCCATAAGTGTTTAGAATTTTAGAATTAGAAATAATAACTATGTCTTTAGACGGCAAATTAAGCAAATTCAACGCTTTTATTGTAATTTCTGCGCCGACTCCGTTCGGATCTCCCGTAGTTATAACAATTTTATTTTCATAATTATTCATGGTGCTTAAAATAATCTAAAATTTCTATTAAAGTTCTTGTATTTCCCAGATTTCCTGATTTTGTAACAATCCATCTTCCTTTAACGTCCTGGCAGAGTGAAATTGCAGGAGCAACTTCATCTACAAGCTTTAATTCATGGGAATTTATAGTTCTGCAGCATTTATAAGAAGTTTCTCCGCCCAGAGTAATCAGTATGGCGTTAATTTGTCCGAGAACTTTTCCGGTAAGTTCTGCAAGATAATCGGTTATCATTGAAGATAATTTCTCTTTTGTTAACTCTGCATTAAAGGAATCATCTGAAAAACCGTCAAAATTAGCAATAAGGTTAGAAGTATGAACCGTAACCGTAACTCCGCTTTTTAGGTTTGTAACAATTCTTTCAACAATATCATTGTCAACTCCGTCAAGAATATCTGCTGTTTCTAATGGAATAAAATTAACGTTTTCATAATCGTCAGATTGTTCCAGTTTTGTAATCTGTTCGGCTGTTATGTTTGTAGCGGTTCCTGACACAATAAATTTAGGAAGTTTTTCCAGCTTAATCGGCTCTCTGGTTCTTTCTATCCCTGCAAGCCAGCATTTGCCGAGAACCTGAGCGCCTGCTGCCGTTCCGGCCGGAAGGAGTTTTTTGTCGCATTTTTTTATTGCAAGCGCAAGCTGTTCAATATCTGTAATAGATGTAGAATCAGCAATTATAAGTTTTTTGCCTTCTTTAATCAACTCGTTAATCTTGATTAAAATAGGTCCGGCTCCGTTCATAATCGTCTTTAAATCAATTGTTCCGACTAAATCTTTTTCCTTTTCTTCTAACTGGGAGCGTAAAAGTGTCGGGATATGAGATTCCAGTATCGGAGAGTGCGGATCCATGGCAATCTCTGTTCTGCCTATAGGAACACCTTTAAGCAGATGATATCCGCCTACCGTTATTCTTCCCTCCTGCGGGAATGCCGGAATAATTATTGCGGCGTCGTAACTTAGAATATTGAGCATGGCAAGTGTTTCACGTGCAATGTTGCCTCGAAGAGTTGAGTCAATTTTTTTGTAATAATATTCAAATGAAAAATTGTCAACAAATGATTTGACAGCAGCTTCCACTTTTTCAACAGCTTCATTGCAGGCAATATTTCTTGATTCCGTAGAAATCGCCCATACTTCGGTATCCCCTTTATTTATGGGAATATATTCACTGTCCAGCAAAATTTTTGTATTTGCTCCGCGCAGGTGAAACTGAAGTGCAGTATCGTTTGCACCGGTTAAGTCATCTGCAATTATTCCAACTATGTCTGAAAATATCATTGTTCAGCGTCTCTCTTTGATCCAAGTAATCTTACGTTATTTGCAACAATGAGAAATCTTTCTCTCTCTTCGCCGGTCTGATCTGTCCATTTGCTTATGGAAATTCTTCCGTCAACAACAACCTGACGACCTTTTTTTATGTATTCTCCTGCAAATTCAGCCTGTTTGTCCCAAACTTCTATATTATACCAGTCTGCAACTTCTTCTTTTGTTTTTGAATCCCATCTGTTAACGGCAAGAGAAAATGTTGTCTTTACTTTTCCTGATTCAAAATATTTTATTTCTGCATCCTGTCCGGCTCTTCCAATTATGGTTGCTGTGTTCATTAAACTTTCTCCTTATCAAAAATATTAATCACATTATAGCATGTATTATTTTTAAAACGGTTAACTATTACTAATTGTAAATTTTTCTGAAACAATTAGCAAAAATATAAATTACAGGATTTAAAATGATATAGGTTTTAAGGAGAAAAAAGTGATATTAAGAATTAATCCGGCAGATAAAGTTATTCCTGCATCTTATAAATTCAGACAAACACGGACAATGAAAAATAATGCAGCCCCTCTAAATGAACCGCTTACAGGAGTTCCAAAGAGCTATATTGCTTTTAGAGGAAATGAAGTCTCATTAAATTATACGGACGATGCAAAGTTTCTGCTGGAAAAAGCAGAAGAAATCGCAAAGAGCTATAACCACAATGAGATTTTACCGCAGCATATTTTACAGGCAGTAATTGAAATGACCGAGCAAAATCTGCAAGAACTGGATGAAGAACTGCTAAATGCTGGGGCGGTAGAGTCGGTGTCTCCTTTGAGTAAGCTGGCTAATGAATACGCGGATATGAATTTTTTGGTTCAAAAGAGCTCCAGAAGATATTTTGAAACTATTTTAAATAATTTAAAAGAAGATAATATGACTTTTTTAGAAATTCTGCCTGCACAGGAAACTCAGGCTGATAATATAGAAATTTCTCCGAATTTATTGGAAGTACTTAAACAAACAGGAGAAAAGACGCATAATATAATCGATTCTATTATTCTTACAGGTGTATCAATGAACTCTATAACAAACAATGGCAATTTATATACTTCTGATTTTTTAACCAATGCCAAAAGTTATGCTGCGTACTGTTCAAAAGAAGATATCCAAAAGAATTATATGAAAGTGTATGATAACAGAGCTGTTGATGTGTGGAACAAACTTGCTCTGGGGTCAAATTTGATTGTTGCATATAAGAATGCTAAAGAGGCAGATCGTATAACAGCAAGTATTATAAAGACAATTAACCAGCCAAAATACGGCTGTTTCAACAGTAAAAATACTTCAATTTATGTTATGAAAGATAATGTAAATGCCAATACTGTGCTGGGAGAATTAAACCGCCTTAAAGAAGCTAATCCGGATGGTCAAAAAATAGTTCTGCTAAAAATGGATAATCTTCTTGTGAATACATTGCAGGAAAATAATGATGAATTGAATTTTTATAACTTACTAAACCAAATAGTAGGAGCTACAAATGAAAAATTAAAATTAATTATTTTTCAAAGTGATGATGTGTTTTACAACATAAAAAGTGAACCTATGTTAGAAGCTTTATTCAGTAATATGGTTTCTTATGCAATTCCTCCTGTACAGACATATGAAGCAAGAGGAATGCTTACAAAAAAAATGCTGCAGGACGTAAAACATCCGTTTACCAAAGAAGCTAAGGATAGAGCAGTATACCATGCCGCAAACCTTAACGGAATCTTTCCAGATAAAGCTGTTGATTTAATGAAGCGTATATCTTCTTATTACGGGGATTCAAAAAGTAAAATCACATCTGTAAATGTAGATGAATTTGCCCAAATAGGATATGAATTATTCAGAAAAAAATCCGGAAAGTCCAATATAATTTATGATACTGGCAAAAATCTTAATACACTTTACGGAAAAGAAACTACGAAAAAAGATGTAGAAGCGATAATTAAACAGATAAAAACAGGAAAAATAGGAACAAGAGGAATAATAATTTCTTCAAAAGATAATGAAGCCGGTTCCGGCAGGAAATACACTGCTGAAACTATTGCAGGTGAAACAAAAATACCATTTTTATCTATAGATACCGCTGATTTTGCAGCTACAGAAAGGGATTTGGAAGGTATTGCAATTGAGTCTCCGCGAAACAAGATGAAGAGATTTTTTGCCGAAATTAAAAATGCAGCACGGCAGAATCAATATAAAACAGCTCTTATTTATATCAATGATTTTGAGGAATTTGTATTGTCAGGTCCTTATATTCCGGGATATAAACAAGCAGTGGCTCAGCTTTCTTATGAGATGAAAAATGCAAAAGATGAAGATATAAGTATTATTGTAATGGGCTCTACAGATGCCTATTATGCAAATATTATTCCAATGGTGATAAGGGGTTTTAATCAGGCATTAGTAGTTGATACACCGGCTTTCAATAAGAAATCGAGAAAAGAAACAGTTATAAACGGATTAAATGAAATTAATCTGCCGCTTGCGTATAAAAAGGCTGAAGAACGTGAGAATATGCTTAACAGGATTGTGAAACTAACTGAATACATGTCTTTTGTAGAAATTAAATCTCTTCTGGAAAAAACTAAACAAATTATGTTTGAACGTGAAAAAACAAAAGCTACTATAGGCGATTTTATAGAAGCATATCTGCAATTAGACAGCGGAAGAACTTCACGACCGGAAATGCCAGAGTATAACAAGCAAATAACAACTTCGCATGAATGCGGTCATGCCACTAATCTGGAAGTTATGAAAGATATTCTGGAAAGAAAAGGAAAACCTTGGCACAAATCAAGGAATGTAAATTTTATAACATTAGATCCGCGCGGTAATTTTCTCGGTGCTGTTTTTGAGGACAGAGATGACAATAATGACTACCCTTTTGAAGCTATGTTTACCGGTCTTGTATGTTCATACGGCGGATATTCATGCGAAAAAGCGTTCTTTGGAATGGATGGGTCAATAGGAATATCAAGTGATTTGGCGCAGGCTACCCATGCTGCAAAACAAGGTATAGAAAAATGCGGATTCGGGTTTTATACCGGAAAAATTTCTAATGCTGTATCTATTCAATCACCTGCTTTTTATGAAAAAATATATAAAGATATTGATGTAATTCTTACAAATGCTAAAATTGCATCCGATTTAATAACGGAAACATACAGACAATTTAATGAGTGGTTTACACAAAAGTACTATAAACTTATAGGTACAGATGACTGTATGGTTGATGGCAATGAATTCAGGCAGAGCCTTAAAAACTGGGAGACGTCTCTTTCTTCTGACAAAAAGCAGGAAATAGATATAATGGAAGATATTATCATGGATATTATAAAAAAATCTAAAAACGGACAAAAATATTATCAATTAAAAAGAATTTTATAACCCTCATGCTTTTGCAAAGGAAAATCCTAAACTGTTGTTGCGATAAAGATTGGTTTATGTTATTGTTTAGAAAAAAGTAGTATATATAGTTAAGGAGTAAGTATGATTTCAGTAAACGATTTAAAGAATGGCTTAACACTTGAATTAGATAACGGATTGTGGACTGTTGTTGAATTCTTGCACGTAAAACCGGGTAAAGGCGCAGCTTTTGTAAGAACAAAGTTAAAGAATGCAGAAACCGGAAACGTTGTAGAAAGAACTTTCAGAGCAGGTGAAAAAGTTGCAAAAGCTATGCTTGACCGTAGAGAAATGCAGTACTTATACAAAGAAGGCAAAGAATACGTTATGATGGATAACGAAACCTACGAACAGATTCAATTAAATGAAGATCATGTAGGTGAAGGCGTTAAGTACCTGAAAGAAAATATGATTGTTCAGGTTCTTATGCACGACAAGAGAATCATAGGTGTTGATATTCCGGCTCACGTAGAGCTGGAAGTTGTTGATACACCTCCTGCTGAAAAAGGAAACACTGCTCAGGGCGGCTCTAAGCCGGCTACTCTTGAAACAGGTGCTGTTGTTCAGGTTCCGTTCTTTGTACAAAACGGCGATGTAATCAGGGTTGATACCAGAAGCAACGAATACTTAGACAGATGTTAAAAATAAGTTTAGAAGTTTAGGAGTTGAGAAGAAGTTTATTCTCAACTTTTAGGAGAATACGATGAAATTTGAAACAGATTATATAGAAAAATTGGCAAAAATTATAGCAGACAACGGATTAACAGAGATTTCTCTTGAGGATGGCGAGCAGGCAATTACAATCAGAAAAGATTTGCCTGAAGTTATAGCGGCAGCTCCTTCTATTGCAGCGGCTCCTGTTGCAGCAACAGCTCCGGCTCCGGCAGCTTCTGCTCCTCAGCCGGCGGCGAAAGAGCCGGAAGCAAAAGGCAGAGCAATCACATCCCCGATGGTAGGAACATTCTATGCCGCTTCTTCTCCGGACGCTGCTCCGTTTGTTGAAGTCGGATCTACTGTTAATGCAGGTGATGTTGTCTGCATAATTGAAGCAATGAAATTAATGAATGAAATTAAATCAGAACAATCCGGTAAAGTTGTTCAGATTTGCGTTAAAAACGGCGACCCGATTGAATACGGGCAAGTTTTGATGTATGTGGAATAGTAGTGACTCGTGAATAGTGAATAGTGATTAGAATTTTCTATTCACTGCTCACTATTCACTATTCACTTTTTAGGTTACAAAACAATTTTGAATAAAAAATAAAAAACAGGAATAACGGGAATATGTTTAAAAGAGTTTTAATAGCAAACAGAGGTGAAATAGCAGTCAGGGTAATCAGAGCGTGTCGTGAACTCGGGCTTCCGACAGTCGCAATTTATTCTCAGGCAGATGCAAAGTCTTTGCACGTTAGACTTGCAACAGACGCGTATTGTATAGGACCTGCACCGAGTGCGCAAAGCTATTTGAATATTCCCGCAATTATATCTACAGCTCTTATGACCGGATGTGACGCTATCCATCCGGGATACGGATTTATGTCCGAAAGAGCGGATTTTGTTGATATTTGTACCGAACACGGAATAAAATTTATAGGACCGTCTGCTGATTCTATGCGTAAAATGGGCGATAAAGCAACTGCAAGAAAGACAATGATTGAAAACAATGTTCCTGTAACTCCGGGTACGGGGCTTCTTGAGTCAGTTGAGCAGGCAAGGGAGTTTGCTCATAAAGCCGGATATCCTATTATCCTTAAAGCAACCGCGGGCGGCGGCGGAAAAGGCATGAGAATCGTAAGAAACGATGATGAATTAGAAACAAATATGAACTTGTGTCAGATGGAAGCAGAAAAATTCTTCGGTAACCCGGGAATTTATGCGGAAAAGTTCCTTGAAAATCCGAGACATATTGAAGTTCAGATTTTAGGTGACTCTTTTGGCAACGTAATTCATTTGGGCGAAAGAGATTGTTCAATCCAGAGACGTCACCAGAAACTATTAGAAGAAGCGCCATCTCCTGCTATTGATGAAAAAACAAGAAAAGAAATGGGCGCTGCAGCTGTAAGAGCCGCTAAAGCTATAGGTTATGAAGGTGCAGGCACTTGTGAATTTCTGCTTGACCATGACGGAAAATGGTATTTTATGGAAATGAATACAAGGGTTCAGGTTGAGCATTGTGTTACGGAAATGATTTCTCAAATAGATATTGTCCGTGAACAAATTCTTGTAGCTTCCGGCAAAAAACTCGGCTACACTCAGGATGACGTCTTATTGAGAGGTCATGCAATCGAATGCAGAATTAACGCTGAAGACCCTGATAATGACTTTATGCCTTGTCCGGGTAAGATTGACGGGTACTTTGCTCCGGGCGGATTCGGAATCAGAGTAGATTCGCACGTTTATCCGGGCTATTCAATTCCGCCTTATTATGATTCTATGCTCGGAAAACTTATTTGCTGGGGCGAAAACAGAAATGAAGCAAGACGCAGAATGTATCAGGCTTTAAAAGAATACGTTGTTACCGGTATTAAGACAACAATACCTTTCCACCAGCAGATTGTAGAAGATGAAGTCTTTATGAGCGGCAAATTCAATACCGGATTTATTGAGGATTTTTACAAACGCCATGGAAAAGAATTTAAGTCTGAGTAAATAAATTTTACTTTTAGTCAGTTTGAGCGGATGTAATTCAGTGGTAGAATGCAACCTTCCCAAGGTTGACGTCGCGGGTTCGAGTCCCGTCGTCCGCTAATTTTAGAATAAAGAATCCGGATAATAATCGACGGGACTGAACCCCCAACGTCGGCAAAACATTCGTTTTGCTCACGTCGCTTTCTCTATTTGCTCAAGCTAGCCTCCGTACTTTCTTTAAAACTTTCACGGAAAACGTGACATTTAGTCACCTTTTCCTGCTCGCAAACAGACACAGTGAGTCCCGTCGTCCGCTAATTTTAGATAAAGAAGCCTGATAATAATCGACGGGACTGAACCCTCAACGTCGGCAAAACATTCGTTTTGCTTACGCCGCTTTCTCTATTTGATCAAGCTAGCCTCCGTACTTTCTTTAAAACTTTCACGGAAAACGTGACATTTAGTCACCTTTTCCTGCTCGCAAACA
>CALUSN010000083.1 GCA_944323435.1 Candidatus Gastranaerophilales bacterium | reverse complement strand
TTTTGAAAAACTCTTTGTTGTTATCTAACGTATCTTTGCTTGCAACAATCGAATAAACCGGCGGATTTTTGAATATTTTATCCGCAAAATCAACTATATCCTGCTTGGTAATTTTGTCTATTTCATCGAATAGTTGATTTGTATAAGTTATTCCGTATTTTGAATTTAGTCCGGAATTAATAGCGCCGAGTTTTGCTCCGGTTCCTTCGTTATTCAGAAGATTGGCTTTCATGGAAAGCTTGGCGTTTTCAAGGTCTTGGTCCGTAAAATTCCCGTTTTTTAATTCATTAATCTGTCTGTTGAATCCGTCGATTGACTTCTTGACGTTATCATAAGAAATTTCACCGATTTCTTTGTTGTCGGTTGTTGTCAGTATATTGCAGGAAATTTCTCCGCTGTCACCGATCTTATCAATAGACGAATAAACCGAATACGCAAGATGGTCTTTTTCTCTAAGCGTATTAAACAGTCCGATGCTTGAATTTGTGAGGATTGAGTTTGTAATCTCAGCCAGAGCGGTTTCTCTGACGGAACTATCGCATTGGAACTTATAAACCTGCATAATATCAGCCTGCGAGTGGTTGTTAGCTTTAGTTATAACAACAGGTTTTGTGTTTTCTTTGTAAATTTTAATGGTTTCTTTCTTGTTTGGAAGTACATTGTGTAAACTTCCTGCTGTATTTAAAACTTCTTGTTCCACCTCCGGAAACTCTTCCGGAATATTTGCGGTAATTATTCCTCTTGAGTTTTCAAGCAGGTATTTGTGACAGTCTTTTACATCGTCAAGGGTAATGCTGTCTAAGTTTTCAAGAATTTCTTTTTCTGAAAAATCATACGGGTTATTCTGGCTGTCGTAGTTTAAATAAAGCCTGTATGCGCTGTCCTGGGCACGTGTAAGATAATCTCTAATCCGCTCTTTTGCTTTATTGAGGTTTTCTTCCGTAAATGCCGGCTCATACAGGAGTTTTTTTGCGTTCTCAAAAATCAGATTCCTGTTTTCATAAGTGCTGTCAGAATATATTTTTAACTTTGACGCAGTTGCAGAAGCGTTCAAAGAAAGATTATTTTTCTCTTCAAACCTTTCAAACTCATCTTCCGGCATGGAAGCGGTTCCCATTGTATATATTTCACTCAATACATCAATAACTCCGGCTTTTTTGTTATAAGGTTTATCAAGATAAAGTGCAATATTGTATTGAATATTGCTGCTTTTTGTTTTGTAAAGTCCGGCATTAAAATTGTTATCAAGTGTATATTCGCTAGTATTATTCAACTTCAAAGGCTCACGCTTGCCTTTAAAAGAAATTGTATTATCATTTTGCGGGTGAACAAGAGTAATGGCAGCTTTATTCAGGTCAAAATATTTCTTTACACCATTCAACACTTCCTCCGGAGTAATGGAATTGAGAATTGTCTCATACTCTGTTATGTACTCAAGATTGTTATTTAAAAGCGCATTTCCTATAATATCATTTACATCAGACGAGTATTCAAACCGTCTTTCTTTAGCCCTTAAGATTCTTTGCTTAATCTCGTTTAAGCTTTCATTATCAGGTTTTTGAACGTTATTTATGGTTTCAAATATTGTTTTTAAAACCTTTTCACTGTTTTCTTCCGAACTGTTTGCCGCAAGATAAACGAGGCGCGGACTGTTCGGGTTTGTACTAATTTTTTCGCTTTCTATAAAAGGAGTCGAATTGTACTTCTTTAAGTTCTGATTTAGCCCTGTAGAATAAGAAAGCATATAGGTTTTAGCCAGATCAAAAATTATCCGCTCTCTCGTATCAGTGTTTTTAGGTCCGGCAAACCCCAGAATTATTTCTGTTGAGCGGGCTTTGTCGCTTACAAAATCTTTCCTTACGGTTTTATCAAGCGGGGTTAACTTTTCATCAAACTTTTTGCCCTGCGAAACTTTTTTAGAATTAAAATTTTTAGCCGCAAGCTGAATCGCTTCTGCAGGGTTAACGTCTCCGGTGATTACAAGACACATATTATCAGGCGTATAATATTTGTTGTAATAATCTAAAATGTCCTGTCGCGTTAGATTTTGAATGTGTTTAACGCTTCCTCCGACCATCTCGTCTGCCGGATTTTTAATATTGAAAACAGAACGGACTGTTTGATCGAGCGCAATTGTCTGCGGATCATCAAGTATCATATTTATTTCCGAACAAACCGGGAATTTTTCTTTGTCAATCATATCCCGGGAAAGTTTTAAATCCTCGCTCATAGCAGCAATGATTTTTATCTGCTTTTCTAAATCATTTTGCGTTAATTGCGGAGTGGAGTTGACATAATCTGTGATTGCATAATTTGTACTTGCATTAGCCCAGCCGCCGAGTTCGTCAATCTTTTTAAAAGAGTCGCCGGCTTCAAGTTTAATGTGTCCGTTTTCTCCGTTTGTACCGTTGAAAGCCATATGTTCAAGAAAATGGCTGATACCTTTTATGTCAGAAGTTTCGTTCATAGAACCGACATTGACGTAGTTTTTAACAACGGCAGGCGAGCCTTCCATAGGAATAATTGCGACTCTTTGTCCGTTTGCAAGTTTGTATAAATGGAGCTTAAGCCCGTTATCCAGATTTTGTTCTGCAATTTTTCTATATTTTTGCGGAACTTTTATACTATAGTCAGGCGAAACTTCGGGAAGCTCATTAACCTGCTGATATTCTTGTTTCTTTTGCGGGTTTGTAACTTCCGGTTTTGATTTAAAAAACACACTATGAATACTGTCGACTTTCATAACCATATTATATAAAAAACAACAATAAGCTAAAAATTGCTATTACATTAAGAAAAATTTAACGTATTGTAAGTTTATTTAAGTCTAAACAGCATTCTCGCCCGATAGGAATAGTTATTTTCTCTTTTAGATGTGTAATTTTAAAACCTGCTGCAGTAGGAACAGGAAATTGATAAAACAAATTTTCCAGCCATACGCTGCTGCCTGATCCAAGAAAATCTCCCAGTACAATTCCCTTACAATACTTTTTAAAAATTTCTATGTTAAATAGTTGTTGAAACATTCTGTCAATTTTGTATACAGGCTCATTTACATCCTCTGCAAAAAATATGAAGTCCTGTTCCGGAATGAAATCCTGACCGCAGAGAGAGACGACTGTCGCGAGATTACCTCCCCATATTATACCTTGTGCTTTCCCCTCTTTAAATATTTTATTTCCGCTGAATATTAGTTCTTTACCCTCCAAAGCATTTATAAGATTATAATAAGAATAGCTATTGGAATCACAAGTTCCGCCGAAATCAGAACAAGCCATAGGCCCGTGAAATGTTATCATCCCGGTTTTTTTATATATCATTAAATGCAACGCTGTAACGTCGGAAAAACCAATAAACGGTTTCGGATTATTTTTAATAATATTGTAATCTATTCTGTTAACAAGTCTTATCGCACCGTATCCTCCACGAGCACACATAATTATATCAATATTTTTATCTGAGAAAAATTTATGCAGTTCTTTTAACTTATCACTATCTGTACCTGCAAGATAGCAGTTTTGGTCTAAAATATTATCAGATAGTCTGATATTAAAACCCAGCTTCTCCAAATTTTGTTTAGCATTTTTTAATTTTTCTTCTTCTATAATGCCGGATAAGGCTATAATTCCGATTGTTTTCATTTCTACCACCCGTAATAATGATAATGCCTATAATAACGCGGATAATAATAGTACATTGACCGCTGAATACGGTTTTGCTCTTCAAGTAATTTATTTCTTCTTGCAAGCTCTCTTATTTCCGCATCTTTTTGTGCTGCCTCTATTCTCCTTGCATTCTCAGCCGCAAGCGCTGTATCAAGTCTCTCCTGTGATTCATTTAAATCCTTAAAACAAGCAGCAAGATTCGAGCCTGTATATCTTGAAATACACTCGTTTGCGGTTTCAAAAAAATCATCCTGTCTTCTGTTCCAGTAATCCACATCGTCAGAGAGCAGTTTCTCATTTTTTGCCTTTATTTTAAACCAATCAGGTTTTTTAGAATAAGATGTTATTTTCTTGTAAGCATTATCTATCTTTTTTTGCTCCAATGGGGCAATAAGTTTATTTACTCCGACAATCATGCCGGTTAGGTTCTGCGTATAATAAATTTGCTTTGCTCTGTAGTAATATCTAAGCTTTTCAGCATTATTAGACGTTGAAGAAGCTACCCTCATATAATTCTGAGGATTCCCCGGATCAAGCTCTACAAGATTTTTTGCAGATGTATAAGCTTTTTGCGGATTTTTCAATACGCTATAGATTGTATACAGAAGTTCCTGCGCCGGAAAGAACGCTCCTTCTGACTTTTTAATTTTGGAAGCATAGCTTTCTGCCGTCTTTAAGTCCTGCATATAATAGTAATTCTGCGCAATCTGAAACTGCGCCATAGAATTTGTATTCACATAAGGAATCAGGCATTTATTTGAATTGATATAATCACCGTTCATTGAATAAAGAACGCCAAGTCTGTAGTCTTTTGATGATTTAGGAAAAAGATTGGTTTTATCCAGCTCAAGAAGCTTTTTAGCGTATTCAAGCGCCCGAGGATAGTCCTTTTTTACGGTATAGGCATTTATAAACCGCGCAACATTCGGAATATAATCAGGCATTAATTTTTCTGCTTTTTCATACTTCCCCTGTTTTATATATTTTTCATTCTTCTTAATCTTCTTGTACTCTTTTTTTAAGTCCTTGCCGAGTTCTCCCTCATAAGGAATAAATTTTACATCAAGATTGCTCTCAAACTCATAATAACTTCTGTAATCTGCTAATGCGCAGGTTACAGTAAATAAAAACAAGAATAAAACAGAGATTATTTTTTTCATACCAGAATTTCTTTATAAGCTGAAATACATTTTAAGGCAGTTGATTTTGGTATACATTCCACTCCTAATATTTCCGCAATATGTCTTGCATTATATGATGCGGAAATTATTACAACCTTTGTATTCATATAACGAGAAAAAGTTTTAATTTGTTCAATCAGCCATTCTCCTGCAAACTTTGGCGCAAAATCATCTTCCATTTGCATATCTGTAATAATTATATCAAACGGTTTTTCGGTGAGCAAAATATCATACGCTGCTTTTGCACAATCTGCAGTTGTAATCTCAACTTCACCTGAGAAAATTTCATCAACAACATTGGAATTAAAATCCCGCCAGCCCTTTACATCATCAACAATCAAAACCTGCTTCATTTTCTTAACTTTTCGGCTCCTTCAAGATATACGAATTCAGGAACAAATCCTTCACCGCAATTGATTACAATAAGTACTCTTAAACACTTAGGAAGACTGTTTGGAACATCAAGTTCATGAAAACACATCATAGGAACCTCTTTCCATTTTAGATTAATTCGCGCGTATTTTGCCGGAAAATCTGCATTCAAATCCTCTGTAAGCGTAAATATAGCGTGAGAAATTGAATCGAGTTCAATGTTGTTTCTTTTCATCATCTCAGATAAAAGCTTTATCGTTGCGGCTCCGATTGCCTCGGGAGTATTTTCGTCAACTGTTATAGCTCCTCTTATACCTTTTGAAATCATATTATTACCTTTCTATTCCTTTAGTTAATGCTGGGTTTCCCACAACCTACATGTCTATTCACCATTCACTACTCACTATTCACTAGTTTAAGGGATTCTTCGCCCCTAAATTTCTGTCGGGCTCTGAATGACGGCAAGTTTGTAAGTTCACTTTCCAAAGTGCTGTCATTGCGAGGCGCGTGAGCGCCGTGGCAATCCATTTTTTATTTAAAGTTAATAATGGGTTTTACCCAACCTGCATGTCTATTCACCATTCACTACTCACTATTCACTAACATAAAACAATGCTGCTAAGGTCGAAGCCGTAAGAGCAATCCCGGCTTCTTCCTGTTCTCTTAGCCAGCTGTATACATCTTTTTTCTCTACAAGAACTCTGTCCACAATCACTCCGCCGTCACTTACGGGTTTTGACACAATATCATAACTGCTAATGTAGGCTATTGCAATAGTTACCACTTCCGAAACACACCCCGGAGAGCTTGCAGTTTTGCGGGTCTTAATCTCTATTCTGTCGGCTTTTAAACCTGCCTCCTCAAGAAGCTCTGCTTTTATCGCATCTTCAATACTTTCTCCCAATCTCTCATCTCCGACCAGCCCAGCCGGTAAACCTATAGAACGCTTGGCAATTCCTTCTGCAATCAATGGAGGGCGTTCTTCTATCAGGAATAAAATTTTTTCATTATTAATTAAGGGAAGTATAACAACAACATCCTTCGCGTTGGGTCTGTGAGCGTAAACCCAGTCCTTTCCTGTCTTTGATTTTGTGCTTTTCAGCTGCAAAAATTTTGTATTATATAAAATTTCAGACATAGGTCTCCTTAAAACTCTTTTATAAGCAATATACCATAAAACTTATAAAAAAGTTATTCAGAAACCCTAATTAAGCTTTGATTTAAGTATTCTTGCAGCTGATATCAAAATATCAATACTTGTTGAAAACGGCGGCGCATAAGTTAAATCAACATCAAGCAAGTCTTCAGCCTTCATCCCGTTTAAAAGACCTACTGATATAGTATTAACTCGCTTATCCGCATCTCCGCACCCTATTGCCTGCGCTCCTAAAACTTTATGCGAGCGCCTGTCTGCAATCAGTTTAAGCGTCACATTTTTTACTTCCGGCATGTAACCGGCTTTATCACGTTTTGTAATAACAACAGAAACAGTGTCAAAACCGAGTTTTTGTGCCATTTTTTCTGTTAAACCTGTCATTGACATATTTAAAGCATGGTACCTTAATACAGCAGAGCCAAGAATTCCTTCAAAATCCTCCGAACCGCCGCAGACATTTATTGCAGCAACACGTCCTTCTTTATTAGCAGTAGAACCAAGCGGTATCCAAACCGGAGTATGTGATATCATGTTAATCTTTTCTGCACAGTCCCCGCAAGCATAAATATCAGGAATATTTGTCTGCATGCGGCTGTTTACTTTTATAGCCCCGGTTATACCCAATTCAACTCCTGCCTCATGAGCGATATCAACTACAGGATATACACCCGCAGCTATTACAACCATATCAGTATCAAAACCGGAACCTTTTGCTGTTAAAACTCCTTTTACATTTCTGGTTCCGTTTTCTTCAACAAACTCACTTACAACATCTTCGTTGATAATTTTTACCATCCCGTCTGAATTTTCAAGAATAAAAGTTTGTATAAGTGATGAAATATCTTCATCAAAGACAGAAAGTATAAACGGCGCTTTTTCAATAAGTGTTATATTCTTATTATTTTTAACAAAGGCTTCTACAAGTTCAATGCTTATATACCCCCCTCCAATCAAAGTAATATTTTTTGCTTTTTCCATAGCAGCACGTATGTTTATTCCATCCTCCAAAGTTCGTACTGTAAAAACATTATTCAAGTCTTTGTTTTTTATATCCGGAATATAAGGACGAGACCCGGTTGCAATAATAAGCTTGTCATACTCAACAAATTCACAAGTACCCATATGTAAGTCTTTTACAAGAATCTTTTTATCAGCGGGAAGAATTTTGGTCACACGATGTTCTGTAAAAATACTGATACCGCTTTTTTCAAACTCTTCTTTTGTTCTTACGACAAGCTTTTGCCAATCTGCAAAATCTCCCGCAATATAGTAAGGAAGCCCGCAGGATGAATAAGAAACATGTGTATCCTGTGTATAAATCCGAATATCAGCATCAGGAAGCATTCTTTTTGATTTTGCAGCTGCCTTTGCTCCGGCAGCAACTCCGCCTATAATTATTATTTTCATATCCGGATTATGTAACAAGAAAAAAAAACAAACAATTAGACAACGGATTATAAAAAACGAAACTGGCTGTATATAAAATTTTTACAATTATAAAATTTGATAACAATGTAAAATTTTGTAACAAATTATAGTCAAAAGTGTTATAAAAGTATGAACATGTGGAATAAATAATATATAATATCAATAAGGATATGTGTCAGATGTTACAATCAGGGAAGTTCAAACAAAAGCACAGGAGATTGTTGAAAGCGGCGTTGAGCTGTAATCCTTGTGCAGCCTTGCTTCTAGCCCTCGGGGGGGGGGGGGTAAATCCCGCTATTAGCAAGGGTTTTGGGGCTTTTTGGAAAGTTGAAGGGTTTAGAAGTTTAGAAGTTGAGAAGGAAGAAAAATTTTATTCTTCCCACTTCCGGCTTATCGTTTTCCCTTGCCCTCTAAAATTCATGTCATTGCGAGGGAATAGCCATTCAGCCCGAAGCAATCTTGAACGAATTTTGCAATTAAAAA
>CALUSN010000082.1 GCA_944323435.1 Candidatus Gastranaerophilales bacterium | reverse complement strand
AAAGGATGAGTACCTCACATTCATGAGTGATTTTAAATTTAATTATGATTTTTTGAAGAAAAATGCAACTCCCGGAAGCTGGAGACGCGGATACGAATATTACCAGAAAGATATGATTCTGGAGGCTTACTCTGAAAAGAATTTCTATAAAGGTAAGGTTAAGGGGAATTATCAGGATTTTTATTTAACCGATTTGATTTTTAAAAAGAATAAAATTGAGTCAAGATGTAATTGCCCTTTAAAAGAAGAGTGGTGTAAACACGCAGTTGCAGTTGCCCTGAAAGCAATTGAAGAAAACGCTTATGAAAACTGGATGTTTGAAAAATACGGCGTTGAGTTTGACCGTTCTGATACTGATACAGAATTAAAAACAGAACCAAAAGGCAGCTATATTTTCCATTTTAATCCGAAGAGACGCCAGAACTTTTTCTCGATTCTGGTAAGAGACCGGGCAACAAACAAGATTGTAAGGTCTCTGGAAAACATTCTTCGTGCGCTTATAGATGTTCAGAGAACAGATCCTGATTTTGAACTCAACGATGCACAAAAATCTGAACTTGCATTGTTCCAGACCCTGTTAAAAATTGCCAAGCAGGATAAAAAAGCCGGCTGGTACGATATTCCGATTACAAAATTCGCGCCGGTATTTCCTTTGATGGCAGAGCTGGAAGAAGTTTTAGACGAGAGAACAAAAGAACGTATCCAGTTTACGGATAATGTGTGGAGTCTCAATCTTGATGTTTCTACTACAAGTATAAACGGCGCTACAAACATTGTTCTGGAACTTTTCTGGACAAGACCGGATAAAGAAGGGATTATTCCGTTTGAAGAGGTTAATTATTTTTCAAGGCAAATTAAGTGGGGAAGATACAAGAATATAATTTTTCCTCTGAATATTGCAATGAATGAACTTCCGCAAAGTATTATAAAGTCTACTTTTACTGACTTAAAAGAAGCTGACGGCGGGAAGTTTGTATACGAAGATTTACCGCATCTTAAAGAAATTATGCCTGTAACAATTGCGGAAAATATAAGCAAACTCCTTTTAGAGCACAAACCGCCTATAAATGTTGTTACTCTTGGTATTGACTATGACCAGTCGCTTAAAGCGTCATTGGAATTTGATTATTCAGGAGTTAGAGTTCCTTATTCCAAGAGCAAAGACAAATCTCCTTATATTTCTGTTACAAGCAAGGAGGAAGAAGGGTTAGTCTACTGGATTAAAAGGGATTATGAACATGAACAGATGGCATATAATATGCTTCTTGCATGCAAATTTGTTCCGATGCAGACTAATAACCTTGCTCTGGAAAAAGAAAACGCAATTGATTTTTATAATTACTATATCAAGCAGGCCGGAGACGATTGGAAGTTTGAAGAGCATGATGATATGAGCTTCTTTAAGCTTCTTGAAGAACCGTTCAAGATGTGTGCAAAAATTGATTTCTCCGAAGAATCAATTGACAGTATGGAAATCCAGATATACGGTCAGGTCGGGGATGAAATCATAAACTTTGACGATATATATGATACTATTCAGAGCGGTGAAAAATATGCCCGTGTAAGAAGCCTCGGTTTTGTTGAGTATCCGGCTCAGAATATTTATCAGATTATGCGCTCATTTAACTCTTTTGACGCATACAGAAACAACGAAAACAAATTTCTGGTAAAAACTTACCGTGTAGGTTTGATTACAGAGCTTCAAAATCAGGGATTTGAACTTGTCATGAGCGAAAAATTCCAGAAGTTCTGGGAGCAGATTTCAACCTTCTCAACGACTTCTGACGGCGTTTCTCTGCCTGAGGGAGTAAATGCCGAGTTCCGTGAATACCAGCTTAAAGGTTTCCACTGGCTATGGTTCCTGTATCAGTACGGCTTAAACGGAATACTTGCTGACGATATGGGGTTAGGTAAAACTTTACAGGCATTGAGCTTGCTCCAGAAAGCAAAAGAAGTTGACGGCGCAATGCCAACGCTTGTTGTTGCACCGACTACAGTCGTATTTAACTGGGAAGCTGAAATTCAGAAATTTACACCGGGCTTAAGCTGTCTGAAATTAACAGGAGCTGACCGTAAAGAATGGTTTAAACATATACCTGAATATGATATTGTAATTACAAGCTACGCGCTTGTAAGACGTGATATTGCAAAGCTTAAAAAACACAATTTCAGATACATTATTCTGGATGAATCCCAGAATATTAAAAACGCAATTTCACAAACTGCTCAGGCGGTAAAAGAATTGCAGTCGGATCATAAGCTTGCGCTTTCCGGTACTCCTATTGAAAATAAACTTGAAGAGTTGTGGTCGGTATTTGACTTTCTTATGCCGGGCTTCCTGTTCAATGTTGCGGAATTTAATTACAGATACGTTACTCCGATTATGGAAAGACAGGATAAGACGGTTGAAAAACGACTGAAACTCCAAATATTCCCGTTTATCCTGAGACGTATGAAGCGAGATGTTGCAAAAGACTTGCCGGATAAAGTTGAGAATATGGCATATTGCGAACTTACGGACGAACAGAGAGACTTTTATCTTGAAGTCCTTGACAGTACAAAAGAAGAACTCTTTAAGAGTATTGAACTTAACGGGCTTGAAAAGAGCAGAATGTCTATATTCTCGGCTCTCCTCAGACTCCGTCAGATTTGCTGCCACCCTAAACTTTATGACAAAGAACATGTTAAAGGCGTCATGAAATCAGGTAAATTTGAGTACCTGAAAGGTATGCTGGAACAGATTATTCAGGAAAAACACCGAGTTCTTCTGTTCAGCCAGTTTGTTGATATGCTTGATATTATTAAAGCATGGCTTGAAAGAGAAGGTATTCCTTACGAATACTTAACCGGTAAGACAAAAGACCGTCAGGCTGCTGTTGAAAACTTCAATAATAATCCGAATATACCTATATTCCTGATTAGTTTAAAAGCCGGCGGTACAGGTTTGAACTTAACCGGAGCGGATTATGTAATCCACTATGACCCTTGGTGGAACCCTGCGGTTGAAGATCAGGCAACCGATAGAGCTTACCGTATCGGTCAGACTAAGAAAGTATTTGTCTACAGGCTTATTACAAAGAATACAGTTGAAGAAAAGATTCAGAAGATTAAAGGACGCAAGCGCGACCTTGTTGACAGCGTAGTTTCTATCGACAGAAACATTACAAAATCACTGACGATGGATGATATAAAAGAAATCTTCTCGGTTGATTAAAGATTTAGAAGAAACATAATAAGCAGTAGTATTGCGGAAATAACGGATGATATTCCGACAAAAATCCAAAATATCGGCTTTTTGTGTTTGTTTGAAGTTTTCATCGTATAAACCTGCCGCGATGCCGGCTTTTTAGGTTTTGAAGGCTTTTTCTTCTTTATTTTTTCGCTTCTTTCTTCAAACTCTTCTTTCAATGAAGGTTTCCCCGTCATTAAAAGGTTGATGTCATACTGCTTTTTTAAGATAGTTTTGCTTCCTTTTTTATACAAAACAGCATAATTTATAGAAGCTTCAAAAGCTCTTTGCAAACATTCAAACGCAAGAATTCCATCCCGCTTTACAGTAGATGAGTGAACCGAAATATTTCCCTGTTTTTTTAGGAAATACAAATCATCAATAAATTCTATTTCCGGAATTGAGTTCGCACAATCTTTTAAAGTCGCAAGCATTTCATCAAAACTTCCGTCATACTGACGCTTAGATGCAAGAATATTTTTGCACATCTGCTCGCCGAATCTTCTTGTCTGCCCGATGCATTGTTCAAAAAATTCCGAGGTATAGAGTTTTTCGGCTTCCGTAATTATATCGTACAAGTTATTATCAATTTTTTTTAAAAAATCAAAGTTTGTCATCACTTTACTGCACTCCTGGAATGACAAATTGCGATAGCAATAGCATCAACAGTATCATCCAGCTTCGGAAGCTTATCGGAATCAAGAGCAATTCTTACCATTTGTTCTACTTCCTTCTTTTCAGCTCTTCCATATCCTGTAAGCACCTGTTTTACAACCATCGGAGTGTAACTAAAAGTCGGAATGTTAAACTTTTCCAATACTGTTATTATAACTCCTCTGGCTTCTGCAACGGGAATAACGGTTTTCTGGTTCTTGAAGAAAAACAACTCTTCAACCGAAGCACAATCCGGTTTGTATTTTTCAACAATTGTCGTTAAATCGTTATATATCTCAAGAAGCCTTTTAGAATCTGAAAGCTTTTTATCTGTCTGAATGGAACCTGATGTCACAAGCGTAATATTATTTTCATCTGCATCAACAAGTCCATAGCCGACAATTGCCATGCCGGGGTCTATTCCTAATATTTTCATAAATAAATTATAACAATAACGTAACATTTACGCAAACTTTCGTGACAAAAATTTCTTTTCGCGCTATCATAAATTTGATATGTAGATTAAAGGAAAAGGTTTTTTAATGGAAAAAGAAATGGTTATCGGTATTCCGCGCGGAATGTCTTTTTACAACAATTACCCGTTTTGGTTCGGTTTTTTCTCTGATTTGGGAATAAAAATCATATTGTCAGATCCGACTACAAAGCAGACAATGTCTGATGGCTCAGCACTGGTTGTAACAGAAACCTGCCTGCCTATTAAAATTTATTTGGGTCACATTATCAATCTGATTTCAAAAGGCGTAAAAAATATTTTTGTGCCGTCACTGCAATCTATAGCCCCAAAGATATATAATTGTTCTAAAATAAGAGGCTTGCCGGATCTTGTAAGGAATGTAATAAAAGCAGATATTAATATTATTGAACCGACTCTTGATAAGTCTCAAAAACATCAGGGTTTGTACGAGTTTCTTGAAGAAGCTGTAAAACCATTTGGTATTACTAATATAGAAGAGATAAAAAAAGCATCCAAACAAGGTTGGAAAGTGTATAACAATTTTCTTGTTATGGCTCGTTCAGGCATGAGTTATAAAAAAGCCATGAATTATGCTCTTCAAGGTAAAGTATTTATCGAAAATCCTTCAAACTCTGCTCCGATAAATGTTGCTCTTGTTTCACACGGGTACAATATTTATGATGACAGAGCATGTATGAAAATTTTTGATAAATTAGAAAAGATGGATGTAAAAGTATTTACTTCACTCCAGCTTACAGATGAACAAATGGATGAAGGTATTTCTGCTCTGGGCCAGATTCGCTACTGGGCTAATGAATATGAAATGACAGGGGCTGCAGGTCATTATCTTAAGGATAATAAAATAGACGGAATAATTACTCTGAATGCTTTTGGCTGCGGGCCTGATTCCTTAATGATTGAACAAATTACCAGAAAAGCAAAAGAATGCGGCAAGCCGATATTGTCTCTGACAATAGATGAACATACAGGTGAAGCTGGATTTATTACAAGACTTGAAGCTTTTATTGATATGTTATTCCGCAAAAAACGTTCTAATATTATCAATAAAATTTCCATTGCTGAATACGATTATGTCCCGCAAACAAATATTTGTGATTCATTAACTTTTGCAGAAAAAAAATAATACAGGGCTAAAAAACAAGTGTTAGATTTTAAATCAACATTAAAAATGGCGATTAATTCACTGAGAGTTAATATGTTGCGCTCAGCATTAACCAGTTTAGGAGTAATTATTGGCGTTAGTGCTGTAATTATTATGCTTGCCGTAGGTACAGGTGCAAGCAAAAAGGTTACTGAGAATATGGAGGCTATGGGAACCAATATTCTTACAGTAAGGTCTGCGTCAGCAAAAACAGGCGGTGTTCACATGGGAATGGGGACAAAACCGACATTGACTTCTAAAGATGCTGATGCCATAAAAAAAATGGCCCGGGGTGTTCTTGCAATATCTACCATGTCATCTCAAACCCAGCAGCTTACATACGGTAATCAAAACTGGTCAACAACTGTATACGGTGTTCAGCCTGCATATCTGTATATAAAAAATTATGAAATAGATATGGGCAGAGGCTTTATTCCAGAAGATTTGCAAAACAGTGCAAAAGTAACTTTGATTGGCTCAACAATTGCAACAGAACTTTTCGGGGACGTTGATCCTATTAACAAAGTTATAAGGGTAGGTAATATTCCGTTCAAAGTAATAGGGTTGTTGAAACCAAAAGGACAATCCGGTCCTTTTGATCAGGACGATTTAATTTTTATCCCTATTACAACGGCGCAGAAAAAAGTATTCGGCACTGATTTTCCGGGAACAGTCAGTCAGATTGTAATAAAAGGACAGAATCCTGATACCCTAAATGAAACAATTCAAGATATAACGGATATTCTTGTTGCGCGTCACCATATTGGTAAAAATCAGGAAAACGATTTTGAAATCAGAAATTCTGCAGAGTTTCAGGAGAGAATGAAATCAACTGTCCAGACTTTTGCGATTTTACTGGCTTCAATAGCTTCCGTATCACTTTTAGTTGGCGGTATTGGAATAATGAACATAATGCTTGTATCTGTAACAGAAAGAACTAAAGAAATCGGGATAAGAATGGCCATAGGAGCTCAGGTGAGTGATATAAGATGGCAATTTCTGATAGAATCCTTCCTGTTATCTATAATAGGAGGTTTAATCGGCGTTGCAGTAGGAATTGCAGGGTCTTTTCTGATAACAGTCTTTGCCCCGACAATGACAATATCGATTTCGTTATTCTCAATTATACTGGCCCTAGGATTTTCCGGACTTGTCGGGGTAGGATTCGGTTACTATCCTGCGTACAAAGCGTCGCTTCTAAATCCTATAGACGCATTACGATATGAATAAATCATCATTTTCTGGTATACTTAAGATGAATTAAGGAGGGTATTCAGCTATGCAAACACTGGAAGCAAAAAATATTGATTGGACAAATTTAGGTTTCGGGTATATGAAAACAGATTACCGTTTTGTATCAAATTATAAAGACGGAAAATGGGATGATGGAGTTTTAACAACAGACGAAAACATTGTAATGAATGAATGCGCCTGTGTTTTACAATATGCACAGACTTGTTTTGAAGGAATGAAAGCATACCGCACAGCAGACGGGCGTGTTGTGTGCTTCAGACCTGATCTTAATGCTAAGAGAATGGCAGATTCTTGCAGCTATCTGGAAATGGCTGTTTATCCGGAAGATAAGTTTGTAGATGCAGTTGTAAAAACTGTCAAAAAGAATATTGATTACGTTCCGCCGTACGGTTCAGGAGCCTCTTTATATATTAGACCTTATATGTTTGGAATAAATCCTGTAATGGGTGTAAAGCCTGCCTCAGAGTTCCAGTTCAGAATATTTACATCTCCTGTCGGTCCTTATTTTAAAGGCGGGGCAAAACCTATTACACTCAGAGTACCTGATTTTGACAGAGCTGCGCCGCATGGAACAGGGCATATAAAAGCAGGCTTAAATTATGCAATGAGTTTACACGCAATAGTGGATGCTCATAAACAAGGATATAATGAAAATATGTACCTTGATTCAGCAACAAGAACAAAAGTTGAAGAAACTGGCGGAGCAAATATAATTTTTGTAACAAAAGATAATAAAATTGTTACTCCAAAATCGAAAACAATTCTGCCGTCAATTACCAGACGCTCTTTGATGTACGTAGCTGAACATTATCTGGGATTAAAGACAGAGGAACGCGAAATTCTATACAGCGAAGTTAAAGAATTTAAAGAATGTGCATTATGTGGTACTGCTGCTGTTCTTTCGCCTGTCGGAAGAGTTGTAAATCACGGAGAAGAAGTATTGTTTCCATCGGGCATGGAAAAGCCAGGTGAAATTACACAAAAACTTTATGACACCTTAACAGGTATTCAGATGGGCAGAATTGATGCTCCAGAAGGCTGGATAAAGGAAATTATTTAATAAAAAATAAAACCGGTTTTTATGCCGGTTTTATTTTTAAGATTTAAGTTTACTATTCTTCAATACAATATCTTTTTTCATACATATGACCGGTAACAGCAGCCACTGCTGCACTAATACCAATTAATCCATAGACAAATCTTGCCAGTAAAGTCATATCTCCGAGCATAAACTCAACCAGATTAAAATCAAAAAGACCTACAAGCCCCCAGTTGAGTGCGCCTAACAGAACAAGAAAGTACGAAGTGATTTTTAGAAACTTATGCATATTATGTCCTCCTTTCGGGTACATGTTTATTATTTAATATTTTACCAAATTTTAATTACCCGAAAGAGGAGAGACTTTCTGATAATAACTGGTATTTGCTTTTTTGTAAAAGCGTTAAATGACCGCCAGCGCGCGTTCCCCACGCCTAAAGGGCAAGGTTTTCAATTTTTTTTCGTTTTTCAGGGAGAGGGTTTCAATTTTCCCGCGCATTCTTGCGGGCAAGGTTTTCAATTTTTTTCACTTTTTAGGGAGAGGGTTTCAAATGGTTCCCTCTCCCCTTTGGGGAGAGGGTTAGGGAGAGTGGCT
>CALUSN010000081.1 GCA_944323435.1 Candidatus Gastranaerophilales bacterium | reverse complement strand
TACTATTTCTGCCATATTAGTTAAACCTTTCTACACAGGCTTTAATGATTTCTTTTATGAAGTCAATTATTTTATCGACACAAATTTTAAAAACTTTACTGAATATATTAAAACATCAACCAAATATATTAACTTTTGTTACAAAAAAGCAAAAATCACAGGTTTATATACTTTTTATATATAAGGAGAGTATATGGCAGAACCGTTTAAACAATTTTGGGAAATAGCACAGGATAATAATATTGAAAAAACACTGCAAGAAGCTCCGCAGATTGAAACAACACTCAATAAGCTGGAACGGCTTGGTAAAGATATTGGAGAAACTGCATTGAGATTTTTCAAAAAAGAGCCGCAAAAGCCGTCCGGACCAACTCCTACATATCAGGAATCTGCATTGCTAAAACCGCATAAAGAAACAACTCTCTATAATGTTACAAATCGCGAGCAAGAAGTTCCGACAATTTCTAAAGCTTCAAAAATATTCAAAAATGCTTCTTATAGTGTAAAAGGATTTTCTGTTGCTGCAACACACAAAGAAGGCAAAAATGCATACAGCCTAATCGCCGGTGAAAAAGTGGGTTTTAATTATACAAATGATACACCATATTGTGATAGAGGCCTAAGCGCAACCTTCAAAGTCAGAAATCATAAATCAAGTGTTGAGTATTTTTCAAGAAATCCTGTAAACTCATACCGCGTAGCTCTCTTCAATCAGGATACAAATTTCGGTGTTACAGGGCATTACTCAAATCATAAAGGATTCAGCACCTCTGTATCCATAGACAAAAACAGCGCCGCCGGCGAGTGCAGTTACAATAAAAACGGTAAAATGTACAAAATGCAGCTTGGTGCATATGCCACCACCGGTGAAAATTATTCAAATCCGTTTATCGGTGTCAGAGGAAGAATTACCTTTTAATAATAATTTTATCTTCCCTTACCGGAACATAGCAGTATGCAGGGTTTATTAATAAATTATATATAAAAACAAAAAACTGTTTAAGCATAATAGTCAATCCTCTTTTGCCTGTTCTGTAAATTTACAGCCTGTCTTTTTACATTTTTCGCCTGAGCAGCAACTCTATAATCCTGTTTTGAAGGATCGGACGGAGCCATTGCAGAATTTATAACTGTATTAGCGTTATCAATAGTATGCTGCGGATTTTTCGGATTTAACGCTGGCATTTTTATTGAAACATGACCGCCCACAGGAATACCCTGTGCATTACGTTCTATTACGATAGCTCCGGCTAAAGCTCCTCCGGCACGTTTATGCGCCTGCTCATGAGTTAATATCTCGTTAAAATTCCTCTTAATTAAAGCCTGATGTTGGTTTTTTATAGCCGGAATATTCATGAAATTCATCAATACATATCTCCTTACTACATAGTGTATATTATACACGTTTTAAAAACAAATTCAAGCACGAAAATTGAAATATTATATATATAATCAGGAATAAAAGTTTTTTACATCAACAAATTTGATTTTATACCCGAGAATCTGAGCTATCAATTTCACTTCTTTATAAGAAATCGTTTCATTACGCAATTTTTGCGACAAACTTGCAAGTGAATAATTCTTATTCTGAGCTTCACCTATTTTTTGAGCAAGCTGCTTAAGTGTCATATCACGGTCATTTGTCAAATTTTTGATTTCGTTAATAATTCTGCCCATCAATTTAATTATATTAATATCGAAGTATATTTATCTAATAATATATAAATATATTGACAATTAAATATATTTATGATATAATGCTATTATAGTCGACTACATTATATTACATTTACTCACGAAAGGAGCGAGACTAATGAATATTGGAAATCCTTTAGGACGCATCCCCTTTGCTAAACTGCAAAGAAATGATTTACAAAGGGCAGGCGCCGCAGAAAATGCAGCCCAACAGGGCACCGGCTGTATAGATCCGTTAACAGGCGGTTTTATTACAACAGAAGAGTTTAATACAAAATATAACGGCGGGAAAAAATTGCTTTATGTTGCACAGGATGGCGGCGGATATGCAGCAATGACGGCATCTGCTTATATTCAAAAATACGGCAATTCTACAAATCCGCCAAAGGCTTATGAAGAAATACCGCAAAGTGATATTAATACGCCAGAACAACCGAGTCATCCCGACGGAAAATTACCATTGGCTACTTTGAAAAAAGATGATGATTTCTCCTTTCCGGATATAAACAGCGCAAATACTGCACAAGCCAATAAAGATCCCGGCTGCGTTGACCCGTTAACAGGAAAAATTATAACAGTAGAACAATTTAATAAAAAATACAATGGTGGAAAAACTTTTGTTTATGTAAGACAGGAAAATGGCGACTATCAAAAAATGACCGCTTCCGAGTATGTTCAAAAATATGGTAATTCGGCAGATCCGCCAAAAGCGTATTTACAAATTCTACAAAAACCTTCAAACTATAAAACCTGGTAGCAAAAGACAACTCTTGAAATTGTATTCAAGAGTTGTCTTATTTTGATTTTTTATTTTTTTTGATATGATAAAATAAATCAGGGAGAGTTTATGGAATTTATTAATCTTATTTTATCACATCTTGTTAATTTTATTGAACACGTTATAACTTATATGGGGCCTATGGGAATAAGCCTTCTTATGGCAATAGAATCCTGTAATATACCGCTTCCGAGTGAAGCAATATTGCCATTTGCAGGATATATCGTAAGCAAAGGCGAAATGAATTTCCACGTTGCAGCCTGGGCCGGCGCTTTCGGCTGTGTATTAGGCTCGATTCCGTCCTATTATCTCGGCTATTTCGGCGGGCGCAAGTTTATTGAAAAATACGGAAAATACTTTTTAATCTCGCATAAAGATTTGGACGATGCGGACAGGTGGGTTGAAAAATACGGCGATTGGGCGTTTTTTATTTGCAGAATGCTTCCTGTCATAAGAACTTTTATTTCACTTCCTGCGGGAATTTTGAAAGCCAAAAAGAGAGTGTTTTTTACACTCACTTTTTTAGGCTCTCTTGTATGGAGTTATTTACTTGTTTATGTCGGTGTAAAATTCGGACAAAACATGGAAATGTTTAAACATTTGTGGCATAAATTTGATATTTTAATTGTAGTAATTTTTGGTATTCTGGGAATACTTTATGTATACAAACATTTCAAACATTTGAAAGATTCATAACTATTCTTTATCTCCGGATTCATTGTTCTTAGCCCTGCTGTCATCAGTTTGAGCTGAATCAGCGGATTGTTCTTCTTCATCATCTTTCATCTTAAACACCAGATAGAAATCATCACCAACTTTTATATCAAGCTGCTCACCCTCACTGATATAAGATAAAGGCGATGATTCATAAGCATTTACAACACCTGATTTTAGCCGTCCGTCATTTTCATTCTTAACAACACCTTCTCCGAAGGAATACGCTATAGACAGCCCTTTAATAAAGTAATTACCTACCGTAAGAGCTGCTTTTTTCATAACTCTGTATGGAGGTATTTTTTTCAACTCTTCTTTTGACAAAACAAATTTTGAATATTTGCCGTAAATATCTTCTTCAATTTTTACGGTTTTATCCCCGTCTACATAATATAATGGCTGAACATAAAAAGTTGCATTACGTTTTCCTCTTTTGGGGTCAATAATCTTCATAACTTTACAATGAAGTGTCGAATTAACATCCAGAATATATTCTCCAAGCTCAGCCTGTTCCAGAACTCTTACATCAAGACTGTCCGAAGGTTTATCTGTTCTAAATTCATTTATCGCGGCAACTTTTATTTGCACTGCAGCATAAGTTGCGGACATCTGAAATACTAGACACGCGAGTAGTAATGTTATTTTTCTTATCATAAAAACTCCTATATTAATCTGTTCTTTTGTAAATTATCCACAATAACCTTAATTGCAGTTTTTGTTTTTTGTATAAATTCATCAGGATTTTCATAATCAGCTTTAGACTGCAGCACTTTTAGAATATCTGCCTGCAAATATTGATACATCAAAGGACTTTTAACTATTGCCGACACAAGCGCAGGAGAAAATACTCCTTTAGATAAAATAGATATCACATTGTTTATTAAATGCAATTCTTCTTTTGCCCAATCATCTACCTGAAACTTAAAGCGCTGAACTTCACCTAAAATAAAAGGTGTGCCCATTGAAGAAAACAACAGCGGAATATCCTCAAATTTTATATTTTTCATTCCTTCAATATAGGCCCCGAAGCTTGTTGTATTATATATTTCATCAAAACCTAAATCTTTTATCAATGCTTCAAAATGCTGAATAAATGCAGCATAGTCTTCTCTGGTATTTACCAGATCGCCGGTCACTGACTTCACTTTTACAAGATTCTTTTTGATATTGGAAACAACTATCTGTGAATCGGCAACTTTATTCATAACCTCTCCGGTTGAATAAATCACATCCCCTTTAAACGCCATATCAAGACCGGCAAAAATAATTTTACTAAAACCCAGTTTTATTGCAGCAACCAGAGCCAGAGTTGTTGCGGAACCGCCGCTCTCGTATGCTGTTATATCATTATACTCTGCAAGTTTTTTAACAACCATATCATTCTGGGAAAAAGCTATAAATATACGCTTAAAATTCTTTGTAAAAAGAACACTGTCTGACTTTATATCCATTATACAATTTGTCTTTGCACAAAACTCCTCCAGACCTGCAAGAGTTAAATCAACTCTTGTAGAATCCAGGCACACCGCAAAATCAGGAATAATGTTGTTAGCATCAAGAACTCGCAAAACTTTATTTACTGCAAATATTACAAATTTATCCCTGTTAGCCTTAATTTTTTCTATATTTTCATTCAAAGACGGCCCGGCAGCCAGTATAAGTGCAGTCTGACCGCTGAATTTATTCTTTAAATCCGAAAGTTTATAGGCATTTGAACTATTTACGGCATTTATATTTTTCAAAGTATTTAAAAGCCAGGTTCTGGAAAATTTCGTAATTGTATTAATATCAACCATTTTGCTTCTGCAAGTTTCATAAACCTTCTGGGTCAACTCCAGAAGTTCCTGACTTTTTACAACCGCATAATTCTTCAAATATACAACTTCAACCTTGTCTTTAGTTATATATATTTCTGCAAGTTTCCGCATCAACTCATCTATATTATCAGTAATATAAAGCCGGCCGCTTGCCAGATGTTCGGATATATCAACGTTATTCAAGACAAAATGAAGAACTTTTATATCCGGTTCAAAGACAAAAATTTTAGACGGATACGTATTATAAACCTCATCCAATAGATAACATAATCCGATGCCAAATGTTATAATTATGTCATTCTTTTCCATTGGGTGCTTAATACTGGCTTCAAGCATGTCTTTTACGGCCTGACGGGGGTTGTTTAAATCATCAAAAGGAATATCATTTTTCATTAACAAATAATCATTAGAAGGAGTCATGCAATATGACATATCCTTGCTCGATTCTTCTAACGTAATCTTTTCCAGACGGGTTTTCAACCCTGGATTATCCAAAAATTCCAAATTTCTATTATACATACAAAATCCTTGCGTATTCTAAAAATAACATAAATTTCAGGTATTGTAAAGTTATGACTTATCCTTTTCATAACGGGAATCGACATTTGCTTCAAATTGCCTGAAAATATCATTGCCGACCAACTGTTCCAGACGGGAACGTTTCTCAAAAAAGCTACCCCGCGCCTTTACCTGTTCATCCAATGCTTCTCTATAAAATGTATCAGTTATAAGAATAACCTCTTTTGATAAATTTTGTGCATTTTGGTAATTGTTATATCTCTGCCGAACCATGTCTGTAGTCATATCATAAAGCTGCCTTGCAGTCATATAATCATAATACATATCCACAACTTTTTGCTGAAGTTCATCAACTTTTCTAACAAGAATAATCATATCCGCATCTGTTACCTGCGTATATTTATAATTCAAAGCCTTTGTATCTTCAGACATAATGCCTAGAGTATTTCCCCCGATTAAAGCAGCACTCGCAAGAACGGGATTGCCCGTACCCGCTCCCAGAAAAGTTGACATACCTGCAATTGTTGTCAAAACTTTCCTTACAGCACTCTGATCAGGTTTATCTTTATCCGGATTTGAAAGTTTGTAAATTGCAAACTTGATTGTATCACTTCTTGTTGCCGCTCCTTGCCAGAGCAGTGATAAATCCTCCATCATTTCATTATAGTCAATTTCGACAGACTTAGATACTTCTAATGCCATCTTTTTTATGCTTAAATCCGCATAAGTTAATGACTCATTTGAAGTTATCTCTTCTTTTACGACTGCCTGCTTAACTTCGGCTTTTCCTGTTACATCAATCTTATTTTCAGGAGAATCAGATGTACCGAGCCTGTAAAAAGCATCTTTAGGAGAAGTTACGTCATCCAACTTAACTTTTGCATACACTGGAAGAATTAGCAGCGAGAAAAACAAAAGCATTGCAAGCGTTTTATTTTTTACCATTTTTTCCTCCATCATCTTTATACAAAACCGAATTAAAATCATACTGATACAGCTCTAGTGAATCAACAACTTTTTTTCCTGCAAGGCGCTGCAGTTGAATATGATGCTTCTTGGCGGACTGTTCCAGATTAAATTCCTGAATACGCATTGCATCATATAAAGACGACGAAATTGCAATTTCTAAAACATCACTGCCTTCAAGAGCTTTTGAATAATTTCTGCTGTACAAAATCATTTTTGAGCGTGTATCCTTTAGCTGGCTTAAAGTATTTTTATAGTTATAATACGAACTTATAAGGGCATCCTGTAGATTTTCTATCATTCCTGCCAGTTCTATTAATTCTGTATCAGTCAAAGGAGTTTCCTGCGGCATAGTTTTTTTGTTCAAAAGTCCCTGAGCAAGCCTTCCGGCTGAAAATGCTGAAGTTTGCACCCCGTAATTTGCTCCCATCAAACTCGGAACAAAAGAAGCACCTGCTATAATTGCAGATAAAGTCTTTGCCATCAGTGATGAATGAATCCTTCTTTGAGATTCTGGTGTCGCAAGTTTTTTGAGTGCAAATTCAATCATCTGATTATTTTCAACAGTTCCTCGCCATAGTTTTTCCAAATCTTTTACATCATGCTCTTTCTGAACTTCAATAAGATGCGCCACAGTCTCAGAATCATTAACAAGCAGAGAACCCTTCAATTGCTTTGCTGTTGATTCTATTTCAATACCCGGTTTTTCTATGCTGTTTCTGTCCAGCGTTACAACACCTTCTTCTGCTGCAAATACAACATTTTGCAGCAGAAATGCAATTAAAAAACTCACTCCCAAAAACTTCTTCATAATAAATATATACTTTAAAAATTATAGTAAATCAACTTATTATCAATCAATTAAATGCTTCTATCTGTTCAAATTTCTTATAGAAAAATTGTAATCGTTCTTTATCATTGAGATACCAATAACCAATTAAAACTTCAAATGCAGTAGCAGGCCTGTATATATTTTGAATAGCCTTGCGCCCCACAGGAATAGAAAGGTTTCTGCCGCGCCGCGCAAGTTCTTTTTCTTCATCTGACAACTCTTCTTCAATAGAATATAAAAGTTCTGCCTGAAAAGAAGCATTAACTCTTTCTGTTGTAAGCTTGTGAAGAATTTTCGGATTAGATGTTTTATAAATTACATATTCTCTTACAAAAATTTCCCACACCGCATCGCCTAAATGCGCGTAATTCCTGAGCGACAAGTCCGTCATAATTACTTCTTTTCTTTTATTTGTTTGGCATTTTCTAAATCAGTATCATCAACCTTAGCTTCTTTTGCGGCATCCTCGGCTTCAAGCTGTTTGTTTATAATAACAGTTTGTATAACCTGAAATACATTGCTTGAAATTAAATATAGAAGTACGCCGGCAGGTATCGGTATGATTACAAAAGTAAATGTAAGCATAATCGGCATAAATGTGTTCATAGATTTTTGCATCTGCTGCTGGGCAGGATCCTGCGGAACATTCTTATTCATTGCCATCATTGCTCTTTGAGAGAATACCATTGTTACCGCAAAGAGAGCAATTAAAAGCAATACATCATAATGAAATGCCTGTTTTACTTCTTTTGTCGGGATTGAACTTATTAAAATGCCGTCTTTTCTTACGAAAGTCATTTTTTCAGATTCTTTTGTCTGAATATCAGTTACGTCAATTTCAGCTTTTTCAATCTGATCAAGCTGGCTGAATTTGAGGTTCAAATTATCAAGGCTGATTTTGAAATCAGCAGGCTCTCCCGGCATTAACTCTCCCTGAACTTCTACGGCTTTATTTGGTTTTTCGATTTTTACGTTTTCTAAAGGTTCGTCAACTCCTTTTAAATAAACTTTAGCGGTTTTGCCTGTCATAAAAGTATCATATTTTGAAACCCCGAGAGTTCCGTCGTGTGAGACTCCGGCAGAAGTTTTCAGGGTCGCATCAAGTCTTTTAATGAATAAAAACTGTGAGTCGCCTGCCATCTGAATAAATTGCGGACTCATAAGTGTTGAATATAACAAAATAAAAATAGGCATTTGAATTAACAGAGGAAAGCAGCCTGCCATCGGGTTAAATTTATGTTCTTTATAGAACTCCATCATTTTCTGCTGCATCATCTGCGGATTACTTTTATAGCGTTCCTGAATTGCTTTCATTTTTGGCTGAAGCATTTGCATTGTGCGCATAGAGCGTTGCTGCGAAAGACCTAAAGGCCACATAAAAGCTCTTACAATAACTGTAAGTAATATAATTCCTATACCATAGCTTCCTGCAATAGAAAGCATTTTCAAAACTTTGATAGTTAGTGTTGTAAAATCCATATTCTCTTCCCTAAGTTGTGCTAGTTTCAAAAAGTGTACAAAAGTACACTTCTTAA
>CALUSN010000080.1 GCA_944323435.1 Candidatus Gastranaerophilales bacterium | reverse complement strand
CAAAGAGATTGAATGGGATTCATTCAGAACCTATGTTTCCCAGTGGGAAATCGACAGGTATCTGGCAAGATATTAATCACTATGAATTTATACATAATTGGATAAGGGATTATTTTTATTAAAACGCTTTTACCAAAAAAATTTTTATTCCCTTATCCAATCTTTCAATACGTTTTACATATCTGTAATCTGCAATGTTAGTAAGGATTAAAACAACTGCAGGACTTTTGCCGGTCATTTTGGAATAATAAAGCGACTGGCCGACTGATTCTGCCCATTTTTTAGCAAAATCAAATTCTATGGCATAGTCTTTTGATAAGCAATCAACCCGTGTCATATCCCACAAAACAGCTTCTTTTCTTCCAAAATCCGCCGTACACCACTGATTTACATAATATGATTCAACCTGATCCGGCATCATCTGCTGCGTTTCATACCATTTTTGAGGTACATAATCCAGAGCAAAATAATAAATTCCTGTTGCCATTAATAAAAACGTTATTATAAAATGAATTATTTTATTCGACTGTTTCTTTTTACGCGCCAAAATACTTCTCCGTCAGAAATTCTTTATATCCGCTAACTTCCAGCCATTTTGGGGAAGGCATTTTCTCAAAATTTATACTGTTTCCTTCTTTATCCAGCCTGTCATAGACTTTTATATCCCTAAACCCGATTATCTTAGCGGGATTTCCCGCAACAATCGCACATTTCGGAATTGATTTTGTTACAACACTTCCCGCGCCGATTATTGCTCCGTCCTCTATTTTTACTCCGGGGCAAATTGTTACCCGCGCTCCTATCCAGCAGTTTTTTCCTATTGTGACTTTTTGTTTGTAATTATACTCATCATAAGGAATCATTGTCTCACTTTTGAAATTATGATTAGAAGTTAAAATAAGTACATCAAGACCTATTTGTGTATGAGAGTTGATTTCCAGACCGCCTTCGCAGCAAAGCCGCGCGTTGTCACCGATAAAAATATATTTTCCCAATTTAAGATTTTCCGGCGTACCTATATTTACATTTTTACCAAGAATGCAGTACGGATACGTCCCATAATGCATTTTTAAATGTTTCCTGAGTTTTTTTACCGGAACTAAGCTTATTAATAAATCTTTTACACGTATTCCCATTTTTTATCCTTTTATAATTTTGCAATTTATTATAATTACGGTGAAACATTGAGCTAATAAGTCTGCGGGTTAGAGGAAACCAACACCTTATCATAATAACTCTTTCCGCTTGTTTCTTTTTTTAAGATTTTGTAACTTAATTTATGCATTGCCCCTTCTGACTTTAATCTTTTCCATTCTTCGGGATTGAAATCTGCGTAAATTATACTTTGCAGCCCGCCTGCCTGGGCGGCGCTGAGATAAGGCATTTTATTCCATTCTGACTTAAGCTCAGGCGTCTTATCCCAAAGAAGTGTTGACAAATGTTCAAACATAAAATAATTAATAAGAAAATCATTTTCTTCCCAGTATTTTTCGATTGCCCGTTTTATTGCCTGTAAATTCCTGCTTCCGCGCTTTGCACGAATAAAATAACATGACATTTTGTTTTCCTGCCAATCTTTAAGAATGTCTTTTTGAAAGACGCAAAAATCTGAATCCCAGACACTTTGCGGAATTTTATCCGTCAAATACATCGTAGAATCCACCCAGCAGCCGCCGTATTTTTCCAGAAGATAAAGCCTTAGTACATCGCTGAATATTGCTACCGGTATCTTTTTCGACTCCAAAAGCCTGTAATACTTCTCCGGAAGTTCTACATAATCCCTTATTGTCTCAAAACTCAGGACATTTATTTTTTTATCACATTCATATTTTTGAACACTTTCAAGACATTTTTGTATTAAAAGAGGTGCATTTTTTTTCCCCTGATGCCAGTACTGCCATATAATTTTTTCTCCGTTATCTTTATTTACAAAAGGTTCTGTTACTGCATAATCAGCGTACTTCTGTAAATTCTTTTTTGCATAACGCGCTTTTATACGGCTTCTCATTTCTTTATCAAAAATAAAAATTTCGATAAAAATTTTAAAAATGCTGTTTTTTAACTTTGATATGTTCATACTTTGCTGAATAATCTTTTCCTTATATCTCTGAATGTAAATTTTTTCAATTTTTTAGGAATACTGTCCAAACATTCCTTATAATCTGCAGGAATATGTTTTCTGCGCCAGGGTTTACCGGGCTTGCCTGCGTAATGAAGCATTACAACATTTTTTACCTCTTCTCTTAATTCCTCGTCACTGTATACATTTTTCAAAAAAGAGTACTCGTAAGACGTTGACCAGTCATCCTGATAATACAAACTCTGAAAAACCCCGTAGCGATAAGGCAAAGCATATATTTTGTCACAGGTTATATTCAAAACATCAACATCAAAAAACTTGAGTCTTGTATTAAATTTCCGGATTGTTTCATACATCCTTGATACAAAATTTTCTTCGCGCATTTTTTTTGAATTAAATACAATAAAACTTGATATAAATGTAAGTTCATTCTTGTTTTCCGGAAAATACTTGTGGCAAATCATATTTTCATTGTTTGGCTCCATCGCAACGGCCGCGCATTCATAATCAGAAATGTCAATATCAAAAACCTCCGACAAATCACCTTTAAATAAAACATCCGTGTCAGCATAAATTACCTTATCATAATCCGGCAAAAGCTCCGGTATTAAAAGCCTGTAATAAACAATCTCTGTCCAGCTTCCACCCTTGTTTATCGGAGCGTCTTTAAACCGCTCTTTTGAAATGTACTCAAAACTTATACTATGAGACGTTCCCTCGACCATCTTGCCAAACTCTTTTACATCACTATCTTCAATATCAGGATGGTAAACATATATATCATACGCAGTATCAGGCTTTGCAGTATCAATGAGACTCTTGATTGTTACTGCTGCTCCTAATATTATTCTTTTGTCAAATGTAAATACTATCGGAATTTTTTTCATTTCTTTTTTTCCTTTTTTTAATATACTTATCGGGAGACATAGGTAGTACCTCTCCTCTTGTTTTGCCCCTCCCGGTCTCCCTCTGCTGACTCTTTTACAGGTTGGCTGCAATTGACGCTTAAGCATTTGGTTCGGGAGACATAGGTAGTACCTCTCCTCTTGTTTTGCCCCTCCCGGTCTCCCTCTGCTGACTCTTTTACAGGTTGGCTGCAATTGACGCTTAAGCATTTGGTTCGGGAGACATAGGTAGTACCTCCCTTCTTGTTTTGCCCCTCCCGGTCTCCCTCTGCTGACTCTGCTGCAGGTTGGCTGCAATTGTCGCTTAGGCTTTTGTTCGGGAGACATAGGTCAAACTTCGTATCTTGTTTTTCCCCTCTCGGTCTCCCTCTGCAGACTCTGCTGCAGGTTGGCTGCAATTGTCGCTTAGGCTTTTTGTCCGGGAGACATAGGTCAAACTTCGCATCTTGTTTTTCCCCTCTCGGTCTCCCTCTGCAGACTCTGCCGCTTTCCAACGTGTCGTCATTCTGAGGGAGTCAGCCCTCAGAATCTCTATAACTTTAAATAACTTGAAAATCTATTCACTATTCACCACTTTTAGTAAATAGGTCGGGCTTTAGCCCGACAAAAACTTAGTTATTGTTGTGTTTCACCCGACCTGAATTTTATATTCTCAGTTACTTGCTTAACCCTATCAGATTTTTTAAATTATTTAATGATTCAATGTACAATTTTTGTTCATATTCTTTCAATTTTTCCTGCATTCCGGAATAATCTTCCTCGGACATATTAATTCCGTCAATCAATGCGCTGCAATAATCTTCATTATCTCTGTACAAAATGGAATTTCCCCGGTCAAATCCGTTTAATGCTGCAAATTCTTCCACTATAATACATGGTTTTAAAAATCCGTACACAAGCTGAAAATTACCGCTTGTTCCGGTTGTATTATATCTTTGATGTTTCGGATTATTTTTGTCATAGGATGTCAGCATAAAGTCTGCTTTTTCAATTTCATCATACATTTTGTCAAACGGGAGCCGGCCTTTTATATCAAAATATTTTTGAATTTCTTTCGGTAGTTTTTTCAAATGCCCTTTTCCGATGACAGTTATTTTAAAATTATGTATGTCTCTTTCGTGAAGTTCTTTTGCTGCATTAATAATTAAATCGTTATTTTTTCTTTTGCCCTGAATAGCGCCGATAGTGATAAAATTTGTGACTTCTTTATTTTTAGGAGTAATTTTTACATCTCCAAAGTAATGCGGATTTATTACGACTGACTTTGCATTTTTATAATTAAGTTTTCGGAGTGTAATAAGGTTTTCGTTCCATAAGCCTGCATCAACTGCGTTTTTTGCTTCATGGGATACAAATAAAAGTTTTGAACGTGGAGTTTTTTTATTAAAACACGAATAGCTTTCATCAAAATGTATTTCATCGCACAATTTTCCGACCGTCGTAACCATTACTCCTGCTGCATTTGATAAATCAGACTTCATAAAAAATCTGCGGATTTCTTTTTGGTTAAGTTTATTCAATGTAATATTATCGTCTTTATATCTGGAAAAAAGCCCTTCTTTAAGCCTTTGCGGTGTTAAAAGAACAGATACATGGTATCCCAGATCACGCAAATATTTAGCATAACCCGGAACCACTTCGCTGTGGGATTTACTGCAAGGCTCCCATAATAAAAAAGTATTATCTTTAATTACTGGTTCTTTTTTCCTGAAAAATGACTTTAAAAAAGATACAAAACTCACAATACTTCTCGCTGCTCCTTATTTTATGATACATGTAAAAAAAGGATAAATCAATATTTAACGCTCTGGATATCAAGTTGTTTCTGAAAATGTTTTCTCAAAAATGACGGTCTGTGGTATTTGCATAAGCCGTATTTATCAATTGCATCAAGATGTTCTTTTGTAAGATATCCGGCATTTTTTGCCCAATTGTATGCAGGAAATTCTTCGTGAAGTCTTTTCATATATCTGTCGCGGCTGACTTTTGCAAGTATGCTTGCAGCTGCAATAGACGCAGATTTTGAATCGCCTTTAATTACAAATTGCTGTCTGTAATTGAAATTCTTAATCAGTCTGTTACCGTCAACAAGAATCAGTGTATCCGGTTTATTTATAATTGAGCTGCATGCAAGGTTCATTGCTTTAAGAGAAGAGTTCAGTATATTGATTTTTTCAATTTCATCAACTTCAATACACACTATTTTATTTAAAGAATTATTTCTGATTGCATCGTAAATAGATTCTCTTTTTTTTGACGTAAGCTTTTTGGAGTCATTCAAAATTTCCAAATCTTTTATAAGCCCGCTTGTTACTTTTTCAAATTTTACCGCAGCCGCAAAAACTCCGCCCGCTGCCGGCCCTCTGCCTGCTTCATCTGTGCCTGCAACAGGTATGCCAAAACTTTTATCAAATTCAAAAAGTGTTTCAGAACTCATTTTTATACTCTTATATAATAAAATTCAAAAAAACAGCAAGACCCGAGAGAATTAATGATACTATTGTAAACTCTATTACAATTCTTAATTCTGAATGTCCGGAAAGTTCAAAATGATGATGTATAGGAGACATTTTAAAAATTCTTTTTCCTGTGAGTTTAAAACTTGCGACCTGTAGTATTACGGATAAAGTTTCTATTACAAAAACTCCTCCGAATAAAGCCAGAAGAAGTTCGCATCTTCCGATAACCGCAAGTGTACCAAGAAGTCCGCCCAGTGCAAGCGAGCCTGTATCCCCCATAAATACTTGAGCTTTTGGTTTATTATATTTCAAAAATCCTGTTAATGCACCGATTACGGCAGCTGCAACGATTGCCGCTGCACTATGACCGTCGGTAAAAGCAAGAAAACAGCAGGCTGCAAATGCAGGAATTCCGGTAGATGCGGCCAGTCCGTCCAAGCCGTCGGTAAGATTATATGCGTTTGAAGCTCCTGTAACTACGAATACCGTAAACAGGGGATATAATATACCCAGATCAAAAGTTTTTGAGCCGAATGTGATTATAGTGCCGTATGTCTGCATTGAATATATAGCCGGAATAAGAGCAATTAAAATTTGTCTGATAAGTTTTCCGCGCGGACTCAAACCTTTATTCTCATGGCCTTTAATTTTTAAATAATCATCCTGAAGCCCTGCCAGCGCCATAAATATAAATGTAATCAAAATTATCCAGGCAGAATTATCCATCTGCTGCGCCATCAAAAGCGTAATGACAGAAGCTGTAATTATAGCAAGCACTATAAAAACACCGCCGGTTGTCGGGGTTCCTGCTTTTTTGGCGTGTTCTTCCGGCGCAACATCAAGAATATACTGACCAATTGTCTTTTTTCTCAAAAAATCTATATACGGTACGCCGAACAGCAAACATAAAACCATACTCATAAGTAATGCTACTGCAAGCATTATCATAATTTATTCTCCTTTAAACTTTTTTCTAATATTAACTCAAAAAGATATATTATAAAAGTTTTTACAAAATATAATTGACAATAAAATATATTATTGATAACATGCTTGCCTGGAGGTGTGTGTATGATAGTAACTGCAGGCGGAAGCAGATTTGATAGTCTTAGACATTATGCATTTTTGCATAATATGCACTTAGATACACGTTCTGAAGTGCGGCATGGCGATATTGGCGATACTCTTAAACATCTGGATGATTGTATTAATCATCCGACAACTGGGCTTATTGCCAGAAAAGAAATGCAGACTCCGGCTCCTAATTACAGACAATACTATTCAAATAAAGAAAAAATGTTTAAGTTTCCGGAAGTAAAGCTTAAAAATGATATTTTGAATACAAAGATAAAACTTTTATATCCTAAAACATTGTTTTTAAGGGAAAAATTGATTGAAGCCGAAAGAGTTGTACTTGGAAATGTAAAACCTGTGATGGGTAAATTTAGAAAAATAATGTTTAGAATATTTGGAATATGATTGTAATTTAGATGTTTTCAAAAGAATCTATTATAATATCTACAATTGCAGTCCCCGGATAATTAATTGCTTTTTCTAATGCCGGAATTAATTCATCTTTTTCTTTAACGCGGATAGCAAATAAGTCATAAGCTTCGGCAATTTTTGTAAAATCAGGGTTAATCATTTCAACCTGATATCGCGTTTTGTAAATTTTTTCCTGAAGCTCCCTTACCATGCCGAGATAACTGTTGTTCATTATAATAATTTTTACGGGAATTTGATGCTCCCTGCAAGTTGCAAGCTCCTGCAAATTCATCTGAAAAGAGCCGTCACCCGTGATATTCAGGACTAAATTATCCGGTTTTGCAATATGCGCACCGATAGCTGCCGGAAGCCCGAAGCCCATTGTGCCGAGTCCTCCAGAGGTTATAAATTTTCTCGGCTTGTTAAAATTAAAAAACTGTGCCGTAAGCATCTGATGCTGCCCGACATCGGTTACAACAACAGGCTTGTAGTATTTTGTATATTCCGATAAAGTTTCAAGAACGAAGGACGAATGCAAAAAACTGTTCGTCTCACCTGCCGGCTCAGGCTCTTCTTTATATACATCAACTTCCATACGCCATTTGTCACTTGAGTGAAATTTGTGTTTTTCCCTTAAGCATTCCCTAATAAAGCTTTTTACATCAGCGTTTATTTGGAGTTCAAATTTTCTTTTTGAAGGCTGAATATTGACCGATATTACTTTGCAGTTTCCGGCAAAATCATTTTTTTTGCAGGTTGACCGGTCAGAAAAAGCTGCCCCGAGTGCAATAAGAAGGTCACACTGACTCAAAGCTTCGTTTGCGGAATCAACACCGTTAAGCCCTATCATTCCGAGATATAGATTGTTTTCGGAAGGATAAATCCCGATTCCCATAAGTGTTGATACTACAGGGATTTGCAGAGTTGAGACAAACTGTTCGACTTCATCCGGGGCGTCGATACATCCGCCGCCTATTAGAATAAGCGGATTGCGGGCAGAATTTATCATAGAAATAAATTCCGGTATTTTATCAACGGGACTGCCTGCGGGTGATTCAATTTCAGAAATCTCACTGCTATTTTTAGCCGGAGCTTCAAGAATGTTTCGCGGAAGAGCCACAACAACCGGACCTTTGACGCCTGATTCCGCTTCTCTGAAAGCTTCTTTTATAACTTCTGCCGCATTTTCTTCTTTTGTAAGTGTAAAAACTTTTTTACATATAGATTTTGTAATGTCCTTAATATCGACTTTTTGAAAAACTTTGTCACAGTGACTTGATACTGCAACATCTCCTGCCAGAATAACAAGCGGAGTCGAGTCTGCATAAGCATTTGCAATACCTGTAATAGTGTTTGTAAATCCAGGACCTGATGTGACGAGAACAACGCCGGTTTTTCCGCTCGCTCTTGAATAACCTTCCGCCGCGTGAACAGCAGCCTGTTCGTGTCTCACCAGATAATGTTTAATTTTTTTTTGTTTGGAAAGTTCATTGTAGATACTCAGAACCGAGGCGCCCGGATACCCGAAAATACTGTCAACGCCAAGCTCTATGAGCGTTTCTATAAGAGCGGATGCTGATGTTTTGACCTGTAAAAGATTTGTCATAGCACTGGTATTATACATCAAATAATCGTATGCCGTAAATAGTCAATTTTCAGAAAATAAAAACAAAGGGTTGATTTATAATTTTGTTTAACGTAGAATAGTCATGCACTTTCAGCCGTGTAAGGTTTTGAAAATTTAATAAAATATGCGGGACAGATATTGCTGTAAAAGTTAATGTCGGGCAGGTTGCCGAACCTACCATCTGTCATTGCGAAACCCGAGAGGGTTGTGGCAATCCATAAAGAATATTTGAAAATTGAATAATAACTACGGGATGTAGCAGGGTCACCCGTTGACAAGGTGCCGGCGGCACGTTGGCAATGGGGCAGGCGAGTTGAGAGCG
>CALUSN010000079.1 GCA_944323435.1 Candidatus Gastranaerophilales bacterium | reverse complement strand
GTTGCAATCACCCGGGCGCAGAAGAAACTTTATATAACGACTTCCGCCAAAGCCAAAGGCTGGGGCAACAAAGAAACAGAGCAGGAGCCGAGTGTGATCTTTAATAAAATATTATAATAAAAAAAAGCCGTTTCGTTAGAGAACGGCTACCAGACTTGGGGAGGAGGTATGAAAAACCATATTGGTTTTCCATAATTAGCCTATCGGCTAATTTTTATTTTTCTTTAGTATTTTTGAATAAATATCATACGTTTGAGGGAGTAAAAAATTTTTGATACATAAATTTTAGCTATAAGGTTGTCTTGCTGAGATAAAATTGTTTAAAAAATTGTAACAATTAATTTCCAAATAATGTCAGGGGGCTGTGGTCAGATATTACCTGATAATAACTTTGCAGAATGCGGTAGTAACCATATCCTGCTATTTGATTGAAAAACTCTTGATTCTAAAATCCATCAGGAATAAAATGTAAATTTTTATTAAGCATATTAGCCATTTGGTCAATTTTTCATTAATCAAATACTTTACATGACTATAAGAAAAGATTAGTGTGTGAAAATGAATTTTGTATATAATACCCCGTTTATTAATAAAATAAATATTCCTGCAGTCCGTTTCCGCTCTGCTTCAACAAATCCGTCTTTTGATACGGGACGGGATTCATTTTCTTCAAATCCAATATATGCAAATTTTACGGATAAAGAGAATTTAGCAGTCATTGCAAAGTCTAATCCGCAAATAATGAATATCTTGCGGGAAAATAATATCAGTCTTAGAATAAATTCTGCAGAGCTTGAAAAATTAAAACAAGGCCATCTAAAAGACACAAGGGTAATTGCTGCCAAAATATATTCTGCACTGCCGCAAAAAATGAAATCCGAAATTAATTTAAGTGAACTCCAACAAGCCGCAATGCTCCACGACTACGGGAAAGTGTTGATTCCGGAAAGTATCTTGAATAAAAAAAACGAGTTGAACGATAAAGAACGCAAAATTATGAGACTTCATTCAGAATTAGGATATGAACTTCTCAAAGATCAGGGCATCAGCGAAAATGTACTTAATCTTGTAAAATACCATCACCAGACACCGGACAAAAAGGGATATCCGGAAATTAAAGACGGATTTAAACCCGGAATTGCATCAGAAATTATTACCGCTGCCGATAAGTATTCTGCGCTGAAGGAAAAAAGAAGTTACAAAGAAGCTCTTTCCGATGAAGAAGCTCTTAAAATCATTAAAAATGATGTGGATAACGGAATTATTTCTCAGGAAGTTTATAATGCTCTTGAAAAGAGTATTTAATTTTAGACATTTTCTTCGTCTGGCAGCCCCAGAGAAATTCGTTTATCTTTCGGATTAAATTTTACAATTTTTGTATTAATTTTATCGCCTGTATTCAGAATACAATTTGTTTTATTCTGATATTCAGCAAGAGATGTCTGCGGCAGCAATGCTTCAACGCCCGGCAAAACTTCCACAAAAGCGCCAAAAGGTTTAATTCTTGTAATTATTCCTTCTTTAATGTCACCCTCTTTTAACTCTTCTTCTGCCTTAATCCATGGATCCGGTTCGGTATTTTTCAAACTCAAACTAATTCTCTGTTTCTTGTAATCAACATCAATTATTTCAACATTAATTTCCTGCCCGACTTTTAAGAGGTCTGTCGGATGCTCAACCCATTTCCAGGAAATCTGGGAAAGCGGCAGCAGGCAATCAACTCCGCCCACATTAACAAATGCTCCGAAATCAGTAATTCTTACAACCTCGCCTTTGACAATCTGCCCTACCTCAACCTGTTCAAATACATTTTTGCGGGTCTCAGCCATACTTGATTCAAAAACTTTTTTGTTAGAAAGAATCAGATTATTTTGTGATTTATCCAGAGAAAGGATTTTAACTTCAATTTTGTCACCCGGATTGCATATAGTTTCTCTTGCACATAACTGACCTTGCGGAATAAAACCCTGCACTCCTGAAATATCCACGACAAGACCGCCTTTAACAATTTGAGATACAACAACTGCAATTGTCTCATCCGCTTCTTTAACTTTTTCAAGTTCTTCCCAGGTATGGGCAAGATGAACTTTTTTATATGAAAGCGTAAACTTTCCGTTCTCATCGCATTCCTGAGTAATTAAAAATTCATATTCTTCATTCAGTTTTAAAACATCTTCGACTTTTGCCTTTTTATCAGAAGAAACTTCATAAAAAGGTACAAAAGCAATACTTTTAGAGCCGATATCAACAGCAGCACCGTCTGATTCATAAGCACACACAACGCCTTTTACAATATCTCCGCGTTTGAAATTGTAGTCATATTTCGCAAGAAGAGCTTCAAAATCAACATCTGAATACTGTTCAACCATGCGTATTCTCCTTTTTCCAAATAAACACGAGGGTATTATATCATATTTAGCCGATTTGAGCAATAGGCATGTCGTTTTTGTACTTTAGATAAAAACTTTTTCACATTTTAACTGATATTTATCAGACTTTGCGATTGCTGCGAGCTTATTTTTACTTATTAATGTTACAAAAGAGGAGTCCGGCAGAAGCCGCGATAATCTTATTCCCATACCATTTGAAACTTTTTTCACTTCTTCTTCATTTAATTCGTAAACAGGGAAGTGTAATTTTTCTTCCGGAAATATTAAATTTTCCTGAACTTTTTCTGTTGTATCCAAATTTGCTAATTTAACAGAGTTGTCAATTAAAAAATCTCCGGCTTTTATCCTGACAAGCTTAACAAGATGTCCGTATGTTCCGAGCTTTTCGCCTAGGTCATTGGCAATTGAGCGGATATAAGTTCCTTTTGAGCATTCAATAAGCAATGATAATTCCTGTTTTTCAATGTCAAATTCTATAATTTCCAATTTGGAAATTGTTACCTTTCGCGGCTGAATCTCGACTTCTTTTCCTTCTCTTGCATACTCATAGAGTTTTTTCCCTTTAACTTTTATTGCAGAATAAACCGGCGGAAACTGTTCAATCTCACCGCGGAAAACCTTTAGAACTTCTTTGATTTCATCAAGGTTAGCTTTTTTACCGGAAAAATTGACGGCTTCACCTTCTATATCATAAGTTGTTGTCGCTTCTCCGAATTTTACCGTACCGATATAAGCCTTATCATCGTTTAAATATTCGATAAGGCGGGTTGCTTTTCCGATACAAACCGGCAACACTCCTTCCGCAAAAGGGTCTAAAGTTCCGGTGTGTCCTATTTGTTTTATTTTTGTTACACGCCTTAAAACGGCAATAACATCGTGAGAGGTCATGCCGGAAGGCTTATATACATTTAAAAAACCAAACATTTTATTTTATCTCGCCATTGGATATTTTATTGATTAAATCCAGAACCTTTGAACCTTGTTCAAGTCCGTCGGAATATACAAATTTAATCTCCGGAGTTAATCTCAGTCTTATACGTCTGCCGACTTCGTAACGTACTTTGCCTGTATTTTTTTCAATAATCTCTTTATCTTTTTCTATCTGTTCCGGCGAACCTAAAACGCTGTAATAAACTTTTGCATATGAATTATCGTGAGAAACTTCAACGTCAACAATTGATAAAACACCTTCTATTCCTCTGACTTCTTTACGAATAATTTCAGAGATATCCCTCATCAGTTCCTTACGAACTCTTTCATTTCTTAAAGACATTGTTTTCTCCTTTTTAACCATTGTCATGATAATTGTAACATGAACATACAGGTTCATAAGAAGCAGGTGGTATTTTGCAATAAAAAACAGGCGGCAATCGGGTTGTAACCCGATTGCCGCCTGTTTTTAAAATTAAAAATTATTATTCTTTTGTAAACTCGGCATCGATTACATCGTCGTCTTTTTTGTCTGATGAAGCGTTTTCACTGCCTGCAGAATTTGCTTCACTGTTTGCTGCTCCGCCGTCTTTTTGTACAGCCTCATAAGCTTTTTGTGAAATTGCAAACATTGTCTGCTGCAAATCTTCCGACAATTTCTTTAATTCGTCAACAGGTTTGTTTTCATCTAAAGCTTTTTGTAAAGCTTCTCTGTGTTCTGTCAGCTTCTTAACATCCTCATCAGAAATCTTGCCTTCAAAATCTTTTACGATTCTTTCAGAAGATGCAATTAATGAATTAGCATTGTTCTTGATTTCTGCTTCTTCTTTTTTGCGTTTATCTTCTGTTGCATTAGCTTCAGCTTCTTTAACCATCTTATCGATATCAGCTTCAGAGAGGTTAGAAGAGTTTGTAATTGTAATCTTCTGTTCCTTGCCTGTAGCTTTATCTTTAGCAGAAACATTAACAATACCGTTAGCATCGATATCGAATGTAACTTCGATTTGCGGAACACCTCTCATTGCAGGTGCAATACCTTCAAGTCTGAACATACCTAAGGACTTGTTATCAGAAGCCATTGGTCTTTCACCTTGAAGAACGTTAATATCTACAGCTGTCTGGTTGTTTTCTGCGGTTGAGAAAACCTGAGACTTACTTACAGGGATTGTAGTGTTACGAGGAACAAGAGGAGTCATAACGCCGCCTAATGTTTCAATACCAAGTGTCAAAGGTGTTACATCAAGAAGAACGATATCTTTAACTTCACCGGCAAGTACACCTGCCTGAATTGCTGCACCGACTGCAACAACTTCATCAGGGTTAACTGACTGGTTAGGGTCTTTACCTGTATAAGCTTTTACCAATTGTTGAACAGCAGGGATACGTGTTGAACCGCCTACCAGAACTACTTCATTAATATCATTCTTGCTCAAGCCTGCATCAGATAATGCCTGCTCTACAGGTTTTTTGCATCTTTCTAACAAATCGTGAGAAAGTTCTTCAAACTTAGCTCTTGTTAAAGATAATTCTAAGTGTTTAGGACCGTTAGCATCAGCAGTAATGTAAGGTAAGTTAATAGAAGTTTCAAATACTGATGACAATTCGCATTTAGCTTTTTCAGCAGCTTCCTTAATACGCTGCATTGCCTGTTTATCGCCTGTAAGGTCGATACCTTCCTGTTTCTTGAATTCGTCGCAAATCCAGTCGATAATCTTTTTATCAAAATCATCACCGCCCAAGTGGGTATCACCGGAAGTTGAAAGAACTTCGTGAACACCGTCGCCGATTTCAAGGATTGATACATCGAAAGTACCGCCGCCTAAGTCGAATACAAGAACTTTTTCCGATTTATCTTTTTCCAGACCGTAAGCTAAAGCAGCAGCAGTCGGTTCGTTTACGATACGAAGAACGTCCAAGCCTGCAATCTTACCTGCATCTTTTGTTGCCTGTCTCTGAGCATCGTTAAAATATGCCGGAACCGTGATTACGGCTGATGTAACTTTTTCTCCGAGATATGCGCTTGCATCATCTGCTAATTTTCTCAAAATCATTGCAGAAATTTCCTGCGGAGTGTAATCTTTTCCGTCTATATTTTTCTTATAATCTTCACCCATGTGTCTCTTAATAGAAGCAATTGTTCTATCAGGGTTCAAAATAGCCTGTCTTTTTGCAAGCTGACCTACTAATCTTTCGCCGTTTTTGGTAAAACCGACGATTGAAGGAGTTGTTCTCATACCTTCTGCGTTTGCTATAACTGTCGGCTTACCGCCTTCCATAACCGCTACAACCGAGTTTGTTGTACCTAAGTCAATACCTATTGTTTTTGCCATATTACTATCTCCTTTTGTTGTCTTATTTATTATTAGTGAACAGTGAATAGTGAGTAGTGAATAGAAGTATTTTGCCGGTCACTAATCACTAGTCACTATTCACTAATATCATTAAACCACTCTTTTTTATCAATCTTTAAAAAATAAACAAAAAATTAATATTTTGTCGCAGGGGTAAATGTATCAAATTGCAAGTAAACTTTCCGAAGTGCCGTCATTCTGAGGGGTAAATGCTCCCGGTTTTGAGTCGAGACCTCCCGAAGTACTGTCATTCTGAGGAGGTAAGTCTGAAGAATCTCTATAACTTTCTATTTTTGAGCAAATATATCATAGAAATTATAAAATTGATGCGGGTATTTTAATGTATATTTCTCCAGAAACTTTACATACGCATTCTGCATGTCAAATAGTATTTCATTCTTTCGTGTATTTTCAGAAACAAATCTCTCTGTATAAACCTGAAAAAATTTTCCCTCTTTTACACAAACTATAAAATATACCGGAACATCCATCATAAGTGCAAATCTTAGCGCACCTGCAGGAAAGTCAACCATGTGCCCTAAAAATTCAGCCTTATAAACTTTACCTGTATTTTCGGAAGAAACTCTGTCTCCAGCCATAAATACAATTTCACCATTCTTTAAACGCTCCGACAACATTATTGAAGTTCCGGCACTGACTCTTTCTACGGGAAACGCCTCAATATCCAGCTTTAACTCAAGAGATTGTAAAAAACGGTTAAACTTTTTACAGGCATTTTCCTGCAAAAATACATTAACCCTCTTCGGATGGTTTAGTTTGTTGTCTTGAAACAAAGTCCGTAATATTTCTACATTTCCGACATGGGTTGTGATAAAAAATGCACCGTGATATACTTCCGGCTCTAAAAGTTTAAACCTTGCAGGATCAAGTTTGCCGAGAAAAGATATAAACTTGTCCACAAGCGAATTTGCATAATTTATAAATTGAATAAAAGAATGCAGCAGAACAAATTTTTTGTTTAAAATTCTGAAAAATTTTCCGGAAGCTCTGCGGCGCTCTCCGGCCGTAATAAAAACTCCCAGAGCAACAAAAAATGCTATAACTCTGACCGGAAATTCTCCAAAAAGATTGTATATATGTTTTGTTAATATAAGACGTTTTGTCCCTGCTCCCTGCTCGGACAACTGAAACCAATTTTTAGTCAGCCCCGCCTGTTTGTTGTTTTCTTCTGGCATGGTTTAATTTTATCATAAAATAATAAATAAGATTGGCAAAATTAAGATTGAGCTTGTATTTTTATTCTTTCAGCAAACTTTTAACAACATTATACAAAATATCAAGTTTTAGCGGATTTTGGGAATTGTATTTGAGGCCCTGATTTATCTCTTTTAATAAAACTTTACCGGTGAGTATGATACAAATGGCTTATAAAATAGTGTCCGGAAAGTAAACGTAAGGTGCGCTCACCAGCGCACCCTATTTTTTTAAGAAATATAGGTAGGGCTTTAGCCCGACAATAACTTTCCTATTCCGGCGGGAACGCTGACGCTTTTCCCACCCTGCGCCGACTTGCACAATGGTTGTGGAGCAAGCTCCACACTACTGCTACCATATAACAATTTCTAACAGCGGCGAAGCCCTCCCGAGCGTTTTTAGCGAGGGGCAATGTGCGGGCTTTGCCCGCGACAGCTATTTAATCCTATGCTCGAAGAGCATTCATAACAACAATATTTCTTCTTTTTTGCTTCGTTTTTTCTTCTTTATTTTTCAAAGAAGAAAAACGAAGATATATAAGATAGAATAGTAGGTTGGGCATACTTGCCCAACATTAACTAAATGGATTGCCGCGAAAATCATACCGGATTGCCACGGCGCTCACGCGCCTCGCAATGACGCCAGACTTGGCGGCTTACTTCACAACTAAAATCATTTACCCCTCGCAATGACGCCAGACTTGTAGTCTCACTTACTAACCTGATTCATTTACCCCCGCAATGACGCCAGACTTGTAGTCTCACTTACTAACCTGATTCATTTACCCCCGCAATGACGCCAGACTTGGCGGCTTACTTCACAACTAAAATCATTTACCCCCGCAATGACACCAGGCTTGTAGTCTCACCTGACAACCCAAATACATTTACCCCTGCTGTCATTGCGAGACCCGTTAGGGTCGTGGCAATCCACTTTTTATTTAATTGTCAAATTTGTTCTGGATTGCTTCGGGCTAAATGGCTGTTCCCTCGCAATGACGCCAGACTTGTAGTCTCACTTACTAACCTGATTCATTTACCCCCGCAATGACGCTCTGCTGGTTGTATTAACTACCAGCCCAATACATTTACCCCCGCAAGCCCGATTTGTAGAAGTAGTGTGGAGCTTGCTCCACAAGAGATTAAAAATAGGGTGCACTCACGAGTGCACCCTACCTTTTTTAAATATTATTTTTTAAACATTACCGTAGTAAGCGTCGATGTAGATTTTCTTGATGTCTGACATCAGCGGGTAAGCCGGGTTAGCGCCTGTGCACTGGTCATCGAATGCCAGTTCAACAAGTTCATCCAGATTATCCATGAATGTTTGTTCATCTACGCCAAAGTCTTTGATTGACTTAGGAAGTTCAATCTTAGTCATCAAATCATCTACAGCGTTAAGCAGCAATTGTACCTTTTCATCATCATTGTTGCCGCCGAGTCCGAGTTCGTCTGCTATCTGACCGTATTTAGCCTTAGCATTAGGGAACTTGTACTGCGGGAAGATTGCTTGTTTGTGCGGTGCATCAGATGAGTTATATTTCATAACCTGTCTGATAAGAAGGGCGTTAGCCACACCGTGAGGTACGTGATACATTGCACCAAGTTTGTGAGCCATAGAGTGGCATAATCCTAAGAAAGAGTTAGCAAATGACATACCTGCAATTGTTGCTGCGTAGTGCATTTTTTCTCTTGCCATAGGGTCGTTTGCGCCTTCTCTATATGATCTTTCTAAGTATCTGAAGATTAGCTTTGTAGCTTCCAATGCATTAGAGTTAGTGAAGTTTGTAGCCATGTTAGATACATAAGCTTCAAAAGCGTGAACTAATGCGTCGATACCGGAAGCTGCAGTTAAGCCTTTTGGCATGCCGTCTACAAAGTTAGGGTCAACGATTGCCATGTTAGGAGTCAAAGCGTAATCAGCAATTGCGTATTTTACGTGAGTTTCATCATCAGTAATAATAGCAAACGGAGTTACTTCTGAACCTGTACCTGAAGTTGTAGGGATAGCAACCATTGTAGCTTTCTTGCCGAGTTCAGGAATACAGCAGATTCTCTTTCTGATATCCATAAATCTCATAGCAATGTCTTCAAAGTTTGTATCAGGTTGTTCATATAATAACCACATAATTTTAGCAGCATCCATCGGTGAACCGCCGCCTACAGAGATAATTACATCAGGTTCAAACGGTCT
>CALUSN010000078.1 GCA_944323435.1 Candidatus Gastranaerophilales bacterium | reverse complement strand
CATATTCCGAATTTGTATACCTCATCAAACGCTTTCGGAGCTTTTTGTTCAAGTTCTTCGAGACTTTTTTGTAACTTCAGGCGCGCTTCTTCTTCATCCCCGTCAGGAGAAATATAAATCGGCTCGCCGTAAATATTAATTAAGTTGGTTGCAAAAATAGGGCTTCGCATATTATCCCACGAATTAAATTTTGCCCAGGTAAAATTCTTAGAATACCAGAAAACAGGAACAACCGGAACTCCGGCAAGTTTTGCAATTTTAATGGCTCCGTCTTTAGCAACTCTTGCGGGACCTCGCGGACCGTCAACCATCATTGCACAATTCTCGCCGCGCTTAAGTGCTTCTATCATTTGCATGCTGGCTTCCACCGCGCCCTTTTTACCTTTGGATCCGCGGATTGTCTTAAATCCCCATCTTTCCACAACATCTGCTATAACATCCCCGTCTTTTGAGCGGCTTATCAAAACATTTGTATTTGCCCTCTCCGGAAGCCCGTGTATACAAAATTGATGACAATGCCACATTGCATAAACACAAGGTTTAATATTGGGATTATCTACTTCTATTATTCTTGTAAAAAGCTCCTGAGTCTTTAAAATTCTAAATACCAGCTTTGATATTATTTCTGTATTATTTCCGTCTAATATTCTAACCATATAATCTATTATACTATAAAATCATCTATTCACTATTAACGTCAGGCAATTTACAGTTATTGTCGGGCTAAAGTCCGCCCTGTTTATTGTTTTATACCAATGAGAACGCCAACGCTTTTCCTTCCCGGCAACAAATATTAAGTTTTGTAACAATCCGTCTTCTAAAAAGTCAATTTGCGGATAAAAAAATACTTCATGAATATATAAGGTATTAAAAATGTAAGTTAATAGGGAAAGGTGGTTATTTATGGCTCCTGGTTACGGTATTTCGAGTATAGGTTCGTATGCAAATGATCCTTACTTTATGTATGCACTAAATTCATACAATCCTAATTTTATGGGAACACAACAGAGCGTTCAGGCACCTGCGGCAGCACAGTCTGCACCCGCCGCAGCAGTTACAACTGAACCGGCGGGAATTGACCCTACTTTCAAGGGTTCTGAAAAAGATGATGATGACGGAATCAGCACGGGTAAACTTATAACAGGCGGCTTACTTGTTGCAGGCGGTGCGCTCGCTTGCCTCAAGGCTTACAAAAGAGGCGACGGAACCGGCTTGAAGAAAATGTTTAACGGATTTAAGCAGTACGGTCAGAAACTTCTCGGAACTTCTGCAAAAGAAGTCGCAGAAAAAGCTGCAGACAAAGCAGATGACGCTGCAGCAAAGATTTCAAATATCATCAAAAACGGAGGCAAAAACTTACAGGAATGCAATATTAAAAATGGAGCCGACAATATTGTTCTTAAGGGCGGACAAATTGACAGTATTGTTCAAACGACTGAGAATAAAATAAAAAATATTAGCGGAATTAGTCTTCCGAACGGAATAAATTTAAATTCTAAAGGTGTTAACTTATCAGGTATTGAAAGAACAATAAACCTTAATGGTAAAAATTACAAAGTTGTACTTGATACAAATGGCAATGTAATAAGTGCTTTTGCAGGTAAAAATAAAATAAACCCTGATGATGTAAGCGGTCTTGTAGAAAAAGCTCAAACATATACACATCAACTGAAAGGCATCAAATTAACACTTCCTGATAGCCATGGAGTGCCTACAGACTATACTAGAAATTACCATATTTCTGTAAGAAACGGAAATGTTGTTGATGCGACTTATGTATTAAACGGTCAAACAAAACATTTAACAGAAGAGCAGTGCAAGCTGCTTCAAGAAACCATTCCTGGCGAAATAGCTAAATTTGGCAGAGCTAAAAACGGCTATGGCTTAAACCCGCAAGAATGTATCTATGAATATGCCGACAAAAACAGAAGATACCTGTTTAACGGCAACAGCAGAAAAGTCACGGAAGCTTATGATATCAAAAGTAAAACTTTAAGAAAACCAAAAGATGTTGAAGATTATATTACAAAGCATGGACTTCAAGATATAATCACAACCGGCAATCTGCCGTCAAATATGGAAATAACATCTGCAATTTATGAAAGTGGAGCCGGAAACATTTATACAATCGGGAAAAACGGCAAAATTGAAAAGATTAAATTGAAAAATGCTTGCACCGTAACAACAGGAAAAGGTAAAAACACTAAAACTCATAAATACCAAGCAGGTGCTGAAATCACTACTGCAAACAATCAAATTGATATCTGGCGGAATGGTGTATACGGCAATAACAGTGATTATGAAGAAGTCAGTAAACTGCTTCAATAAAAATATAATCGGGGCGGGGTTTTCAACCCCGCCCTGATTGTTTTATTAAAAATTTTGCAAAAACTGTTTTTATTACTGTACAGAGAGATTGTTTATTGTAAAATATTCTTTGGGGAGTTATGTTATGTTGAACAATGCTGCAGAATTTATAAAAAACAGGATTGGAAATTTTAAGCCGGAAATCGGTATTATTTTAGGTTCAGGCCTCGGTGAACTTGCAGATGAATATTGCAAACTTGCAATCCCGTATTCAGAAATACCGGGATTTGAGACATCATCGGTTTCAGGCCATAAAAGCCGGCTTGTATTTGCAGAGATTAATCAAAAGAATGTTGTTATGATGCAGGGGCGGTTTCACTTTTACGAGGGGTACTCTGCTCAAAAAGTTGTTTTTCCGGTTAAAGTAATGAAAAAACTCGGAGTTGAAACTCTTATTGTTACAAATGCGGCGGGCGGAGTTAATCCTGATTTCAAACCGGCGGATTTAATGGTTATAACAGATCATATTAATCTTATGGGCACAAATCCGCTCATCGGCGCAAATGATAATGATACCGGCGTACGTTTTCCTGATATGAGCGAAGTTTATACAAAAGAATATGTAAAACTCGTTCAAAAAATCGGAGATAAATTGGGAATAAGTTTGCAAAAAGGCGTTTATATTGCGTTTACAGGGCCTTCTTATGAAACTCCGGCAGAAGTGCGGATGGCAAGAGTTCTCGGGGCTGATGCCGTAGGAATGTCAACAGTGCCGGAAGCAATAACAGCCCGATGGGCAGGTATGAAAGTTATTGGAATCAGTTGTATTTGCAACTCTGCTGCAGGAATATCCGATGCAGGACTCTCGCACAATGAGGTTATAAAAGCTGCAGGAGAAGCAAAAGAAAAGTTTAAAAAACTGGTAAAAGAAATTATTAAAGAATTGTGAGACTTATATAACATGAGACTAGATAAGTTTTTAAAAGTTTCCAGATTGATTAAAAGACGGACAGTTGCAAACACTGTCTCTGATATGGGGCGTGTACTCGTTAACGGGATGAGTGCAAAACCCGCAAAACAATTAAAAGTCGGAGATATTATAGAGATTGAGTATTCAAACAGAGTGGAAAAAGTAGAAGTCCTTGTTGTTCCAACCGGCAATGTCAGTGTACAGGAAGCCGGAAATCTTTATCGCACAATTTCTTAAATAAAATTATCAATAAAAAAAGAACCGCATTTATGTGCGGTTCTTTTTTATAAATCTTACTGTTATTCAGCAGCTGCTTCTGCCGGAGCTTCTGACTCGGCTTTTGCAGCTTCCTCTGCTGCTTTTTTAGCTTCTTCTTCAGCAGCCTTTTTAGCCTGCGCTTTTTTAGAAAGCTTAACAACTTCTGATTTTTTGTAATTAAGAGTACCGTCATCGTTACAGTTAGTAATCAAATACTTTACTGTATCAGTAGGCTGTGCCCCCTTGGAAATCCACGCAAGAGCGCTTTCCTTATTAAGCTTCATAACCTTTGTCTTAGGATTGTAATGACCTAATTCTTCAATAGGTTTTCCTTCTCTTTTTGTAGTTGAATTGATAACAATTATTCTATAGGTCGGAGCTTTTTTAGCACCTAATCTTTTTAATCTGATTTTTAACATCTTTATATTCCTTCTTTTAATTTTAAGAGATGCTAACTTGACATTCACACCCCTTTTAAATTCACCCCTAAGAATCAAGCCGCTATTCTTAGATTGAATAAGTTCAAGAGGATATAACTTATCCAATTACAGATAAACACAAACAAAAACTACAATCAAGAGGTTAAGCTGCAAAAATTTAAAATTTGCAATATTTGCTTTATATTATTCTTTTAAGGAATCGTATTCCTTTTTTATCTTTTGAATATCCTGCCACATAAGCCATTTAGGGCTGCCCTTCTCTCTTGAATCATTTCTTAGAAGATAAGAAGGGTGAAAAATCGGCATCATTTTCGCGCCATAAACATCCACAATTGCGCTCTCAGGTGGAAACCAGTTCCCTCTGATACGTGTAATTCCGCCTACGTTGCCTAAAACAGATTGGACTGCGACATTTCCGCAAAGCAGGATAATTCTGGGTTTAATAATTTCTATTTGGGCTTTCAAATATTCCCAGCATGCTTCTTTCTCGTCCGGAAGCGGATTCCTGTTATCGGGCGGACGGCATTTGAGGGTATTACAGATATAAACATCTCTTTCCCTTGTAAACCCGACCGAAGCAAAAATTTTATCCAGAAGCTGTCCGGCTTTTCCGACAAAAGGCTTTCCCTGCATATCTTCATAATATCCGGGCGCTTCTCCTATCAGCATTAGCTTCGGGTTCGGAATCCCGTCATCAAAAACAATGTTGTGTCTGGTTTGATAAAGCGGACATTTCCGGCAGGAAAGGCATTTTTCCCTGATTTCATTTAATTTTTTACGAAGTTCTTCTGTTGTTTCCATCTTTTTAATTAAGTTATTGTCGGCTTAATGAAGCCGACCTGCACTGTTACTTTGTCACTTTAGATAAACCAGCTCTTTAACCTTTTTACGCTGAATTTTTCTTGTAGCAGTTCTCGGCAGAGCCTGCTTAACAACAGATATATTAATCGGGCGCTTGTAAGGAGTAAGCCTTTGTGAAAGCTTTTTGACTTCATCTTTCATAAGCTTGTCCAGGGTAGCGTCGTCATATTTATTCTTTAATTCGTCCGCCGGAACAACTACTGCTGCAATGTCTTCCGTGCCGTCTTTTGCGCCGCCTTCACGTGAAACGCCGAAAACACAGACTTCTGCAAACAGGTCGCTTTTTTCAAGGACAGCTTCCACTTCCTCCGGAAAAACTTTTTTACCTCCGGAGAGTACAATCATATTCTTAATTCTGCCTGTAATATAAACTCTTCCCTGTTCATCAATTCTGGCAATATCGCCCGTATGAAACCATCCGTCTTTATCGATTGCTTCATTAGTCAAATCCGGCTGGTTATGGTATCCTTTCATAATCGAAGGACCTTTGAGAAGCAGTTCGCCTGTCTGAGGGTCGGTTTTCGCTTCGTAGCTCGGAAGCGGCTTGCCTACAGAGCGAAGGTCTCTATGGCGTTCTATATTTATTGTTGCAATCGGACTTGTTTCAGTAAGCCCGTAAACTTCATAAACCTGAATGCCGACTCTCTGGAAGAATTTTGCGACATTCAAATCAAGAGGTGCTCCGCCGGACATACAGCCCTTGAATGAGCCGCCAAAACACTTGTGAATCTTTCTGAACATGAGTTTTTTAGCCCAGATAAACGGAACAAATTTAGCAAAATGATACAGAAAAGGAAAAATTTTCTGAGAAAATTTAGAAGTGTTTTTCATCTCGGCTTCCAAACCTGTTTTCAAAAGCTTCAAAAATGCCGGAACAACAACCATAAATGTAATTTTCCTGTCACGCATTGTATTTAAAATATCTTTTGGCTTCAAATTATGCGTGTAATATACAGTAAATCCAAGGTTCAGGAAAGTCGAGAAACCGACTGTCATTTCAAACAAATGGTTCATCGGAAGAATTGATAATACTCTTACATCACCATATGGAAGAATTTTATCAAAAGCCGCTTTCAAATCCTTAAGCTGTGCAAGCATATTACCGAAAGTCGTTTCGACCCCTTTTGGCTTGCCTGTTGTACCGGAAGTATAAATTATAAAAACTGTAGATTTTCTTGAGCGGTGTCTCCATTTGCAGGTGTAATTGTTCGGAATCGTATAAATGCTCTCCAAATTATCATAAACAGGGTGTTCATCCATTACTATAATATGCTTAAGAGACGGAATAACTTTCTGAAGTTCAAGCGCTTTATCTATATAAGTCTGCGAAACAAGCATTACTGATGGCATACAATCGGAAAGAATAGATTGAAGTTCATACTTAGTAAGTTTTATATCAAGAGGAACGGTAATAAGCCCCGCAATAACAGAGGCAAACACACATGCCCCGTATTCAGGCTTGGATTCTGAAAGTATTGCAAGCTTTTCTTCCCGCTTAAGCCCTAAATCGTTCATCAAATATGCCGCAAGCCTTCTGGACATCAGACCCAGCCCGTCGTATGTAATTTCCTTCCAACCGAACTGCGTTTTCATCCCGAGTGCAATTTTGCGTGCATAAATATTTGTCTTATCTTCAAGTAAAGATAATACGTTACTCTCACGTTCCTTCATACTTCCTCCTGAATACACCATAGCCTTGTCAACAGCATTATAGCAGAATATAATTCTTTAGAAAATATTTCTTAATAAAATTTGACAATTAAAAGCAAGAAAAAAGCCGCATTCTAAAAATTTTTGTCACCGGATTACGTAACATATACAATTCAGAATCTAACAGCGTGAAAAAATCTTTATCTGCAATAAATCTTAATTAAGACTGCATAACAACATCCAGAGTCGTGTAATCATTAAGATACGGCAAGTGCTCTTCTGTAATCAATTCTCCCGGAAGCAGAATTGAAATCCCCGGAGGACACTCCGCAACAACTTCCGCAGAAATTCTTCCAATCGCTTCTTCTTTTCTTACCGTTTCTTTCTCTGCATAAAACGCGTCTCTCAGACTCATTTTAATCTGAGGCTCCAGCATCGGCATGTGTTTGCGCTTTTCAAGATAATAAATATCCTGATAGTTTTCTGATGCAATTTTTTCTAAACAATCAGCCAGATATTTGAAATCAGAATGCTTGTTGCCGATATTACAGAGAATTAAAACCCCGATATCAGAAGCCGACTCAACTTCTATTCCGAAATCAATCTCAAGAATAGATTCCAATCGCTTGCCGGAAAGCCCGTCAATTTTGATAAAAACTTTCGTAACATCAGTCTTATACCCGAAATCACCTTTAAGCTGATGCAGCCCCGGAATAGCATCAAGGCGGGTTCTTAAATATTTTGCATTCTTAACCGCACGCTCTAATAAATTCTGCCCGTTTCTTGACTGCAAATTTGCTCTTGCTGCATCGAGACTTGCAAGAAGCATTAAAGAAGGGCTTGTTGTATGCAGAAGTTTCAAAGCTTTTTCTACAGCGTCACAATCAAGGCAAGAGTCTTTTGCAATATGGAGCATAGAACTCTGGCTCATGCTTCCGCCTGTTTTGTGAAGCGAATGAACAACCGCATCAGCGCCGAGTTTTAAAGCTGTCTCAGGCAGGTGTTTATTAAAATTCCACAAACATCCATGCGCCTCATCCACAATCAATGGAATTCCATACTTTTTACAAACCGCACTTATAGACTTAATATCAGACACAACTCCCTCATAAGTCGGGTTTGTAATCCAAACCATTGATACATCAGGGTTTTCCTGAATAGTTCGCTCAATCTTACCCGCATCAATATTTCCCCAAACAGACCAATCCTCAATCTTGTTCGGACAAATCCAAACCGGCTCTGCCCCTGAAATGATAAGCCCAGTTAGAATTGACCTGTGGCAGTTTCTGTTTACAATTACTTTCTGCCCTTTTTTAGTCAAAGCCATTGCAAGAGCAAGATTCCCCGCGGTTGAACCATTAAGCAAAAAGAATGTTTTCTTTGCGCCAAAAGCCTCTGCCGCAAGTTCCTGCGCCTCTTTTATCGGACCCGTTGCCGGATGAAGAGTTCCCAAATTATCAAACTCATCAGTCGTATCAACATTCAAAGCCTTTTCGCCAATCAAATTGCGAAAATCCTTAAAAATAGCCTTACCTTTCGTATGTCCCGGAATATGAAACTGATATGTAGGATTTTCATAAGCTGTCTTTAATGCCTCTACAATCGGAGCCTTTACTTTTACAGCCTCTTTTTGTCTTATATTTAAAGCCTGATTCAGGTTCTTTGTCACTTCTTTTCTTCCCTTTTGATTTTCCGATATTTTGATATTTACTGTTTATCATAATACCCGAAAAAAAAAATTTTTGCCACTTACTTACTTTTTCTTTACTAAAAAGAAAAAGTAAGCAAAAAGAAAAGATTTTCTTTGTCGGCAGACATTAGAAAAATTACTAACCTATTCTTATACTACCGGTCTGCCTCAAATTGAGACTACTAGATATTGGAGAACTAAAACTAAAAACAAAAGTAAGCAAAAAGAAAAGATTTTCTTTGTCGGCAGACATTAGAAAAATTACTAACCTATTCTTATACTACCGGTCTGCCTCAAATTGAGACTACTAGATATTGGAGAACTAAAACTAAAAACAAAAGTAAGCAAAAAGAAAAGATTTTCTTTGTCGACAGACATATGACATACTCCACACTTATTTTTAATCTACCGGTCTGTCTCATTTTTAAACTACTAGATAGGGGAGGGCTAAAACTTAAAAGAAAACAACCTTGGGGGCGACAGACATAAGTCTCTTTTTCACTTTTATTTTAGGTCTGCCCGATAGCCTGAAAAAACTTTAATTTTATTAGCACCCATCTTTGCCTTCTCTCATAAGGGAAGGAATGCGCCCAACCTGTCTAGTACTATAGGTCGGGCTAAAGCCCGACAAAACTCTGTTATTATTGGGCTCTACCCAACATTAACTATTAAAACCGGCATTAATGAAATGAAGTTATAATTGTATTCAAGATTCAATGAATAAAAAAAAGGACAAATAATGCCCTTAAAATGGTAAGTATATTAAAATTGTAGACTATTTTTACGAAGCCGCATTTTTCATCCGTGAATAATGCGGAAAATATTTGTTACAGGTAATTGAGCAGACTCATACCCATTGAGGCTGAGGATACCTGTAAACTTGCCTGATAAGCGTATTGAGCCATATACCAGTCAGT
>CALUSN010000077.1 GCA_944323435.1 Candidatus Gastranaerophilales bacterium | reverse complement strand
ATAGAAAAAGCGGCGAAAATGTATGGTTTGAATCCGTCAGCCCCTGATACTTATGAGCGGGTAAAAAATACTGTTATAGTAATGCCTAAACAGAATTCGCAATTATATAATCAAATCAAAAATTCCGAAACCTTCCAGCGATGGGTAGCAGAGAATTATGAAAAAATAAAGAATAATGAAACTCCAGATGAAACAATAACTTTTCCTAGTTCATTGTTTGATTCTGATAAACGAGCTTTGTATGCAACAATACATAGAGCAGATATAAAGGCAAAAGTTAATAAAGATGGTTCAATGCAAATTAAGCTAAATGATGGTTTTGATTTTGAAAAGTGGAAGTTGAAAGATTATAAAAATGCTAAAAATTTAAAAGATTTTTTAGGTACACCAATTTATAATCAAATTATTAGAGCCAATAATAGAGCTCATAATCAACAAGAATCAGGACAAATTACTAATTATATATTATCTACTTATTTTAATTTAACCGAGGATGAACTTGAAGAAATGCTTAGAAAGTATGGAAAACTTAGATAAGTTTAGGTTAAAAATATAAAACCGGAAATTATACTTAAAAGTGAAAATATGTAAAATAAATTATACCATTTGTTTTCTAAAAGGAATTTGTTAGTTATAAAAAACGGGTTGCGTAGAATACATTTAATTAAAATGAATATTGCATAAGCCGGTAATGCTAAAATGAAGAGACTGGTTGTGATAATCATATTTATGTATAAAGTTCCTCCAAAACATAAATCTAATGTTTTATAATATTCTTCTATGTTGTGATCGAATATTAATTCTATTGTTATTAATGGTAATAGTATCAAAATATAAAAGATTAAAAGGAATGTTATTGGAGAACAGGCAAAAACAAAAATATGGAAAAAATGAATCTTTTTAGTAAAAAATATGAATTTATTAAAAAAATTAATATATTTTTTCATGTATTTATTTTACAAAGATATTAGTAAAAAGTCTATAGGCTAAAGGGCTGATGGGTAGGTTTTGGTAATCTTAGATTACCGAAACAATAATAGTTGCGGTAAATTGAAATTTACCACAACCTACTTGCTTTGTATGCAACAATACATAGAGCAGATATAAAGGCAAAAGTTAATAAAGATGGTTCAATGCAAATTAAGCTAAATGATGGTTTTGATTTTGAAAAGTGGAAGTTGAAACATTATATGGATGCAGAAAACATAAAAGAATGGCCAAATACATTATTGTATAACCAATTTACGAGGATAAATAATAGAGCTTTTGAGCAACAGGAAGTCAAGCAATTAGAACGGTATTTATTGTCAACGACAATAACTTTGGACAAGAATGAGCTTGAAGAAATTCTTAAAACATATGGTTTACATAAAAGATAAACATGAAAGACCATATTCTATAATAATGATTGCTAGTCCACTGAAAATTGCAAGTAACCAGCATATAATCAAAATACTTAATGCGATACAGTATACAAAATGATACTTTTTGTTATTTAACAAAAAATTACTGCTAACAAATACTGATTTTGAAACATAATATTTTATGAGCATGGAAAATATCGTTATTGGAATTATAATAACAAGTGAAATAAAAGAAATAAATAAAATTATTAAAAAAACACCGCTTAAATAATCAAAAAAATCAGATTTTGGATTGTCGGGATAAATGATAGTAAACAATATTGTAAATGCTAATACAGACAAAATCGTAAATATTACTATCCAAATGCTATAGTGAAAGAAATAGCATTTTTTAGTAAAAAATATGAATTTATTAAAAAAATCAATATAATTTCTCATGTATTAATTCTACAAAGATATTGGTAATAAGTCTATAGGCTGTTGGGCTGATGGGTAGGTTTTGGTAATCTTAGATTACCGAAACAATAATAGTTGCGGTAAATTGAAATTTACCATAACCTACTTGCTGATACATACGAGCGTGTAAAAAATACTTCTGAAACCTTCCAGCGATGGGTAGCGGAGAATTATGAAAAAATAAAGAATAATGAGGGCTATAAAACATCAATTGAATTCCCGAAAACATGGAAAAATGATAATGCACAGAGGTCCTTGTTTGCAACAATACATAATGCGGATTTGTTTCCAAAACTTAATGCAGACGGCTCTATGACATTGATTTTATCCGATGGGTATGATTTTGAAAAATTAATGTTGAAACATTATAGAAATGCAAAAGCTATGAAGAATTGCCAAAAATATGGTTAGATAATAGAATTACCAATATTAATAATAGGGCATTGAATCAACAGGAAATCGAACAAATAGAACGTTTTTTACTATCAACATCTTTATTGTTAACAAAAGAAGAGCTAGAAGAAATTTTAAGAAAACATAGTAAATAATAACACAGAATTAACCTCCATTGAATAAAATTGTCCAGCTAACTAACAATGCAAATAAAGAAAAAATATAGAAGAAATTATAATATTTGTTATTTAATAAAAATTTGTTCAAAACAAAAAATTTTTTAAAAAATAAATATTGTATAGATTCTATAATTAAGCTGCTGGGAAGTGCAATGATAATTCCCCAAAAAGATAGATATGCATAAGATAAATATATAACAGCGATATCTTCTTGAATATCACTAATATTAGTATGTAATGTAATAAAGTTATATAAATAACTTGGTAATGAAAGTATGTAAAGTAGTATAAAGATTAATGCTGGTGCAAGGCACCAAGTAAGTATATGAAAAAAATAGCATTTTTTAGTAAAGAATATGAATTTATTAAAAAAATCAATATAATTTCTCATGTATTAATTCTACAAAGATATTGGTAATAAGTCTATAGGCTGTTGGGCTGATGGGTAGGTTTTGGTAATCTTAGATTCCCGAAACAATAATTGTTGCGGTAAATTGAAATTTACCACAACCTACTTGCTTGGAGGATTCAGGGGTAATTAAAAATACAATGGTTGTTATTCCCAGAGAAAATTCACCTATTGTAAAAAAACTTAAAAATGCAAAAGAAACTAAAAGAGTTATAAGAAAATATGCAGAAGAGTTATCTGATGAAAATACAAGTATACGTACCAGTGTGATTTATACTGAAGGATTATTTGATTTATATGGTACATTAAAAAAAGCCGATATAGAAAATTTACATAAGAATAAAGACGGGTCTATTGAATTTACTGTAGTAGATTATTATGATTTTGAGTATTTAAATACGCAATCTACAGATAAGCTTAAAACAAAGGCTGCAAATTATATAAATAACAAAGCCTTTTATCAACAGTCAGCAAAGAAATTAAAACCTTATGTGATTTATATTCCAGTAAAAATCCCAAAGGAAGAAGCTGATGAAATTTTAATAAAACCAAGGTAAGCTATATATAATACGAAATGGAAAATATAAAATAGCTCCTAAATCAATGTATTGGGGTCTAATTATAAGAAGTAGAATAGTAAAAGTATTTATTATCAATCCAAAAATGAATATAGCATTATAAAACCAACTATATAATACTATATGAGATTTTATAGAAAATCTGTAACCGTATTTACTTAGTATTTTTAGTATAATAGCAACACAAATAGCAAGTATAGAACATATCGTTAAAATGACAAAATAGATCATAAATACTATTTCAAGGAAAAATTCTACTGCTCCTGGTTCATGCACGCATCCAATGTCACTATATATACATATAATGTAGCCTGCAATAAAACAAAGAGCCGGCGGCATAACAAATGTATTCATTGCGTGGTATTTTTTGAGACCTGTAATCCAATTATATAGTTTGTGTATTATATTTAACATAAGTAGATTTTACAGTATAACTATATTGATAGTCAATCGGCTAAAGGGCTGATGGGTAGGTTTTGGTAATCTTAGATTACCGAAACAATAATTGTTGCGGTAAATTGAAATTTACCACAACCTACTTGCTTGAACAAATTTTAAGAAGATATGGAAGGTCTAAATAATAATTATTCGAAACAGTACATCTCTATAAATATTATACTTACGCATATCATATAAATTAAAAATATAATATAAATAATGTTGTAAAACTTGTTATATAGTAAAAAATTACTTGTAACATAAAATGATTTAGTTTTCCAATATTTTAATATAGAGACAATAATAGTAAAGATTAAACATATTATTAATATTGTTTGCAAACAATAAAGACAGTAAAAAAATGAAAAATCAGAATATTGTCCAAAATTTTCAAAGTATCCCCACGCATCGTATTTATATGCAAAATATAAATCATGTGGTAGGAATAGAATATCAATAAAAGAGAATAATAGTGCAGGCAACATACCAATTAATAAAAAATGAAAAAAGTAGCATTTTTTAGTAAAGAATATGAATTTATTAAAAAAAAACAATATATTTTCTCATATATTAATTCTACTAAAATATTGGTAAAAAGTCTATAGGCTAAAGGGCTGATGGGTAGGTTTTGGTAATTTTAAATTCCCGAAACAATAATAGTTGCGGTAAATTGAAATTTACCACAACCTACTTGCTATAGATATTATTAAAAACAAAAGACTACAGAATCCGGCTAAAAATATAATATTGTAGAACTTGTTGTGCAAAAGAAATTTTGAAGTTACCTTCGGATGCTTATGCGTAAAAAGAAATACAACAAAAATTACAAGTTCTATGAAAAAAGAAATTATTAATCCGCAATATATTAGGACAAAAACAGTAAAGATTAAAATGCCAAACGCTCTACCAGCAGAGCTTACAGATTCATCTATAGAGATAGGAGTGAAAAACAGATGAAGTAGAAATAGAATGCTACATAATGACCAGAATCCCGCAATGTGTATTGCGTGATATTTTTTGAGACCTGTGACCCAATTATATAGTTTGCGTATTATATTTAACATAAGTAGATTTTACAGTATAACTATATTGATAGTCAATCGGCTGATGGGCTGAGAGGTAGGTTTTGATAATTTTAGATTACCGAAACATTAATTGTTGCGGTAAATAAAAATTTACCACAACCTGCTTGCTAATGTGCCCCCTCGCCTCAATGGGGCGAGGGGACTATCACGCTTAGCGTTCAGCCTACCCTTCCCTTGTGGGAGGGTCGAAATCTTTGATTTCGGGGAGGGGTTTTATACAGATATTTTAATGCCTAAAGTTATTATGAACAGTAGTGCTGTAGGCGAGGGAATATGTGCTGTCGTTCAATTAATACCTTCTTCTTGCACGCAAAATTTACGTTATTGCAGGGGTAAATGTTTGGGCTGGTAGGTGAAACTACAAGCTTTACGTCATTGCGAGGCGCGTGAGCGCCGTGGCAATCCATTTTTTTCAACTGTCAAATTTGTTATAGATTGCTTCGGGCTGTTCCGGCTGTTCCCTCGCAATGACGTAGTAATAGGTCGGGATTTAGCCCGACAATAACTTTTTATATCAGACGTAGGATGTGGTAAATCTTTGATTTACCGCATTAAAATTACTTTTAATATCAGAAATTAAAACAAAGAAAGGACGTTTTATGGAAGAAATTCAAGAAAAAGATACCATTAAGGAGCCGGTTTTAACCGATAACTCCGCTGTTGTATCAAATGAAGCGGAAGGACAAGCGGCAAGCGCCCCTTCTGATGAAAAACTTATTTTAGGCAAATTCAAATCTGTCGATGAACTAACAAAAGCTTATGCGGAGCTTGAAAAGCTGCAGGGTTCTCAGTCAAAGGAGCTGGGAGCTTTGAGGCAGAGAAACGGATTTTTCAATGCAATCGGGGAAATGCTTAATAAGCAGCAGGAAGTTAAAAATGCTCAGGACGAGATTTCAAAAGATATGGAAAAATACAATACTCCCGAGTATTTTCAGAACCCGATTTTCAGAGAAATTTACAAAGAAGCTTTTCAAATTTTAGGTAATAATCTGGACACGGAAAGGCTTGTAGACTTGGCAGAAAACTATGTAAAATCAAGGATTTTTGCAAACGAGAAAGCAAAAGCCGCGCAGGCAGAGACGGATAAGGCAATTGATTCAATGAATTTTTCTAAAAACAAAGTTTCATCGCTTATACCGCCTAAAAAACGGCTGGATGAGATGACGTCTAAAGAAGTTGATGATCTTCTGGAACGGCTGATTTAGTTTAGAAGGGGATAAGTTTAGAAGTTTAGAAGAAAATAAATTCGCTAACGCTCATAAATTTATAACTTCTTCTCAACTCCTAAACAGAAAGCTCCTAATAGTAAAGAAAGGAACATTATGACTACATCAAAACAAATGATAGCAACCGCTTTTTCAAAAGCGTTTAACAAACATTTCTATGACGAACTCGTTGTAGGCAAACTTGCTCATTCAGAGATGAAAGAGCATATTAATAAAGGGGATGAAGTTGATATTATTATGCCGGGTCTGGTAACTTTATTCGACTATGACGGCGGCGACCTTCCGGATGCGGAAGCAGCATTAACTTCTACCTGCAAAGTTAAAATTGACAGAGGTAAAGCCTTCCACTTTGAATTATCAGAAATGGAAGAAAAGATGATGGAGAAATCTGCTGATAATCCGGAAAGTCAGGTTGAGCTTGCAAAAGATTACACAAGTGATGCTATTAAGCAATTTGCGGCGGCTGTTGACACTGCTTATGCAAATCTTTACACAAGAGCCGGTCATTATCTTGATAATGACGGTGAAGCTATTACACTTACCGCCCAGAATGCAAAAGATATTTTTGCATATATGCAGGCAAAATTCCAGAGAGGAGACGGAAAAGGTCATACAAACTGGCTTGACGGCGCCATGGTCTGCGTTATCCCTCCGGAGTATCAGTTCTATTTAGGTAAATTAGATGAACTAAAATACACTGAAAGCGGCAAAGATGAAATCAGAAAAGGTTACATCGGGCACCTGTGCGGCTGGGAAATCCTTGTATCAAACAATATTGCGCAGCCGGAAGACGGTGTATTTTACCCGCTTTTCGGTGTAAAAGGCAAAACTCTTGCGGGCGGAATTTCTTCGGATTTGAATACAGTTTTATATACTCCTGAAAAGAACTTTAATACCTGCTACAAAGGTTACGGCTTGTTCGGTGTAGGTGCTCCGAGAGCTGATTATCTGGGTACAGTCAAGGTTTCCGCAGCGCTTTCACTGTAGGGATAAATGTTTGGAGGAATAGTTTATTAAAATGTAAAAGTTAATGCCGGCTTTACAAAGCCGGCATTAACTCAATAAAAAGAAAGGAAAATTATTTATGGCAAGAGATATTATAGAAGTTCAATATCCTGAATTAGATCACACAGAATCTGTTGCAAATATCGGGATTACGACAAAAACTGTTGTTCAGGCAAACGGAATTACAATAAAAGATGCTTTTTCCAACAAGAATAACTCTTTGTTTATTGTAATAACAAATTCAGGAGAATCAAGTTCCGCTTTGACTGTAAAAGCGGGTGACGCTTATCCTAATTCAATGCTTGGAGATATTGTAATAGAGCTTCCGGCTGGAATTTCTGCAATCCAGCTCCAGGATTTATCAAGATTTGAAAAAGCTGACGGGTCTATTGATTTAGATTTTAAAACCGGATTCACCGGAACAATCTTTGCAATTGCAAAATGGGCAGGTGTCAGAGAAGTATAGGAAAATTTTTAAAGGCGGGAGACAAAAGTCTCCTGTCTTTTTTAAGAAAGGTTTCTTATGTATAAGATTAAATTTTTACCGACAGGACACATTTTTACTCTGCCGGAGAATGAAGCTAAAAAATTAAAAGAAAAAAGTCCTGATGAATACTTAATTCTGGAAAAAAACGGGAAAAAGTTTAAGGACAAAATAGGTAAACAAAAAACGGAAGATACAAAAAGTATTTTATCCAAAGTGCTGGATAACTAGGCGGAGGCAGGTATGAAAACATTACAGGATTTTTTGGATGCTTTAGGAAAAAGAGAATCCGGCGGAAATTACAAAGCTTTCAACAAATACGGCTATGCCGGAAAATACCAGATGGGCGAAGCTGCGCTTATTGATGCTGGGTATTACAAAAAACAGGGTAAATACAATAATGACTGGACGGGAACTTTTACCGGAAGGGATAATGTGTATTCTATTCAGGATTTTTTGAATAACCCTAAAGCGCAGGAGAATGCTCAGATTTCATATAAAAAACGCCAGTGGCTTTACCTTAAAGCAGTCGGGGCGGATAAATTTTCAGGAAAATTTATCAACGGATATATGATCACCCAATCAGGACTTCTTGCCGGAGCACACCTTAAAGGCGCCGGCGGAGTTATTGAATACCTTAAATCTAGCGGAAGGGCTAATCCTAAAGACGCCTTCGGAACTTCTGTCGAAAGCTATATGAAGAATTTTGGCGGATATGATGTATCTTCTGTTTGTACTTAATAAGGAGAGATTATGACATTAACATTATTAGATTTATATAATGCGGCTGCAACGCAGGAGTGGTCGATGTATGATAATGATGCGGAGAATAAAAGCGAGTTTGAGTCCTCGCTTGTTCTTGCAATAAATAAAGCAGTTACAGAGATATTGTACTCTCATCCGTTCAATTTCAGAGAGCGGACTTATATTATGATAACAGTTCCTAATATTAATTCTTACAAACTCCCTGCAGGAATTATTATGAAGGACGAAAACGGGGATTATTGTATAAAAATTAATTCAAAACCGTTAAAGCTGCTTAAAAACAAACCTTCCGGCAATAAATTCGGTATTCCGGAAGCTTTCTATATTCAAGGTGATAAAATAATTTTGTATCCAATTCCGATGGCGCAAAATATTATTACAGTGGATTATATTACTCTTGCAATCGGAGAAAATGCCTCCGGAGAAGAAATTTTTGCACTTAAAGACGATACAGATACAATAACCGTGCCGACTCACCTGGAAGAGCTTTTAAAAAATGCAATAATTGCAAGAACAATGCTTAATTCAATAGCTTCGGAAGGTGATGAAAACTATTCTGCGTACAAAAAACAATCCGAAGTAGCGTACAGACAACTGGTAAAATATGCAAAGGGGGTGGGGCAGGATAAGGCAGTTAAGTTCTAAGGGGGGGAATGTGTTTTGTAGGTGACTGAGGGAAATATAGGCAGGGGGTAAATGTTTTGGTTAGAAGTTTTGTCAGGTAAAACCTGACCTACATTTTTTAATTGTAAAATTTCCTCTGGATCGCTTCGGGCTAAATGGTTATTCCCTCGCAATGACGCCTAACTTGCAGTAAAAAAATAGGTCGGGCTTTAGTCCGACAAAAACATTTCAAAAAAAAGCTCCCTTTCGGGAGTAAAACTTAGTTTAGTAAGATGTAAGATTATATAAGAGAGTTGTGTTGTGTTT
>CALUSN010000076.1 GCA_944323435.1 Candidatus Gastranaerophilales bacterium | reverse complement strand
TATATGCCTCTTTATTAACTCAATCTCAATTAAGTATAACTTATTTTTAATATTTTCTCAATAGATAATATATATTTGAAATTAATTATAACAAAATTTCTTTTCGAAAGAATTTATTGTATAATCATCATCGGAGAGGGGTCAACGTCCATTGTGTTATAGTTTCCTTTCGAAAGAATTTATTGTATAATTGTATAGCAGCAACAAATTTCTCCAATGAGTTATAGTTTCCTTTCGAAAGAATTTATTGTATAATTTTTTTAGATAGCGCCATAGATAGCGCCATGTTATAGTTTCCTTTCGAAAGAATTTATTGTATAATCGGATTGATGTCGGGGTTACGGTCGACAATGTTATAGTTTCCTTTCGAAAGAATTTATTGTATAATCTTTTATTTTGATTTATTCGACCGGACTTTGTTATAGTTTCCTTTCGAAAGAATTTATTGTATAATACTACGGACTAATTTATAACCCTCAATAGTGTTATAGTTTCCTTTCGAAAGAATTTATTGTATAATAATCTCTCTCCACATTGACGATTTCATACGTTATAGTTTCCTTTCGAAAGAATTTATTGTATAATAATACTCCACATTTTAGCATTTTCAGAACGGTTATAGTTTCCTTTCGAAAGAATTTATTGTATAATCGTAACCCCAAGCTTTTTCAAGAATGGGATGTTATAGTTTCCTTTCGAAAGAATTTATTGTATAATAAGCGCCTTGTTTTCAGCATAGGATAACAAGTTATAGTTTCCTTTCGAAAGAATTTATTGTATAATATAAGCATTTTGATAAACAGATAGACAGCGGTTATAGTTTCCTTTCGAAAGAATTTATTGTATAATAGGTTGTGATGTTAATAATATTGTTGCGTTGTTATAGTTTCCTTTCGAAAGAATTTATTGTATAATCTTTATTTTTGACTGGAGTGCCTTGAGAGGGTTATAGTTTCCTTTCGAAAGAATTTATTGTATAATCCTAAGATAAAAATAGGTGGGGTGGGTTAGGTTATAGTTTCCTTTCGAAAGAATTTATTGTATAATAAAAACTCCTTCCATATAAGAATCCTACAGTTATAGTTTCCTTTCGAAAGAATTTATTGTATAATTGAGAACCTTGTTAACTGAACACCATTAGTGGTTATAGTTTCCTTTCGAAAGAATTTATTGTATAATATAACGGACTGCAGCGCTATTATTTTGATAGTTATAGTTTCCTTTCGAAAGAATTTATTGTATAATTGATACGAAACATCACATCGAACATTCACTGTTATAGTTTCCTTTCGAAAGAATTTATTGTATAATAATGATGTATCAAACTCGTCTAGATTTTTAGTTATAGTTTCCTTTCGAAAGAATTTATTGTATAATTGTATGGCATTTCGCTGAAGAGTTTGCGGAGTTATAGTTTCCTTTCGAAAGAATTTATTGTATAATACCAAGCTCTAAAGTCCAATAACTGCAAGGAGTTTGGTATTTTTAGTTCTAAAAAATCAGAATAAAAGCAGTTGTTCACATCCTAAACTTTCTTCTTTTTTCGGTTTTCCAACAAGGAACTGCATGCTTCCATATTGTTTGTCTGTGACTTGCAGAATACGTACGTTACCTTCCGGCGGAAGAATTTGTTTAATTCTACGAATTTCTCTGTTTACGATATCCTGACCGCGACAGGTTCTGCAATAAACAGAGAACTGCAGCATTACGAAGCCCTCATTCAGAAGTTCTTTTCTGAAACGGGTTGCTATTTTTCGTTGTTTCTTTTGGGTTACCGGTAAATCAAAAAATACAAATAATCTCATAAATATGTCATTGCCTTTTACACTCATTTTGCCTCTATAAATTTCGGGAGTTCTAATATATTACTGCTATTTTGTTCTATACTTTTTACAAAAGTCTGGCAAACTCTTTCGCAGGCATTTTGTACTGTGATTTGTTCGCCTTTATACTGGCATTGCATATTCAAAATATTTAAAAGATATGCTTTATCTTGTTTTGATAATTCCGGCTCTTTAAGTGTTTGCATATGTGACACAAGCAAATCAACAAATGGTCTGAACGGTTCTATTAAATCTTCAATTAAGTTAAAAGAGTTAAGCTCGTTACAATGATGAATCCCTAAGCAAGGAATTAGACCGCAGGAGGAGGTATATTTGGCAAGTGTTCCTCTTACAATTGCGTATCCGTAATCAAGAGCTGCATTGTGTTTTGTATCTTCATGACGTTTAAAGTTTTCAAAAAGCAGGCTCCAGTAGAGTTTAGAGACATAAGCTTCTATATTTGTGGTATCTCCGGATTTAACTTTCTCATCAAACGAATCCAGGATATTGTTATCAAAAAGTATCTTTAGAACATTTGACTGGTTTTTTATTTTCTGTTTAATAATTTTTTGCCAGATTCTTTTTTTTAATGGTTCTGATGTTTGTATCTGACAAAAAGCAACTTTTGTATTTCTGCTGTGTTGATAAAATGGTGTCAAAATTACATTAGGCTGGTGTTTCTTATCACATGAAAAAAGCGCAATATTGTATTCTCCACAGGCTGACAGAAGATAATTAGTAACTTCTATCTGCATATTTTCCAGAACAATAGTGGAAATATCTTCCAGCGGTATTGATATTTCTTCTTCGCAGGATATGTAGACCAATTGGAAATTTTTTACACGCAGTTTACAAGGGTTGCTGAATAGCAGCGTTTTATACCCCATTCTTTTTGTTTCCTTTCTTTTTTATATCAAGACGTTTTTCTTTTTTAACTTCATAATAATCACCGAGTATTCCAACTTGATATTTTTTTATATATGCAGCTGTTTTTGTAGAAAAGCGGACATTTTTTTGAATTCTGTCAGGAGCATCAACAACAATTCTCCCGCTATCTATATCACATCCTTTATAATATCCAAGAAATTCATCTTCCGGTTTGCCGGTAGGGTTAATTGCGATAAGTGTATCCGGAAATAAACTAAATAAAAACTTGTATTCATCAGTAATTTCAAGCCAGCAGTCCTTTTTGCTTGTTATCGCTTTATTCGGAAGCTTTTTCCCGATATCAGAAACATAAATAGGAACTAAAAAGAATTCATTCTTACCCTTTTTGTTCATTTTAGTAAAAACATCTAGTCTCGGCATAGATGCATTTTTTGCAAACCCGTTCCTTACTAATATTCCGGATGTACTTGAATCTTTAATTTTAATGGATTTTATTTCGTGCGGAAGCTGTCCGTTTGCCGCTTTATCCTTTGATAAAGGCATGTAAACAGGTTCGGTAAAAGCTTTTTTAGGGTCATTGTTAAATTCTTCAAGCCTTTTTTTAAGAATACTATAAACTTTATAATTTCTTCCTTTATCGAACATTTGCTCTAAAGTGCTCAGGTTTATTTCAGAAATAGGTTTTTTTACAGTCGTAAAACCTTTCTGCAAATGTTTTGCGCTTCTTATAGTTTCATCGTGCACCTGCCCTCTTACTGATTTTCTAACAGCTCTTGAAACAAAAACCTGTTTCAATAATTGTTCCAAATCTTCGGAAAAAGTTGCCCAAGGTTTTTTGAATCGCGGCTTTTTATCTTTTGTATAATCATAATTTTCAAGTTTTGCAGAAACGGTTGATAAAAATTGAACCATTCCTTGTGTAGAGCAGGCAATAACGGCAGCGTCAAGAGCATGATGCCTGTCGCTTTCATCTCTGTTTTTTACAAGTCCCCACTGATTGCGTAAAAATGCTGTTAAAGATCCGTTTCTTGTTTCAACTTTTAAATTATTTTCAAAATCAAGATTTTCTTTTATATAATCTTTGACAAATTTGGCAATATATCTTGTGTCATTTAAATTTCTTGATTTAAAACCTTCCTGTTCATATTTTTTCTTTGTCAAACGATTAATTTTAGCCCGCTTAAGATGGTAAGAATTTATCCGTTGTACAAATTCATACCATTTATCTTCTCCTATGTATTCATAAGGTATTTTGTTGCCTTTTTGCCTGTTTTCGTCAGTTAAACACAAAACTTTGTTGTTCAGACTATCATCAAAACTTCTTGAATAAGGGATAATATGGTCAATATCGACATAGTCAGACTCTGCGAGCCTTTGAGGGTCAATATATTTGCCTGAATAAATGCAGAATCCGCCTTGTTCCTCCCATAGACGGAACTTTAGAAGATTACTTTTCGGATTATCAGGATTAAGCCCGTGTTCTATACATCTCAGCCGCGCTTTTTCTTTCTCTGCCTGAAAATCGTCCTGAGCTTTTTTTATTTCACGTCTCTCATTTACAGACTTAGATAAATCCCGCGCCATTTCAACAATAATAGTATCAAAAGCTCCATATTTATTAATTAATGCATTAACAACTTTTCTTGTTTGTGTGACAGCCCTGTTTACAACAGGATTTGTTGTAAGTTCTTCCGGAGTCAAAACAGGAAGAAGAGTTTGTTTGTTCCTGCTGGTTTTATTTTCTGTTTTATAACCGGCTTTTTCGCAAGCTTCACTGTATTTCATACCCTGCTTCATATATGGTATAAGTTTTTTCATTGCCTTAATAGAAAGATGTACGGTTTTACTCATAGAAAGTTCTTTTACACTTTCAATAACGCCATTTTCATAACCATTATTCTTCAATGCTTTTTCAATGCTTTCATCAGATTTTTCACAGGTCAAAACGTAGGCAATGTCGTTAAAGAAATTTTCATTATTTTTAATTATTCCAAAATAAGTTTTGCCTAGTTTAGGGTTGCTTTCAATGGATTTTCTTATTGCATGATAATTTTTAAGTTCAATAAATACAGCATTCTCAGGATCAGTTAACTGACCTTTGGAATCTGTTTTATTGTAGTTTAATGTTAAAAATTTTATATCATCATTCAGGCACAATTCTTTTCGTAATTGTTTATATGTAACCTTTGCAAGTTTATGCGCCAAATTAATTGAATCTTCTATTTCGACCTTGAATAAAAACCTTGTATCTCCTAAAGTATTAATCAACTGCAGGTTAACAAGCTTATTTAACGCAATAAAAATCTCTGATGTATAAGCACATTTTGGAGCTCTTGTTTCATCCGGTTCAAACGTACAAGGAGTTTTTATAGGGATCGATTTAAGAGGTCTTTGATAAAATGCAATTTCTTTGTATCCGGTCTCTATATCTACGCTTGCAATATTAGAGCCTAATTTTCGCTGTATATCAAATATTGTTTCAATTTCTTGAATTAATAAATCTCTGGAAATTGACTTATTGTATTTTCCTGCTTTATTTCGTTTTGGACTACTTCCTGTATATTTAAGAGAAAACATTTCCCCGACAGTCCTGTATTTTCCTTCTTCAAAAGCTTCTTTTGTATCCTTTATTGATTTTAATAAATCGCCTTCAGTTTTTGCTTCTTCAGACTTTCTAATAGACTTAAATCCTCTTCTTTTTGCAATATGTATTAAAATCCGGTATAGCTCAATGTTGTTTAATTTCCGTTCCAAAGCTTCTTTACGTAAATCCCATACGTCAGTTTTTATTTCAGAATTATTATAAATATTTTCAATTTCTTCTTGTGAGATAAAATTTTTTTCTAATAAAAATTTTCTTATGTTATACAAACGGCTTGCCCGTCTTGCAAGCCTGCGTCTTGCACTGCGGGCTTCTCTTCTTGGTAATGCAAGCGAAGCTCCGGTTTTTGGCTGCTCTGCAGCAGTAAAAACCCGAACTCCTAAATCTAAAAATTTTCCGGTAAATTCGGCTTCATCAAATTCAATAACGGAATGTCCTATAGAGGCAATTCCGATGTCCAAACCTAACACTTTAACCATTCTAAACTCCTTTATTGACAAATAAACATATTATTTTATAATAATAACATACAATAAATACTTTCGAAACGTTACTATAATAAGAAAGTTTCGTGAAGTTCTGTCCGGTAAATATTGCCGGACATCTTCTTTTTTATCTTTAGTGTGAAACAGCAAATTGGCAAACAAAAAACTTTCTAGTATTTTTCAAATTTTACATAGAGTAACATCTGTAGTGATTATCTCAACTTATATTTTATTATTGGGTGAAGTGTCCTTTAAAACGTAATCAATCAGAAGAAATGCAGGTTTTGAATTGCCGGACAATAACAATTGGTACGCATGTGTGCACACCTGACAACCTGCTGCAGACAGAATGGTTACCAGCCTGTAGTTCTGTATTTAGGAACACCTGTAGTATTTATTTTAACTTGTGATTTAACTAAATGTGTCTCTACGTGCGTAGCACCCAAAAAAAAGAGCCGTTTTGTGGCTCTTGGAATTAAGAATAGCTGGAAGTATGAAAAAGATTTAATAATTATATTAAACCAGGGTTTTTATAAAAAAACTATCAGCAAGGTGGGGAATATTTTTTGTAAAAAGTACACTTAATCATGCCAAGGTTAAGGAATGTAAAGCAAAACTGTTGCAAATAAAGCATGCTCGTGCTACGATTAACTTGTCGGACTACTAAAAGACGCTTTTCAATGAGCAAGAATTAATTTAGCAAGCGACGAGCAGAATGGATTCCGTGCGGAAAAGGATAAAGTACCGCAGCGTTAAAATGATAAAGCGTAGCTGCATTAAAAAAAGATACGCAGCGCGCGAACTTAAATCCAAAACCGTGGGAGTCCGCAAGAGAAAAGGAAAAAAGATGAACACAGATCCTATAGCAGATATGCTAACAAGAATCAGAAACGCTAATGTTGTTTCACATCCGTCTGTCGAAATGCCTTCTTCAAAGTTAAAAGTAGCTTTAGCTAAGCTTTTAAAATCAGAAGGTTTTATCAACGGCTATTCTGAAAGAGCAGAAGGTCACTTCAAATACTTAACAATTGAATTGAAGTATGACGAAGCAAACAAACCGGTTATTACAAACTTAAAAAGAGTTTCAAAACCGGGTTTGAGAAGTTATTGCAAAGCTAAACACTTACCGCAGGTACTTGGCGGTATGGGTATTGCAATCGTTTCTACCAGCAAAGGTTTATTGACTGACCGTAAAGCCAGAAAAGAAAACCTTGGCGGGGAAATTCTCTGCTACGTCTGGTAGTGCTACGCACGTAGACCTTGGGTCGGAACACATTTGATAGAGTTACAAGTTAAAATAAATACTACAAGTGTTCCTCAAAGTATTACTATTAGCCGGCAAGTGCGATGGCGAGCGTTAGCGAGACAAGCACAACCACGTGAGGGATTCCGCAATGAATGAAAAATTTGCGTTAGCAAATTGGAATGAATGAAGGAGACCGAACTGCCAATAATCCAAGACGGTGCTACGCACGTAGACCTTTGGTCGGTTGACAGGGGTAAATATAACAAGCAGGTTTTGAAACTACCGGTCAACCTCAAAATAGTAAAAGTAGTCTATTCACGATTCACTTTTCACTATTCACTAGAACAAAGCGGGTTCAATTGGCAGAAAAGCCCGCAAACAAAAAAAGGAGAAATTAATATGTCAAGAATAGGTAAAAAACCAATCGAAATTCCTTCAGGTGTTGAAGTTAAAATTGAAGGAAACGTTATTACAGTTAAAGGTTCTAAAGGTACAGAATCAGTAACTTTCAGAGATGAAGTTAAAGTTTCTGTTGCTGACAATCATATTATTGTAGAACCAAACTCAGATGACAGAAAAACAAACGCTCTTCACGGTTTATTCAGAACTCTGATTGCAAACGCTGTTCACGGTGTTTCAGAAGGGTTTGAAAAGAAACTTGAAATCGTTGGTGTCGGTTATCGTGCAAACATGGAAGGTACTAAGCTTAACATGGCACTCGGTTACTCTCACCCTGTTATCATTGAACCGCCTGCAGGTATTACATTATCTGTAGAAGCTAACACTAAAATCAGTGTTAAAGGTTCAAACAAACAAACCGTTGGTGATGTTGCTGCATTCATAAGAAGCAAACGTCCGCCTGAAGTTTACAAAGGAAAAGGCGTTAAGTATGAAGGCGAACACATCAGACGTAAAGCTGGTAAAGCCGGCAAGAAGTAGTGCTACGCACGTAGATAATTGGTCGGAACACATAAGCAGAATAACAAGTTAAAAATAAAATCTACAGGTGTTCCTCTAAGTAAATCTACAAGGGTAAAGTATTTACCCCCGCACGTAGACCTTTGGTCGGTTGACAGGGGTAAATATAACAAGCAGGTTTTGAAACTACCGGTCAACCTCAAAGTAAAACTACTAGGGTAAAGTTGTAAATAGTCACAGTGTAACATCTATTCACGATTCACTGCTCACTATTCACTAAAACAATGTAGGTTGGGCATACCTGCCCAACAATAACAAAAGCCCAGATGAATTCGTGATTAACCATCAAGAGAATTCGGGTAAATAAAAGAAAGGTTAAAAAAATGATTAAACAGGAAATTAGAAAACCAAAAGTACAAAAAAGACATCAGGCTATCAGGGTTAAAATTTCAGGAACTTCTGAATTCCCCAGATTGGCTGTTTACAGAAGCACAAAGCATATTTATGCTCAGTTAATTGATGATGAAAAACATGTAACAATTTGTTCAGCTTCATCAGTTGACAAAGACCTTAAAGAAAAATTAGCTCACGGCGGTAACATCGAAGCTGCAAAAGTTGTCGGTGAAGCTATCGCTAAGAAAGCTAAAAAAGCAGGCATTGAATGTGTTGTATTCGACAGAGGCGGCTTCCTTTACCACGGCAGAGTTGCTGCTTTAGCAGACGCTGCAAGAGAAGCAGGCTTGATGTTCTAAATTTCTTAAATAAATTAAAAAAGTCGTCAGCGGCAAACCCTGACGACTTTTTTCTATTTATGCTACATTGCAAAGTAAATAATAAAGTTTGTAGAATTTAGATTTCTTACCTTAATAAAAAATGGCGGAAGGCTTTGCCTTCCGCCATTTTAATATTATATTTACCCTCTATCTGCCTTCAACAACAGCTTGAGCGGCAGCCAGTTTTGCTTGAGGAATTCTGAACGGTGAGCAGGATACGTAATCCAGCCCAATTCTGTAAGCGAATTTAACTGAATCCGGATCCCCGCCGTGTTCACCACAAACGCCGCCGATAAGTTTAGGATTAACTGCTTTACCTTTTTCCATAGCCATTTCCATTAACTTACCGACACCTTTTGTATCAAGTGTTTCAAACGGGTTAGCAGGAAGAATCTTCTGCTCAACGTAACGTTTCAGGAACTTGCCTTCTGCATCGTCTCTTGAATAGCCGAATGTCATCTGGGTAAGGTCGTTTGTACCGAATGAGAAGAATTCTGCATATTCTGCAACTTCATCAGCAGTCAGAGCTGCACGAGGAATCTCTATCATAGTACCGAATTTGTATTCAACTCTGATTCCTTTTTCAGTCATTACATCTTCTGCAACTCTTTCAAGGAT
>CALUSN010000075.1 GCA_944323435.1 Candidatus Gastranaerophilales bacterium | reverse complement strand
CCGTCCTGATTAAAGAATTTTTGCTGTACAACTCTTCCCGGAATACCGACTACAGTGCAATGTTCCGGAACATTATCCACAACAACGGAGCCGGCGCCTACTCGTGTGTTATCTCCGATTGTAATATTTCCGAGGATTTTCGCTCCGGCGCCTATAATGACATTGTTTCCGATAGTCGGGTGGCGTTTGCCGTGTTCGTTACCGGTTCCGCCTAAAGTAACCTGTTGGTATATTAGAACATCATCCCCGATAATTGTGGTTTCTCCGATTACAACGCCCTCTCCGTGGTCAATAAAAAATCGGCGCCCGATTCTGGCTTTCGGATGAATTTCAATCCCTGTAAAAATTCTTGTCCAGTAAGAAATCAGCCGCGGGATAAAAGGGATTCCCCAGTATGCGAGTTTATGCGCAATCCTATGCGAAATCAGCGCCTGCAAACCCGGATAACAGAATAAAACCTCGGCAAGATTTGTTGCAGCCGGATCTTTTTCGTAAATTACTTGAATGTCTTCTTTTATTTTTTTTATTGCACGTATTAACAAAGTTAAGGTCTCCTTATTATTTAATTTTCAATTTCTTCCCCTCTCCCTTTGTGGGAGAGGGAAGAATTTCTTAGCGAATGTTAATGAGCTTAGAAATTCGGGTGAGGGGTTATTCCACGGTTATAGTGAATAGAGTTTAAGAGATTCTTCACCCCTGAATTGATATAGGGTTCAGAATGACGGCAAGTTTATAGTCTCACATCTGGTCATTGCGAGAAAATCTCTGATTTTCGCGGCAATCCATTTTTTTATTTAATTGTCAAACTGTTATTGTCAGGTAAAGCCTGAGCTGTATTTCTCTGGTGAATAGTGAGCAGTGAATAGTGAATAGATATTATATTCATATTATCAAATTCTGCATTTATCAATGTAGGTTAGGTTTACCAACCCAACATTAACTTTGTTCTTAATCACTAAGTCACCGGTAATATACATTTACTCCTACCATACAGACAGATACCTTTCGCCGCTGTCCGGAATAATTGCAATTATGAGTTTGTCCGGATATTTTGGGGAAAGTTCAAGCGCCGCAACTACATTAGCTCCGCCTGATATTCCGCAAAAAACTCCGTGTTTTTGTGCCAATTCTTTTGCTTGTAATATCGCATCATCTCCTTTTACGGTTAAAATTCCGTCTAACTCCCCGTTTTTAGTGATTTCCGGTATAAAATTAGCTCCGATACCCTGAATTTTGTGTGCTCCTGCATAACCTTTTGTAAACAGAGGGCTTTCTTCCGGCTCAATACCGTAGATGATTGCGTTTTCTAAATACTTTTTAAGCCCGTAAGCGGTTCCTCCGGTTCCGATTCCGGCAGTTATTACAACCTCTTTATCGTTAACGGCTTCTTTTATTTCTTTTGCAGTTTGAAGGTGAGCTTTTGTGTTATCAGGATTAGAAAATTGCATCGGAATAAAACTGTTCGGATAAAGTTTTTTTAATTCTTCCGCTTTATCGACTGAACCTTGCATGCCGGCTTCTTTCGGGGTTAAAACAAGTTCCGCTCCGTACGCTGCAATATTTTTTTTGCGCTCCTCCGACATATTTTCCGGCATGCAGATAATGAGCTTCATCCCGAGAACCGCACAAACCATTGCAAGCCCGATTCCGGTATTTCCGCTTGTAGGTTCAATTATTACGGTATCTTTGTTAATTTCACCTCTTGCAAGCGCTTCATTTATCATTGAAAACGAAGCTCTGTCTTTTATCGAGCCGGAGGGATTGAAGTATTCCAGCTTTAGACAAATATTGTCTTTATATCTGACAATCGGCGTTCTGCCTATTAGTTCTAATACGTTGTTATAAATCATATTGACCTCTTTCCCCTCGCTTCTTGCGGGAGAGGGATAAAATTATACTAACTTCGCAAACTTCCTTTTGCCTGCCTGTAATACCACATCCATACCCGGTTTAACCGTATAAGCCATATCCGAAAGTTTTTCGCCGTCAATTTTAACTCCTCCGCCCTGAATAAGACGTTTGGCTTCGCCTTTGCTTTGTACAAAAGAAAGCTCAACCAACAAGTCTAAGATACTTTTCTCAGCATCAATTTTAACACTTTCGATATCATCCGGAATTCCCTTGTTGGATACAACATTGATAAACTCTTCCTGCGCTTTGTCGGCTCCGTCTTTTCCGTGGTATTCTTCGGTTATAAGATGAGCAAGTCTCATTTTTATATCACGCGGGTTAATTGAACCTGATTCAATTTCCTTATCCATTTTAACAAGCTCTTCCTGACTTACGTCTGTAAGAAGCGAGTAGTAGCGGGTAATCAGTGTATCCGGAATACTCATAAGCTTCCCGAACATGTCTTTTGCGCTGTCAGTTAGTGAAATACAGTGTTCAGGATACGTTTTTGACATCTTAACAACACCGTCCGTACCTTCAAGGAGCGGAAGCATCATAACAAGCTGCGGGTATTTTTTGCCGTAAGCTGCCTGAATATCACGCCCGAGAAGTGTATTAAATCTCTGGTCGGTACCGCCGAGTTCAATATCGGCATCAATTGCAACAGAGTCATAAGCCTGCATAAGCGGGTAGAAAAATTCGTGAATTGCAATCGGCTTGCCCTCTGCATAACGTTTTGCAAAATCATCCCTTGTCATCATCTGAGCAACAGTAACTTTACCGGCTAATTGCAACAGCTCGGTAAAAGTCATGTTATGCAGCCAGTCAGCGTTATTTACAACTTCGGCTTTAGATACATCAAGAACTTTTCCCATCTGGGCAAAATAAGTTTTGGCATTTTCTTCAACCTGTTCTTTAGTTAAGGCAGGTCTTGTTTCTGATTTTCCGGAAGGGTCGCCTATCATTGCGGTAGCGCCGCCAACAAGAAGTACAATTTTATGTCCGAGTTTCTGAAACTCCTTGAGTTTTCTCATAACAACGGTATGCCCGAGGTGTAAATCCGGTCTTGTCGGATCCATACCGAGCTTGATTCTCAAAGGCGTCTTAGTATCTGCAGCGTGCTGCAATTTTGCCGCAAGCTCCTGTACTCCTCCGGCTGCTCCGCCCGGTAAAACCTCGGCGTTTCTTGTAAGCTGGATTGCCTGATCTATAAATTCCTGTCTTATTTCACTCATTTTTATACTCCTCTTTAATGTTCCGGTTGTCTTTAGGATAACAAAAAGATAAGACAAGGTAAACTATTGACATAAAGACATAATTATTTTATCATAACTTTGTATCGATATATCGATACAAAGGGAAATTATGAACAAACAAGTTTTAAAAAATCTCAATTTATCTTGGTGGCGCCGGTTAGCTTAACTGCCGGCATGTAGTCACGTATTGGGATTTTTACATTGGGCAGTTAAAGCCTTAAGGTTTTGTCTGCTCATTTTCCGGCTTGTAAAAGTTAAAATTTGTAAACAAAACCTTTCAGGATAAGCAATTTTTAGTCTTTACAAGTTTTAGGAATGTGAATTATGTCATCAAATAACAACAAAATTTTAATCAATACTTTGCCGAAAACATTGAAGCCTGCCGCAAAATTTGTACGCCATCAGGAGCAGGCGTCAGGACTTTCTACGTCCAGATTTATTCAGGATGCTACAACCTGCCTGATTCCGAAAGTTGTTTTTTCAAGAAGCCTTGCGGATTTAACTGAAAATACTTTTCTTGAAACCTCGGAAGAAGCTTTAATCTATTTTGTTCCGACGATTCTGGGAGAGAGAGTTGCAAGAAAAGTTTTCTCAAAAGGTTTGAATAACGATTTAAAGAAAGAAGTTGCAACGACAGGTGTTGAATTATTAGAAAAAGGCGGGAAAAACAACAAAAAAGTTATTCCGGTAAAGGCTGCAATAGCATTGGCAGCTATGGCAATACCTTTAACAGAGTTTTCACTAAATTACATAAAAAATTTGATGACTTTAAAACTCTTTAAGAAAAGTGATTTCAAAAACATTGCTTCGCTTGAAGAAACGCAAGAGGATAAAAAACATCAGGAGAAAGTTAAAAAGAGTGCACAAAGGCATATCGGACTGGCTGCAGGATTGTACGCCGGATGCTTAGGGCTTGCAGGGCTTCTTGCTACAAAAGGCAAAGATTCTAAAATTCTGCAAAATATTTCTGAATTTATCGTAGCTCCGGGAACCAAGCTCTTCAAAAATTCGCCAAAAGCCAAAAATTTCTTTAACAAGTATACAAATATGGATTTTAATAACCAGAACGGCAGGCTTGTTTTGAGCAAAGGTCAGTTAACAACCTGCGTGCTTGTTGGCGGTGCAGGATATTTTGGCGCCTCTGCCGACAGAGGTAAAGAAAACTTCAAAGAAACTGCAACAAGATTTCCGCTCGTTGCTCTATATGTTATTACAGGAAGCGAACTTGTCGAAAAAGGATTCAGAAAACTCTTGCACAAAATGGGTAAATGCAAGGATATTCTGGGCAAAGATTCAAGCGTCCCAAAATTTGATGAACTGGGAGATTTAGCACAAAAACTTGCAAAAGAAAGAAAAACTACAGTTGAAAATGAGTACAAATCTCTTGTAAAACAAAAAGTCTTAATTTCCGGACTTCCGTACATATTCTCTATAGGAGTAATGGGCTTCTTTGTAGCAGGAATGACTAATTATTTTACAAAAAAACGGTATGAGAATGCAAAACGCAAAGCGGAAGGAATGCAATAAAACAAAAGGCGGTGTTAACACCGCCTTTTGTTTAGATTTTTAATAGTTTTTTGCTTTTACCATAAAGTAACTCTGCGGATGTTTACAAACCGGACAGATATCTATGGCTTTATCTCCCGTATAAGAGAATCCGCAGTTAGCGCATTCCCACACGACAGGTTCGGATTTTTTGAAAACTTCATCTTTCTTAATGTTTTCAAGAAGTTTTCTGAATCTTTCTTCATGCTCTTTTTCAATTTTTGCAACATTTTCAAATAAAAGTGCTATATCTTCAAACCCTTCTTCTCTTGCTTCTCCGGCAAATTTTGCATACATATCTGTCCATTCGTAATTTTCTCCGGCAGCAGCGTCTTCAAGAATCTCTGTTGTAGAGCCGACAGAGCCGCCGTGAAGAAGTTTGAACCAGATTTTAGCATGTTCTTTTTCATTGTTGGCAGTCTCTTCAAAAAGTTTTGAAATTTGTACATAGCCGTCTTTTTTAGCCTGTGAAGCATAGTAAGTATACTTGTTTCTTGCCTGTGATTCACCGGAAAAAGCTTCCATCAGGTTCTTTTCAGTTTTAGATCCTCTTAATTCCATATAAACTCCTTTCATTTCAAAATTGTATTATAACATAAGAATTTGTGCTAAGATAGTGTTATGGATTTGTTTAAGCAGTTAGAGGAAGTGAATCGTCAAACTCCGCTTGCGGAGATACTCAGACCAAAAACTCTCGATGAGTTTCTCGGACAGTCAAATGTTGTAGCGCCAAATTCACCGCTTTTGAATCTTTTGAAAACCCAGAGATTATTTTCACTGATTCTATGGGGAACTCCGGGCTGCGGGAAAACAACTCTTGCCAGGCTTATTGCAACAAAAGTAAATGCACAGTTTATTGAACTTTCTGCTGTCACCTCCGGAATCAAAGAGATTAAGGAAACCGTGGAGCAGGCACGTCAGGCTTTAAGAGCCGGTCAAAAGACTATTTTATTTATAGATGAAATTCATAGATATTCAAAAACCCAGCAGGATGCTCTGCTTCCGCATGTCGAAAACGGAACTGTTTTCTTAATAGGCTCAACTACTGAAAATCCGTCTTTTCAGGTGGTTCCGGCGCTTCTTTCCAGAGTTCAGGTAATAAGATTAAACCCGATTAATGATGTAAGTATGGCAAAAATTATTAACAGAGGGTTTGAATACCTGGAGAAGCATTACCAGCCGATTCAGTATGAAGATGAGGTTACTAAATTTATTGTAAATAATGCGCGCGGTGATGCAAGATGTGCGCTTAATCTTGTTGAGAATTCTTATTTTGCGAGTAATTTTTCCGGAGATACAAGATTTTTGTCTGTAGAAATTTTGGAGAGTATTACACAAAAAAGAAACACGAGGTATTCTACACAGGAACATTATGACTGCGCTTCGGCATTTCAGAAAAGTTTGAGAGGGTCTGACGCTGACGCTGCAATATATTATCTTGCAAAAATGATTGAAGCGGGTGAAGATCCCAGATTTATTGCAAGAAGGCTTATTGTGTGCGCGGCGGAAGATGTCGGTATTGCAGATCCGAATGCAATGAATATTGCAGTGAATGCCTATAGGGCAGTTGAAATTATAGGACTTCCGGAGGGCAGAATTCCTTTAGCTAATGCAGTTGTATATGTTGCAAAAGCTCCTAAATCAAATAAAGCTTGCATTGCTATAGATAAGGCTCTTGCGGATATCGAGACCGGAAATGATTTTCCTCCTCCAATGCATTTAAGAGATGCGCATTATAAAGACGCTAAAAAATACGGATTTGGAGAAGGATATATTTATACACACGATGCGCCTGATATAAAACAACAATTTTTACCGGATGAACTCGTCGGGAAAAAATATCTGGAGGAGTGAGTGGAATTTATAAAAAAAAACGGATATAAATACGGAATTATATTTCTTTTTATTTTCGGAATCATATCAAGGCTCTGGTTTTATATTCAGAACCCTTCTTTATGGTTTGATGAAGCAGGGCTGGCTATAAACTTTATTACAAAATCTTATAAAGAACTTTTAGGCGGGCTGGATTATCTTCAGGCAGCACCTGCAGGTTTTTGTATGCTTGAAAAACTCTTATTAGATATTTTCAGCCAAAAAAATGATATAATCAGGGACTATTTACTCAGGCTAATCCCGCTTCTTAGCGGAATATTAACTCTCCCGGCATTTTTTTATTTTGCAAAATCAATTTTTAAAGATCGGACAAAAATCTTGTTTGCATTTGCAATATTGTCGCTTAATACACATGCAATACTGTATTGCAGCCAGTGTAAACAGTATACAACAGAACTTCTTGTTTCTACTGTTTTAATCATAATTTTCAATAATCTCCTGAATGGAAAGTTAAAAAAATATTATCCTTTGATAATTGCAGCAGCTCCCTGGTTTTCTTATTCTTCATTTTTTATTATCGCGGCAGGATTTACGGCTCTTTTTGTTAAGAGCAGAAAATATTTTATAATAAATCTCATACCTTTCTTGTTTAGTTTTATAATCTACTATTTTTTAAGTCTAAAATTTGTATTTTCAACGAATTATGCAGGCATGGATGAAGTATGGATGAGGCTGAATGCTTTTTTAAGCTGTAGCCATCCAACAAGGTTGTTTATAAGAATTGGCGAATTATTTAATACCACAAAAATATTTGCACTGATTTCAGGTATTATTGTATGCTATGCAACGGTAAAATTTTGTTTAAATAAAGAAAATATTTGCTTTAAAATTTTATATACACTGCCAATTTTTCTTGTAATTGCTGCTGCTTATTTTCACAAATATCCTTTGTATTCAAGATTAATTATATTTTTATTACCATTGACTGCAATCATAATTGCAAAACTCAATTCAAAACCTGATAAAATATTAAAACTTTTTTTAATATTTGCTGTACTTGCAGCATTGTTGAAACCTTCAATCTATGCTAAAGAAATGGCTTATTCATACGCCAGAGATGTAATAGGATATCTTACAGAAGAAATAAAGTCTCAGGACTCTATAATTATGGATAATGATGCAAATGAATACTATTTTTATCTTGAAGGTAAGGGAATAGTTAACAAAATTTATAAAATGCCCGTTACCTGTATTAAAGGTAACACAGAACGCTGCAGGGGATACATAGAAACACTTCCGGACGGGAAATATTATTTCTTCTCTTCTCACGACAATGTTTCAGAGGTAACCGAAAATTATGAAAATATGCCCCTGCTGTTCAAGCCAAAATATGTTAAAGCGGTATACTTCAAAAAAGGATAATATAAATGAATACTACAAGAAGAGACTTATTTTATAAATACGGAATTTTAGCTATTGTATTTTTAGGGGTTTTAGTAAGATGTTTTGCTTTCTTTAGAAACATCTCTTTCTGGGGAGATGAAGCAGCGCTTGCGTTAAATGTTATGAACAAAAGTTATTTAGAACTTTTTAAAGGTCTTGATTACCTGCAAGTTGCCCCTCCGATGTTTCTTGTAATTTCTAAGTTTTTATACCGGGCTGTTAATCCTATGTACGACTGCATGAGAGATATTCTTTTCAGGCAAATTTCTGTCGTTTCCGGAATAGCTGCTATTCCTCTGTTTTATTATTTAATAAAACAGTTTTCAAAAGACAAGTTAGCACTGCTTGCAGGAATGTTAATTTTTACTTTCAATACAACAACCATACTTTACTGTGCACAATTTAAGCAATACTCTTTTGAATTATTAATATCAATAATTCTTATGATAATATTTTTCAATATTATATTTAAAAACAAAAACAGGTGGTATTATTCCGTTATAATCGCACTTTCGCCGTGGTTCTCTCTGTCCTCGCTTTTTATTATCGGAGCCTATTTTTTAATTCTTCTGTTCAAAAGCCCTAAAACCCTTATTAAGACTTGCATACCGTTTGTAATAAGTTTTATTATTTTTTATTTCTTCTCTCTAAAACCTGTTTCAGATTATAATTATGACGGCATGTATCTCTGGTGGCAGAACGGATACGGATTTGTATCACTCCTGCATCCGATGAGAACGGCAATAAGGTTCGGAGAACTGTTTAGTTTTAATAAACTAACAGCAGAATGCATCGGAACATTTATACTGACTCTTGCCTTCTGCTCAATATTCCCGGTAAATAAAGAGAGCAGAGAGGAAAAAATATTTATTTTTCTTCCGATTATTCTGACATTTCTGGCATCTGCTCTAAAACTATATCCGATAGAAGCACGTTTAATACTCTTCCTGTTTCCTTTATTTGTAATTGCAATATCTGAATACCGTTTAAGATTCAGAACAGTTCTTTTGACAGCAGCGTGTATAATAAGTCTTCTGAGCTCTGTTTACTATACAATAAACCCGTATAAATTTTATACCTCAGCCGCAGAAGTCGTTCATTACACGGAAAGCAGAATAAAGGATGGGGAACATATAATTCTTGATTCTGCTTTTCACAGATACCTGTACTACATTAAAAATAAAGATCGGGTAATTTATCTAAAAAACGGATGCGGCGAGGATTTTACAGATGCATGTAACAGCGAAATTGAAAACCTGCCTCCGGGAATATATTATTTAATACTGAAAAATAATCCGGAAGAAAAATTGACTGCTAAAATAAATATATTAGAAAAATACAACCTGTATTCTTCTGTTATAAAGTTTGCAAAATAGTTTTGGCAGCCAAACAGGGGCTTTTTCGGAACGAAAAAGCCCCTGTTTTACAAATTTTATCAGCTTATTTTGCTAATTTTTTGATAGCAAGAACAAGTCTTGATTTCTTTCTTGCAGCTGTATTTTTGTGCAAAATACCTTTTGAAACAGCCTTGTCGCATAA
>CALUSN010000074.1 GCA_944323435.1 Candidatus Gastranaerophilales bacterium | reverse complement strand
TGCGGAAGTAGCTCAGTTGGTAGAGTATCTGCCTTCCAAGCAGACTGTCGCGAGTTCGAGTCTCGTCTTCCGCTCCATTTTAGATAATATGAGATAAACTAAGCTTTATGCTTAGTTTTTTTATTAGGGGCGTGATGGAAAAATATAAAAAAATATCTTACTGTTTGCTGGTTAGTTTTATATTTGTTGCAGGTATTCTTCTGCGTACAGAACTTTATATCGCAAATGACGTTTTTTCTGATGATGAATGCCGTCTGGCGTTAAGCTTAATGGACAAAAATCTGATACAATCATTATTTTTTTTGGGAAATGCCCAGTCTGCGCCGCCAATTTTTATTTTATTTTCAAAAATAATTTTTTATTTTACAGGATATATTGAAGCAGCAGCCAAATTTATTCCCTATATTGCCGGAATCGGCACCTTGTTTTTGTTTTATAGAATTTGCCGCTTGTATTTTGACAGAGCCTGTATTGGAATTGCCGGTTTATTTATCTTTGCTGTATGCCAGCCTTTAATCGCTTTTTCAACGATTTTCAAACAGTATTCAGGAGATGTTTTTATTGCGTGTTTGTGTTTATATATTTTGCCTAAAATCAGACTGATAAAATTGAATAAGCGTCAATTTGCCGGATTAGTTGCAGGAATTTTACTGCTGCCGCTTATATCGCTTCCGTCACTGTTCTTTGTCGGAGCTTTTTTTATCCAGAATCTTATTGAGAATATTAAAAACAGGGGTTTTTACAAAAAATTTTTTATTTTGGCTGCATTTTTTGTTTTTTTTACCGGTCTGTATTATATTTTTAACCTGCATCCTACACAAATAGATTTAGAAAAGTATTTTCCGGATTATTGGACTGACGGGTTCTGGAAATTTTCTCTAAAAGATTTGATACGCCTTTTTGTCATAAACATAAAGTTTTATTTCGTACCAAATGATTTAACGCTTGGCACTATAATTCTTTTTATCTGGGGAGCGGCTGTTTGTATAAAGGAAAAAAGGCGTGAATATAACTTTGTTCTGTTGGCTTTATGTTTAACCCTTCTGGCATCTCTGTTAAATATATACCCGTTAAGCGGCAGAGTCGGTTTGTATTTCATTCCGGTAATTATGATATTTATCCTGAAACCTCTGGACGCCAGAAAAAGTTTGCCGGCAATTCTTGCTCTGGTGCTGTTTTTTATGAGTTTTTGCAGATATGATTTAAAGTATTTAAAAAACATTTGCCAAAAAGATTATTTTCTTTCATATTCACCTAAAATACTTATGCATAAAACAATAGAGCAATATAATCCTCAAAAAGATATAATAATATGTAATTCTGCATCAACACCGAGTTATATATTTTATTCAAGTTTATTAAAATTTTATCCGGAAAATGTTTACGAAATGTCAACCGGTAATAACGACAGGCAAAGCATTTATAACTACTTAAACGGACTTGAAAAAGGAAAAAATTATATATTTTATCTTGTAAAAGATTATAATCAGGCAAAAATTTTTCCATATATTTTTGAATGGCTGGAGGGGAAAAAAGTTTTATACAAATTTAATGATCGCGACTCATATTTGATACATTTGGAGAATTAGTTATGTCTAATTTATCAGTCGGCAAGCAGGGTGAAGAGATGGCAAAAAATTATCTTATAAAAAACGGATATAAGATAATCGATACAAATGTGCGGTTTTCAAGGTTTTGTGAAATTGATATTATTGCGCTTGATAAAAAAACTCTTGTATTTGCAGAAGTTAAAACCAGAAAGACAGACATTTGCGGTCATCCTTTTGAAGCAATAACAAAGAGTAAATATCAGCATGTAAAACAGGGGCTTTTTATGTATCTGCAGGAACACAAAGAGTATAAAAGCTATAGAATAGATGCGATTTCTGTACTGTTAAAGCCGGAATTAAAGATTGAACATTTAAAAAATGTATCTTTATGATAAAATATTCTTGCGGTGATGGTGGACACCTCACCCCAACCCTCCCGGCAAGGAGAGGGGGTAATTGTAACAGTGAGGAATAGTTATGACAGATTTAAGAGATAAGTATGAAGTCGTTATAGGGCTTGAGGTTCACGCCCAGCTCAAAACTAAATCAAAGATTTTTGCTCCGGATTCAACCGAGTTCGGGAATGAACAGAATTCACAAATCAGCCCGATTACATTAGGTATGCCGGGAGTTTTGCCGGTTCTGAATAAAGAGTGCGTAAATATGGGAATTCTTCTGGGACTTGCGCTTAATTGCGAGATTCCTAAAAGATGCAAATTTGACAGAAAACAGTATTTCTACCCTGACCTTCCTAAGGGATATCAGATTTCACAATACGATGAGCCGATTTGTGTTAACGGCTGGATAAATGTTAAAGGTAAAAGAATCGGTATTACAAGGGCGCACCTTGAAGAAGATGCAGGAAAACTCGTTCACGTAGGCGCTGCCGGCATCAACGGCGCAACATATTCACTTGTTGACTTAAACAGAGCCGGAACTCCGCTTCTTGAAATCGTTTCCGAGCCTGATATGCGCTCAAGCGAAGAAGCAAGAAATTATATGGAAGAGCTTAGGGATATCGTAAGATACTTAGGAGTTTGCGACGGAAACCTTGAAGAAGGTTCTATGAGATGCGACGCTAATATTTCAATTATGCCGAAAGGCTCCGATAAATTCGGTACAAGGGCTGAAATCAAAAACGTAAACAGTTTCTCGGCTCTTCAAAGAGCAATTGAATATGAAATTGACAGACAGATAGAAATTGTTGAAGGCGGCGGTGAAGTTGTTCAGGAAACAAGGCTCTGGGATGATAACCTCAAAGAAACCCGCTCAATGAGAGGCAAAGAGGACGCCCACGATTACAGATATTTCCCGGAACCTGATTTAATGCCTCTTGAAATCTCAAGAGAATGGGTTGAAGAAATAAGAGCCAAAATGCCGGAGCTTCCGGAAGCTAAACGTCAGAGATATATGGGCTTAGGGCTTAGCGAATACGATGCCTGCGTTATAGTTGAGCAAATGCCTTTAGCTTTATTCTTTGATAAAGTTCTTGAACTCGGGGCTAATCCTAAGACAGCTGTAAACTTTATTATGGGTGAAATTGCCGCATACCTGAAAGAAAACAAAGTTGAAATTACAGATACAAAATTAACGCCGGAAAACCTTGCAGAACTTATCAGTTTGATAGAAAAAGGCACAATTTCAAACAATATCGGTAAACAAATTCTTGTTGAAGATATGATTACAACCGGTGAGAAGGCTTCCGCAATCGTTGAAAGAAAAGGTTTGAGCCAGATTTCAGACGAAGGCGCAATTAAAGCTATCGTTGAAAATGTTATTAACGCTCACCCTAAAGAAGTCGAATCTTACAAAAACGGTAAAACAAATCTGTTGGGCTTCTTTGTCGGTCAGGTTATGAAAGAAACTAAAGGCAGAGCTAACCCTAAAACAGTTAATGAACTGGTAAGAGAGATTCTCAGTCAGGGTTAGATTAGATGGAAAGTGTAGTGCCGGTTTCAGAATTTTACCGGAAAACCAAACGGTATAGAATACTCTAAAACCGGCTTCACTGTTTCTGTCTAAAAGTTTTGTGCACCCTCAAATTACAGAAGTAACGCAATTTTTACCGGCTGCCGGCATGACAGACAGGCTCTATAATATTAACAAATCCGAACTTATTCGTATCAAAAACCCCTTTATCCGTGACTTTCAGTTCAGGAATTACAGGCAGTGACAAAAATCCCATTGTCATAAACGGATCGTTTAATGTACAGCCGATTGAGGAAGCAGCCCTATTTAGCTCTTCGCACTTATCTACAACATAATCAAACTCTTTATCCGACATCAAGCCTGCAATCGGAAGCGAAAGCTGCGATAAGATTTCTCCGTTATTAACTACAACCTTGCCGCCCTGACATTTGATTAAAGCAACTGCAGCTTCGTACATGTCTGCATCATTTGTACCTATAACAATCATGTTATGTGAATCATGTGCAACGGTTGAGGCTATAGCACCGCATTTAAGATTAAACCCTTTAACAAAGCATTTGCCGATATTTCCGGTTGCCCTGTGTCTTTCAATAACACAAATTTTTAAAGTATCGTTGTCTAAATTGCTTACTGCGTTGCCATTTACGACTCTGACTTCCGACTCAACCGACTTAGTAATCAATTGATGAGGAATGACTTCTATTGTGCGGACTTTTATATTTCCGCTCTCAACTCCCACATCAATTTTGAAATCCTCCGGAGTAATCCATCTTACATTAACCGAGTTTCTCATGGAAAGCTCTTCGTTTTCCCTGAGCGGAGCCGTCAGTTTGCCGTTTTGTGCAACTATATTGCCGTTTTTTATTACAACATCCGGTTTAAAACTCTTCAAATCCGGCAAAATAAGCATATCCGCTTTATACCCCGGAGCAATTGCACCGAGATTGTTCAGCCCAAAATACTCTGCTGTATTCAAACTTGCAACCTGAACCGCTTTTATCGGATCTACTCCCGCTTCAACCGCACGTCTTACCATACCGTTAATATGTTCTTTTAAATCTGCAGGATGTCTGTCATCCGTTACAAAAATGCATTTTCTTGTGTTGCAGTTTTTAAGAACCGGAATAAGCGCGTCCAAATCCTTAGCAGCCGTACCTTCTCTAATCATGACGTACATTCCGAGCCGGATTCTTTCTATGGCTTCCTCAGGAGTTGTGCATTCATGGTCGGATTTTACTCCGCTTGCAATGTAAGCGCACAAATCTTTTCCGCCCAGATACGGCGCATGTCCGTCAATTCTCTTGTCTTTAGATTTTGCAAGTTCTAATTTTGCCATAACGTTTTTATCTAAATTCAAAACCCCCGGAAAATTCATCATCTCCGCAATACCTAAAACCCACGGCTTATCAATCAAAAGTGACAGGTCGTAGCTGTTCAGATCAAAACCTGATGTCTCATAAGGTGTAGCCGGAACGCAGGACGGAAGCATTGTATAAACATCAATCGGAAGATTTCTGACTGCCTCGTGCATAAAGCTTATTCCGTGAAGTCCGAGTACGTTTGAAATCTCATGCGGGTCAATAATTACGGTTGTAGTACCGGCAGGAAGAACAATTTTTGCAAACTCACGCGGAAGCATCATCGTACTTTCCAGATGCACATGTCCGTCGATAAATGAAGGGGTCACATAAGCGCCGTTTATATCAATCTCTTTTTCGCCCTGGTAATCCCTGCCGATTCCTGCAATTATTCCGTCAGTAATTGCAATATCACATTTGTGTATTTCTTCTGACAAGACATTTACAAGGTTTGCATTTTTTATAACTAAATCGGCTTTTTCTATACCGCGCGCAACATTTATTAAATTAGCCATTTTATACCTGCAAAATCAAATTTTTGTAATCACAGAGTCTGGAAAGATTTTTCCCCTCCAGAACTTCTTCAATTATATCCTTGAATTTCTCAGCCCCTTCTGTTTTCATTCCCCGAGGAAGTTTAATATCAGTATTTGTTTTAGTATTCACAAACCCTTTATTTATCACCAGAAACTCCCTGTACATTTCAAGGACTTTTAAATCTTCCTGATTAACATTGTAGCTGATTCCGAGAAAATATTTCATATCTTTAGGCAAAAGTTCCAGAAACTTAATCATAAAATCAGTTTCGGAAGTATTTTCTTCTTCATTGTATTCTCCCCCGAGGCAGTGATTATCCAGAATTTCCTGCTCGGGCTGAGTCTTAATATAAGCTGCCCACATAAGACACCCGATATAAAAACCTAAATTATTATATAAAAGTTCCAGAAATTTTTTGTAATACTGCCGGAACTTCATTTTTCTCTGGGAAAGATTTTTAAATCTGTTAATATCAAGATAAAGATACTCGACCGTACCTCTGAACGCGAGAATATACGGCGCAAACCCCGGATCAAATTCCAAACCTTTAAGCACTGCTTCCATAAACATTTCCCTTTCAATATTTTTAACATTCTAACATAAAATACCGGCAGAAAAAATATATTTAAAAGTTAAAATACAATAATTTACAGATAAAACGCATTGAGTAATGAAAGAATAAATAATGCAGCACTTAATAATTTTGTTTACCCTCTTTACAAAAAAAAATCATCATGTAGAATAAGAAATGTAGCCGGAGATAAATTCCAAACATTAAGTCTTAACTTTATCTGTTGGTTATTGAAAATCTAATATGGGGGTTTAGCTCAGCTGGTAGAGCACCTGCTTTGCACGCAGGGGGTCAGGAGTTCGAATCTCCTAACCTCCAAAACAAAAGGGACATCTTTTGATGTCCCTTTTGTTTTGCTCGGTCTTTGTTATGTATCAGGGATTTTAAGAAAAAGTATCGCGAATTTGAGATTTTAGTCGGAAATTTGTGAAAAAGAAAGATATTCATCATTGAAAAGTTTAAAAAAATAGTGTATTTTAATGTCCGATTTGTATTTAAATTATTAAATGTCGATTGAGCATACTTGCCCAACAACACTAAATATCAGTCATCGGAAGCTGCTTGATATTGTATTGTACGGTATTTATAAATATTTATTTACATTTCTTCATAATATTATTTCCAAAGGGCAATTATTTTTTTTTTGAGCCTTATAGCAAATACAATGTTATAAAGAAAGGATTTTATATATGAAAGTAATTCCGACACAAATGATGAATTCAGTACAAAAATACACCCAAAAACTAATTTTACCGGCTGCACTTGCCGCCGGACTAACTTCCTGCTCTCTTCAGAAATCTCCGGAGCAAGATATATTTGAAAAAACATTTGAAATGGTTGATGCTTTACAAAAGAACATGTTACAGTTAAATCCCGGGGTATATATGTCCTCCCCTGATTCCGCATCTGCTATCGTTGAAAAATCTATAGCACTTATTGATTCTATGCAAAAGACTATGTTTCAGTCGATTCCCAAGACCGGTATTTCTGTTCCTGACACTGCATCTACAGGTAAAAATGTTAATATGCAAATCAATTCTGCAAACGGTGTTACATCAATTAATGTTTCTAATTTAGATATGCTGCATGATAATGGAATATTTCCTGTAGATATTTCTCAAATTTTTCCGTTTAGCAATAATCGAACCTATCAAGTCGCAATGTTTCAGGCGCTGCCATACATCAATGACGGGAAATTTAAACAAATAGAGGCTATGTCTAACGGCTTTGTTATAGACGGCAAGTATAAGATGAAGGCTGACAGAAATGGCGGTTACAGCGGAAAATATGATTTGTTTGACAGTCATAGTTTCAAAATCGACAGATTAAGAAACGGTAATTTTAACCTTCTTTATAAAAATGATGACGAAATAGAAGCCCTCGCTTTTTCAAAAGACGGTAAATTACTAAGTAAATTTGAGGCTTTTAAACAAAACTCATCGAAACCGCCTTATAAACAACCTTTTGGACCCAATAGTTTAAAATCTTTACCGGAAAATACAGATAATAAAATTGTAAAATTTAACAACCCTCTGTCAGATAAAGAGCTTGATATGGTTAAAACCCTAATTGCATCTACTATACCTGGTTTAGAAATAGTTGATGCTAAACAAAATGGCAATGATGTGATTTTTAAATATAATTATGGCGATCACTTCCCTGAAGGAAAATATACTATAAAACTTACAAATACAATCGGACTAGATTTTACGAGAAAATCAGGTTCAGACTCCTCTTTTGAAGGGCTAAAAATTCATACCTTAGAAAATGGAGGGTATGCCTGCTGTACATCAAACATGGCTTTTTGGGGGTCTGATTACGGTGTAAAATATTTTGATAAAGATTTGAATATGAGAGATGAAGATTGGTACAGACAGGATAAAGCCATAAGGGACAAAATTAAAAAGGAATTATCCGCCGCCATGATGGAAAAAGCGCTTGAAAATATCAAAAACGGCAGACCGGCACATTTTAAACTTGGTGATAACAGTGTAGTAATACTTCCAAAGGTGGGGCAGATGGTTGTAGGTGAAACTTCATTAGGGGTAAGAGCAAAAACTTCTTTTGATGAAGTAAGAGAAGCCATAGATAATTTACCTGCCGCAGTAAAAGCCGGTATAATAGTTGTATCTGTTGTTGCCGGTGCTCATGTGCTTGATGCAATAGTATTTCCGTCTTTCCTTGACGGGGCAGCAGCTATGGGGGTAATCCCTGCAAGCGTCGGAGCTGCATTGTAATATGATATAGTAACATAAAGACCGGCTGACAATCCCAGCCGGTCTTTCAATGATTAGAGAATTTAGCAGATTATTGTAATACCAAAGCCGGAAATTTTATTTTTTTAGTCGGTAGTGAAAAATGATATTATAACAATATTATTATTTCTCTCAACCTATATCTTAACAAAACTTAATGTTAAACAAACTATACATTTGTATGACATTTTTTCAATGGACTTTTGGTATCGTTATCACATTTAATCAAACAACTTTTATAACAATTACTGCATTATTTCGAGTCACATTTTGTAAAAAATTAAGTCAAATAAAAATAACTCTGTCCGAAAACCTCAAACTGACTGTGATAATTTCTCAAACCAGGTGCTATTTTTCAAATAGCAAAACGTTAAACGGTATTTAAATACCGTTTAAAAATGGTTTAATGAGCATTCAAAAGTTACACCCCTTCCGGTATGCCAATAAGATTTTCAAAAGAGATTTTTCTTATTTGTCAGTTCTAAACGTCTACACTTTACTTAGATATTTTTAGACAAGCTAAATTCAAATTTTAGGTATATCAAATTTTTGTGTTATTTTTAAAAAAAGAAGTATGAAATGGCTATACCTAAATATGACGAACTAATGCTGCCGTTTTTACAAGTATTATCAGATGGCAAAACATATAGAATCAATGAAATTGTTGATAAACTGACTTCTCAATTTAATTTAACACAAGAGGAACGGGAAGAGCTTATTCCAAGCGGCGGAAGAAAATTTGCAGGCAGAGTCGGCCGGGCAAGAACATATTTAAAAGGTGCGGGATAGATTCACCACAAAGAGCTTTTTTTGTCATAAATAAACGTGTAGAAAAGTCTGCATGTTTCTTAAGGTTCTATTTCTTGAAAGTCAGAGCAAGAAGGAACTATTTGCACAATATCCCCCTAAAACCATTTACATATCAAGCTGCCGGATTAATTGCGCTAAGAATGGAGATTTTAAAATATATAACTGCAGTGCAATAGCCTATGCTTGGTTTGTCTGGGTTAAGGGATATGAAGGCGAAACAGTAATAAAATAGATAAATTAAGACCTATATTTTACAAAATTGCACTCTTATATTTTACAAAATGACGAATATATATTTTACATTTTGACGCACTTCTACTTTACAAAATGGTAAAAGAATGCTACAATTCAATCATGGTAAAGCAAAGATGGATTGAAGATAAAATTAAAACTTCGCTTGCAACCAGACGGGTTACAGTCCTTGTCGGCGCAAGACAATGCGGTAAAACAACTCTGGCTTTTGAACTTGCAAAACCTAATGATTTTGAATACGTTACTCTTGATGATGAAGAAGATGTTGCAAATTCTGACCCTAATGGATTTATTAAGCATAACAAGCAGACCATGATTATTGATGAAATCCAGAGGGTGCCTAAACTCATTACTGCAATTAAAAAGGCTGTGGATACAGATACAAGGTACGGGCAATATATAATCACAGGCTCTGCGGATATTCAAAGTCTGCCGTCTGTTAAAGAATCCTTAGCCGGCAGAGCAAAGAAAATTCGCTTAAGACCCTTTACTTATGGTGAATTTTT
>CALUSN010000073.1 GCA_944323435.1 Candidatus Gastranaerophilales bacterium | reverse complement strand
TAAAGCCTTGTAAAAATATTCCAGTGCTGTGTCATATTCTTTATTAAATTGTTTCATGCAGCCCAAACCGCGCAGGATAGCAGGGTTTGAAGGATCAAGCTTATACGCTTCTTCAAGAGTCTGAATCCCCGATGTGTAATCAAAACTGTCATACTCTTTTTTTGCTTTTTTAATAAGCGTTATAAGTTTGACTTTTGCGCTTGTCCGTTTGAAAAATTCTGATATTTGGTTTAAGCGGGTTAGTTCGTTCATGGTTAGTGAGTAGTGAATAGTGAATAGTGAGTAGCAGATTAAAATTAACTAATAATTATTTATAAGACATAGTAAATGCTAATGAAAAAATTCTATTCACTATTCACTATTCACTACTCACTATTCACTAACTATACAGTATGCATCTTTTCAAAAATACCTTTTTTCTGAACCCATATTTCTACTTCGAGCCGGTTGCCTTCTTCTATAAGAACATTCTTAAGCTCTTTGAAATTGAGTTCGGATTCTTTAATATCACAGAGCATAAACATTACAAAATGCCCCTGCATCAGAGTCTGCTTGATATCTTCAATGTTAACTTTGTATTTTGCAAGAACCGTAGAAACTCCGGACACAATTCCTACCTTATCGGCTCCAGAAACAGTAATAATTATTTTGTAATCTTCCATTACAACTCCTTTAATTTATTAAGTATTATAAACATTTAATATCACATAAGTCAATAAATAGTGGTAAAAAGTTTTTTTTTGTGTTTTGATTGACTTGTAATAAATAAGGTTAATTATGAAAATAGCTGAAATAAATAATATTAATCCGCAAACAAGGATTAGTCATAAGGGAGGATTAGCGTATCTAAATAATATCAATCCAATGGCGCGTTATTTGGATACCTATTTTAATAAAGCTGCAAAAGTCTCCACCAATCGTATAGAGCCGCTGTCATCAAAATTGACAGGTAATGTCAATGTTATACGCATGAAAAATATTTCTGCCTGGGATATCAATCCTTCCGATTCAAAAGAATATATATTCTTTTTGCACGGTATTTCCCAAAACGTAAGCAATAACCAGCACCTCTATGAAGCTGCAATTAATAAAAATAAAGGCGTTTTTGCAGTAGAATACCGCGGATACGGAATTAACAACGAGGCTAAAATTTCAGAGGATAAATTAAAACAGGATGTAAAGCTGGCTTATAAATACTTAACCGAAAATAAAGGAATAAAACCGGAAAATATAACTATTATCGGACACAGCATGGGCGGCGCTCTTGCAGCAGATCTCGCTTCCAAACATAACGACGTTAAATCCTTAATACTGATTGCTCCGTTATGCAAAATGTCATATCTGGGCAAAAAATTTATACAGAGCAAAACTCTGGGTCCCGGTGTTCCGCCTAAAATACAAAACTTAACAGATAAAATAAAACTGTTAAAAACCCTGCTTGATTTCAGATTTAATTCTATAAATAAAATAAAAAAAACACAGGTCCCAACGTATATACTGCAATCAAAGAATGATACCGTAACAACATTCAGCGGTACTAAACACTTAATTGAAACCGCAAAGCGCAGCGGAATACTGCAAGGATTTATGTATTTCCAGTCCGGGGGGCATAAGGTTGATTCCAAAAAAGTTGAAGCAATTTCAGATATTTTAGACAAAATTTACTCTTAACCCGCAAAATTATGCATCTTTTTCTTTTCGTAATATTGCTGAACCTTTTGCTTTGCTTCGTCTGCCGAGTATTTATAATTTGTAAGATTAAGAATAATCTTGCCGTCTGATTCCTCCGCAAGTTTTTTCTGAACCTTGTAAGGATAAGTCTCATTGCCTTTCAGCCACCCTCTGTGTATACAGTTGATTATCTGTTCAATATAATCCTGGCATTTTTTCGGAATGGAAGGATACATTTCTATAAATTTGTAAAGCGGCATATTTGAACGCATAGTGTTTGCACCGGCAGAAGCAAGCAGGAAATTTCCGATAGTGTTTTCCCCTTCAAGAGAATTTGGCTGAATATGTTCTATAGTCGCAACAGACGGCCGAACAATTCTTTTAGCAACTTCCTGCTGCGTTCTGTCTGCATATTTTACAATAAAAGCATTTTCACTCGTTCCGGATGTCGGAAGATATACAGCCCTGTCTTTTAATTTTTCCAAAACATTCCTCTCATTTTCTCCTTCTTTTGGTTCTATCTCATCTAAAGACATAAGGAGAATTTTTCTTTTAAATGTATCTTCTTTTTTATTCTCAAGTATAACCTGTCTGCATCGCGTTGTTTTGGCATGAACTGCAAGCGCGTTTTCCGGAGACAGCATTAAAGAAATTTTATCAACATCATCCAGAACATTAAACTCTTCCAGCTTTAATTTAACTATTGCTTCATCATACCAGGACTGCAAACACTCCGGCAATGTTTTTTCAGGGAAAATTTTTGCAGCTTGAACAAAACGTTTATATATTTTTTTCTCCGTATCCTGCATATAACGCGTATATTTTGAAAGAACTCTAACGGCTTCCTTAACATTTTTGCAAGCGTCCAGACGTTTTTCGATTCTGGCAACGTCGCTTCCGGAAAGCATTTCTACCCCAAAATACGGACATTTAATTCCTTTTAATTTTTTAAGCGGATTTCCCGCAGAAGTATTCGCACAAAACATAACAGAGTGCGTTCTTTCAAATGTGTCATTTCTATTATTCTGCCAAAGGACATTTGTGTTATACACCTCCTGTCTAAACGGCAGGATTTGCGGCATTTTAGCGTAATTTACCGGCGAAACCCACATATTATATACTCCTTAACTTAATCATACCAGAGTAAATATATATACGCAACTTGCATACCTTCATAAATATTTACAAGTTGAAAAGATTTTTTTGATAGGATATTATTATATTGAAGAATTGTGCACGGGGAGTACATGGAAAATAATTATTTTGCACTTTTAGCTAATGATGTGAAGAAGTTATGGAGCGGTCTGGACGGCAATCAGAAACTCGGAATGCTTGCTTTGATAGTCCTTACAATAGTTGCTGCGACATTTTTCCTGTCAAAAGCCATGGAGCCGGATTGGGTAGTATTATATTCAGACCTTAACGAAGTCAACGCTATGAGTATTGTTGAAGGCATGAAGAAAAACGGCTATCAGTATAAAGTGTCGGAAGACCATAAAACAATCCTTGTGCCTTCTAATGTTCGTGATGATATGCGGGTATTTGTTGCAGAAAATGATTTAATAAAAGACGGAGATACGGGTTTTGAATTATTAGACGATATGCAGCTCGGATCTACTGATTTTAAAAACAAATTAACCAAACAAAGAATTTTTCAGGGAGAATTAACCCGCTCCATTGAAAAAATTCAGGGCGTAAAATATGCCAGAGTTCAGCTTGCGGAACCTGAACGTTCAATTTTTGATGACAATGATGAAAAACCGACAGCTTCAGTTGTTCTTGTTTTGGAGCCGGGTTATAAAATAAAAAGTTCTCAGGTTAAAGCTATCAAAAACCTCGTTGCATACGCAATTCCGAGAATGACAGCAGAGCAGGTTTTTATTACTGACCAGAACGGAAACAGTCTTTCTGATGAAACGTCTAAAAATTCTACCGATATGGAGAGCTTTAAATCCAATCTGGAAAAAGAGACTGCCAAAAAGGTTTCAGATGTTCTGGAAAAAATCGTTGGAAAAGGAAACGTATCAGTTCAGGTTAACGCAGATATTGACTTCAATTCAGCAAAAGCTACAATCGAAAGCTATATACCTGTTAATGATAAGGGCGAAGGTGTTGTTACAAGCTCGCAGACAGAAGTTGAGACATACGAAAATCCGAACAATGTCCCAAACCCGAATAATGTTAACCAGAGAAATCTGAATTATTCAAAACAAAAGACGGCAATTAATTACAGCGTTTCAAAAGAGGTCAAACAGGTTGTTTATGCGCCCGGTACAGTTAAGCGGCTTTCAATAGCAGTTGCAGTTAATAAAATTCTAACTGACTCCGAAAAAGAAGAATTAAAAAATCTTGTTCTCTCTGCTGCCGGTGTAGATTATTCAAGAGGGGATGTAATATCCGTGTCCGGACTTCAGTTTGAAGGAGCAACGATTGACAAGCAGGCTAAAGAAGCTTTCACGGAACAGTATCAGAAAGAACAAATGTTCTATTTCATTACTTCCTCTGTAGTTCCTTTGCTGATAGTTCTGATTCTCGGATGCTTTGCTCTTTATATTCTCAAAAACTTTGTGTCCAAATTGCCTTCTGCCAGAAGACAGGAACGTATTATACAGCAGGAAGAAACTGCTCCTGAACACATTGAAGAAGCAGAGCCTGAAGAAGATTTACCTAAAATAGAATTTAATAAAAAGGAGATTAAATCACAAAAAGAACAAAATATAAATGAATTGAATGAGGCTGTAATGGCATCTCCTGAGGACGCAGCAAAACTGATAACATCATTTATCAGAGATTAGGTGTTTAATCAGTCTGACATAAAGTTAATGTCGGCATTTGACAATTGAATAGAATAGTAAATAAATTCGGCTGGTAAGTGAACCTACAAGTCAAGCGTCATTGCGGGGGTAAATGTTTGGGCTGGTAGTCAACACAACCAGTGGGGTGTCATTGCGAGGGAACAACCATTCAGCCCGAAGCAATCTAGAACGAGGGTTAACCCCTCACCCGCATCCGTAGCTTTCGCCTGACGGCTCAAGAACGGCTGCTCCCTCTCTTGGATTATTCGGGGTGTCGGAAAGTTCACAGCTTTCCTCCACCTTACGGGCTGGGCAAAGCCGTCGCCCTACCGAAAATCCGCTCTCCCACAAGGGGCGAGGGGAGAGGTAAAATAATCAGGGAGGCATTACCGATGTCCTCCGACCAAAAACCAAGACGCCCGATGCAACCCTCTAGTAGCAGAGTCAGCAGAGGAGGACGGGGAGAGGTAAAATAATTAGGGAGGCATTACCAATGTCCTCCGATAAGTAAGGTAAAAAAAATGGGTATAGAAGAAATAAAAAAAGCAAAGGAAGAAGCGAAAAAGACGATAACCCGTCCGAGTCAGAAGGTAGCGGCGTTGTTAATTGCGCTGGGTCCGACAACCGCTTCTGAAATCCTTAAAAATATAAAAGATGAAGATTTATTGGAGCAAATAACGCTTGATATTGCGAATTTAGGCAAGATTTCCGATGAAGACTTAAATGAAGTTTTAATGGAATTTAAGACCGTTTTTCAGGCAAGAAATTATATTGCCCAAGGCGGTGTGGGTTATGCTAAACAACTTTTAGCCCAGACTTACGGCGAGGCTGAAGCTTCTAAACTCCTTGAAAAAGTTAATTCCATGGTCAACACAAACCCGTTTTATTTTCTAAACGACGCTGACCCGTCACAGCTTGCAAACACTTTTGCGTCAGAAAACCCGCAGTTGCTGGCTCTAATATTAGCATACTTAAGACCGGAGCTTGCGGCGCAGGTTCTTGCGTTTCTGCCTCCTGATATTCAGGCGGTTGTTTCAATGAAGATTGCAGATATGACGCCTACAAACCCGGAAATTTTGTCTACAATTGAGGATATTGTAGAGCGCAAATTTTCAGCCCTTCTGGTTCAGGATTTCTCAAATGCAGGCGGCGTTGAGTCTTTGGCAAATATTCTTAACTGCTGCGACAGAGGTACTGAAAAGAATATTATGGAATGGCTTGATATTGAAAACCAGAAAATGGCTCAGGAAGTCAGGGATCTTATGTTCGTATTTGAAGATATTATTATACTTGATGACAGAGCTATTCAGAGACTTCTTCGAGAAATCGATACAAAACAGCTTGCACTTGCACTTAAGGGTACAAAAGACGAGATTAAAGATAAAATCTTCAAGAACATGTCTGAAAGAGCAAGGCAAATGCTTACGGATGATATGGAATACTTAGGACCTGTAAGAGCCAAAGAGGTTCAGGAAGCTCAGACAAGCATTGTTAATTCTATCAGAAATCTTGAAGCAACCGGTGAAATTACTATTACACGTGCCAGCGTTGAGGATGAATTAATTGAGTAGCAACAGAATAAAATCTCAGGAAATCCAGATGGGTGATAATTACGTTCTGCCGATTGAGCAGACTAATGTCACGCGCCAGCAGGCAAAAGTTCAGAAAATCATTGAAGAAACCGACGCAAAAGCCCGGCAAATTATTCAAAATGCGGAAAGTAAATCTCAGGTAGTAGTTCAGGCGGCAAATACAGAAGCCGAAACAATTATTGAGAATGCTAAGAAGAAAGCTGAAAAAGAGTATGAAGCTATAAAAAACCAGGCTTATGAAGAGGGATTTAAAAAAGGCGAGCAAGATGGTCTTTATAAGTTTCAGAAAGATGCTGCCGACGGGATTAAATCTCTGGAGACTTTAGCTTCCGGCTCTTTTGATATAAAGAAAAATATAATTGATTCCGCATCGCGTGATATTGTTGATCTCGTTATTGCAATTGCGGATAAAGTCTGTCACCAACAATTTGATGAGGAGGTTTTGCATAACATTACTCTTGATGCAATCAAGCAGCTTAACGACAAAGAAAATATTACAATAATTGTAAACCCTGCACTTGTAGATAATATCAACCATTTGGCTTCAACCTTCAGAGAAGAAATTCCGAAACTAAAAACTTTAAAAATTTTAGAAGATAACTCCTTATCCGCAGACGGTGTAATTGTGGAAACTCCGGACACAAGGCTTGATTCAAGGATTTCTGTCCAGATAGCGGAAATTGCAGAAAAAATGCTTACAGGTGCAGACGATGGAATGGAACAAGAATAAGTATCTGGACATAATAAAAGAAACCCGGACAATAAAAGAAATCGGTAAAATAACCGAGATTATAGGTTTGACGATAGAATCTGACGGACCTAAATCGTCTATCGGAGATTTGTGCTACATTTACAATAATTACAGTGATAAGCCTACAATGGCTGAGGTTGTAGGGTTTAAGAAAGATAAAATCCTGCTTATGCCTCTGGCGTCTCCGGATGGAATTCACCCCGGAGCGCTTGTAGTAAATACCGGCGAAGCTATGAAAATCGGAGTCGGAAACCAGCTTATCGGAAGGGTTCTGGACGGTTTGGGACGCCCTATTGACACTCTGGGTGATATAAGATTTACAGAATACCGTTCAACAAGAGCGGAGGCAATTAATCCGCTTAAGCGAAAACGAATATCAGAGCCTTTGTCTCTGGGTATAAAATCAGTGGACGGTTTTATGACAGTAGGCAAAGGTCAGAGAATGGGTATTTTTGCAGGTTCAGGCGTCGGGAAAAGTACGACAATCGGCATGATGGCAAAAAACACTTACGCGGATTTGAACGTTATTGCACTAATCGGAGAACGCGGGAGAGAGGTTAAAGAATTTATTGAAGAGATTCTGGGCGCTGAGGGTATGAAGCGTTCTATTGTTGTAGCAGCGACTTCCGAGCAGCCTTCTCTTGTCAAAATAAAGGCGGCATTTGTTGCGACATCTATTGCGGAATACTTTAGAGACAAAGGCTTGGACGTTCTTTTCATGCTGGACAGTATAACACGTATTGCAATGGCTCAGAGGGAAGTCGGACTTGCAATCGGCGAACCGCCTGCTACAAGAGGATATACACCTTCTGTTTTTGCTCTTATGCCTAAACTTATGGAAAGAGCCGGTACAAACGAATTCGGTACAATAACAGGATTGTATACGGTACTTGTTGAGGGCGACGACTTTAACGAACCTATTTCCGATACAGCAAGAAGTATTCTTGACGGTCACATAATGCTTTCAAGGGATCTGGCGCATAAAAACCACTATCCGGCAGTGGATGTTCTTCAATCCTTGAGCAGGGTTATGGGTGATGTTACAACAAAAGAACACCGCGCTGCTGCGGGGAATCTCAGAAATCTGCTTGCAGTACACAGAAAAAATGAAGATTTAATTAATATCGGCGCTTACGTTAAAGGCTCAGACCCTGTTTGTGACAAAGCTATTGCTATGATGGATGATATTAATAAGTTTCTCAAACAATCAACCGATGAAAAAGTTGAATACGAAAATACTGTCCGGCAGCTGATTCAACTGGGGAATTTATAAGGTCTAATTTGTAAGTTTTTGTCAGACATTACCAGACCTGCAAAAATGCAGGTTGGATTAAATCCCGCATTAACTGACCTGTGTGGGGCTAAAGCCCGATTAACATTTCTTTTCTATTCACCACTCACTAATAGGAATAAGCCGTATGAAAAGAATTTATACTGCAAGCGGGCGATGATACGAACATCATACAAATAGTTGATGTATTTTTATAAAAAATTATGTACGATATGTGTGGGGATAAAGTCAGGTTTCAAGGAGATTATCCTTAGGGAAATGGTAAAGTATGATAAACTCTATATTTTTTGATGAATTGTATAAGCAATTTGCATGGTTTGACTCTGTATTCACACCTATAGTAAAAAATTGCAGCAGCGAATTTTTCTTTGACGGTTTTGAATACAAATTAGCGTCCATAAGTACCAACATGAATGTTCTCTCCCAAAATGAAACCTTTTTTGTCACCAAAGTAAAAATTAATTCTAAAAATGATGTTTATATAAGAATTTCGCAAGATGCAATAAACGTAATACTGGATAAAGTTCTCGGCAAAAATAACAGGAGATTTGACCTGACAGAAGTTACAGAGTTGGAAGCCAGAATTATCACAGCTTTCAATGATTTGTTATATGAAACGCTTGCTCCGAATTTTGAAATAGAACCGCACAGACGATACAATGAAATATTGCATCTGACTTATTTTGTAAAGAGCGAAATTTCAGACACTGCCGCTAAATTTATAATTTCCGTTCCGAGAGAAATTCTTAAACCGGTAGATATAGAAACCGGTGAACCCAGATTTAGCGATAAAGATTTTGCAGACAGCTTTGTGGAAGTAAACTTCCTTTTGGGTTCTACAACATTCCCTGTTGCGGAAATAAAAAAACTTGATGTTGGAGATATTGTTGTTTTTGAAAACAGCAAATCTGATGAAATGACACTTATTTGTAATAATATTATTCAAAAATTTCAAATCAATCCAAATGTAAACATTATAGAACCGTATGATACGGGCGGAGGAAATAATATGGAAGATAATACAAATGTCAATTTGTGGGACAGTATCCAGGTTGATATGACAGCCGAATTTGATAAGGTAAAAGTTACTTTAGGAGAGCTGAAAAGTATTGAAGAGGGTTTGGTTGTAGATTTATGCTCGGTATATGACAACAATATTTCCTTAAAAGTCGGTGGAAAAACCGTTGCAGAGGGAGAACTTGTTATAATTAATGACAGATTCGGGGTCCGAATAGAAAAGGTAAGCGATCCGGTGTCTGAAACAGAAACAATACCGGCAGCTGCAGACACTTCCGCAGAAAATCAGCCTGCAGATGACTTTGATTATAGCGACTTTGAAGTTGAAAATAAGGAAAATTGACAAACAGTAGAAAAACAGTAAATAAAGTTTAGAAGGGGATAAGTTTAGAAATTTAGAAGAAAATAAAGTCACTAACGCTCATAAAGTCTTTATAACTTCTTCTCAACTCCTAAACTTCTAAACTACTAAACCCAAAAGAGGATTATATTATGGGATATTTAGCAAATTTTATGGTATATACGCTCGCAATGACAGGTGTTATTTCAATTGCGCTTCTGGTGTTTAAGAATACATCTACTTTTGGCGGGGGCGGTAAATCTAAACATCTAAAAGTTGTAGATTCACTCACAATCGCACCCAGAAAAACTCTGTATGTTGTATCAACCGGAAGAGAGAAGTTTTTAATTGCAGGCGATGTAAGCAAAACAACTTTGATTTCCAAATTAGAATCTCAAGAGGCTGAATTAA
>CALUSN010000072.1 GCA_944323435.1 Candidatus Gastranaerophilales bacterium | reverse complement strand
CATTTGTGGGAAATTTCTTATCCGCTTGTAGGTGAGCCGGGAGCAATTATCGTTGCAACAACAAGACCTGAAACAATGTTCGGCGACGTTGCAATTGCAGTTCATCCATCTGATAAAAAGTATTCCGAACTTATCGGCAAAACTGTTATGATTCCGCTTTCAGGCAGAAGAATACCGATTATTGCTGATGAATACGTTGATAAGTCTTTCGGAACAGGAGCTGTAAAAATCACTCCGGCACACGATCCTAATGACTACGAAGTCGGCAAACGCCATAATTTTGCACCTATATGGGTTATTGATGAAGAAGGCAAAATGAAAGCTTGCGCAGAAGTTCCGCCTGATTATCAGGGTTTAGACAGGTATGAAGCCCGAAAGAAGATTGTTGATATGCTCAGTTACAATAACTTCTTACTAAGAGTGAAAGACCACGAGCACAACGTAGGCAAGTGCCAGAGATGCAATACAACAATTGAACCGCTTCTTTCGGAACAGTGGTTTGTAAAGATGGCGCCTTTAGCAAAGGAAGCTATTGCAGCGGTTAAAGACGGCAGAATTAAATTTATTCCGGAAAGATGGGAAAAGAATTACCTCGGATGGATGGAAAACATCCGTGACTGGTGTATTTCAAGACAATTGTGGTGGGGGCACCAAATACCTGCTTATTACCACAAAACAACCGGTGAAATGGTTGTAGCAAAAGAAAATCCGGATCCTGAAAATTATGTACAGGATACAGACTGTCTCGACACCTGGTTTTCATCAGGCTTGTGGCCGTTTTCGACAATGGGATTTCCTAATGCCGAAACTGATGACTTTAAAAAATTCTACCCGACATCCGTTCTTGTAACAGGTTTTGATATTATTTTCTTCTGGGTTGCAAGAATGATTACAATGGGTCTTGAATTTACGGGCAAAGCACCATTCTCGACCGTTTATATTCACGGGCTTATCAGAGATGAAAAAGGTCAAAAGATGTCAAAATCAAAGGGCAACACTATTGATCCTGTACAAATTATCGACAAGTACGGCTGCGACGCTTTGAGATTCACGATGACTTCGCTCTGCACGTACGGCGGACAGGATATCAAAATTTCCGACGAGAGGTTTGAATACGGAAGAAATTTTGCAAACAAGCTCTGGAATGCTTCAAGATTCGTGCTTATGAACCTTGAAGGAGTTGACGACAAGCCTATTGATAAGGATAAATTAACTCTGGTTGATAAATGGATTTTGAACCAGCTTAATGAAACAGCTAAACTTGTTAACCAGTATATGAAAGAGTACAGAATCGGTGAAATTGCGCATACTTTGTATGACTTTTTCAGAAGCGAGTATTGCGACTGGTATGTAGAAATTGCAAAAATCCAGCTTCAGGATGGCAGCTTAAAAGCTAATACCCAGAGAGTTTTAAGATATGTTCTTGACATGTCTTTAAGAATGCTCCATCCTATAATGCCTCATATAACTGAAAGAGTTTGGGGACTTATTCCGGGAGTTAAGGGGGTAAACGCATTTACGCCTAACGGAGAAAATGCAAAAGCGCTTGTTGTTGCAGAATTCCCTGTATTCAATGAGGCTTTAAGCTTTCCGAAAGAAGCTGCAGAAATGAAGCTTGTATTTGATACAATTACTTCTTTAAGAAACGTAAGACAAAGCTTTAATATTCCGACTTCTGCAACTGTTGATGTTGAAATCAGAGCAGAAGGAAGCGAAAAGGAAATATTTAAAGAAATAGAGCCGTATATCCATAGGCTTGCTAAAGTTAATAATATATCTTACGCTCCAATGAACGCTCCGACTCCGCCAAAATCAGCTTCTGCAGTCGTATCAGCTTCTAAGCTTATCGTTCCGCTTGCTGATTTGATTGATTTAGATGCAGAAATCAAGCGTCAGGAAAAGAAGCTGGAGAAATTAACAAATGAGAAAAATTCTCTTGAAGGCAGAATGAAAAACGAGAAATTCGTTGCAAATGCACCAAAAGAACTCGTTGAACAGACAAATGCCAGAATAGAAGAAATTTCTACGCAGCAGAAAGCTATACAGGAATTGATTGATTCATTAAAATAAGTATGTGAATAAAGGCGCCGCTTCATAAGAAGCGGCGCCTTTATCTAAGGAAAACACATCGTTAATACTATTTACATTCATGCAAAAAAATAGTAAGATATACTAGTTAATATAAGTATATGAGAGGATTTATATATGAAATTTCACATGCAAGTGTTAATTGCACTTGGTTTGGGGTTGAAGAGAAACTGGCACATTTTTGCCGGACTTATTCTCGGTGTTCTGGTAGGTATCTGGCTTCATAACTCACCAAGCCCTGTTATAATGACGACTCTTACATTTATCGGTCAAATGTTTATAAGACTTATTCAAATGGTTGTTATTCCCTTAGTAATATCAGCCATTGTAATCGGTATTACAAGTATAGGTGACAGCAAACAGCTCGGTAAACTCGGCACTAAAATGATTTTCTATTATACAATTATTACAGTCGCGGCAGTAACTATAGGCTCTGTACTGGCGCTTCTTTTAAAACCGGGATTAGGGGCAGCACACTATATAAATATAGATACAGCAATAAACATCCAATCACACGTTGCTGCAACTATAGAAGCCCAGAAAGGAAATTTGCTTAATATATTCTTAGGCTTTATTCCTAAAAATCCTCTTGCTTCAATTGCAAGCGGAGATATGGTTCCTATCATTGTTTTTGCAGTAATGTTTTCCATCGCTCTTGCAAAAGTAGGTGACATAAACAGACCTTTTGTAAGCTTTTTTGAATCAATATTTGCAGCTACAATGAAAATTACCGACTGGATTATGTGCTTTGCTGCACCCGGTGTATTTGCACTCACTGCTGTCGCCGTTTCATCATTCGGAATCGATATATTTATGAGTATTTCAAAATACTTAGGTGTACTTGCTTTAGGCTTTGCAATTCAGTTCTTTATTGTTTATCCGGTATTTTTGAAGATATTCTCAAAAGTTCCTGTTATGATGCTGTATGCAGCAATAGCAGAAGCTATGATGGTAGCATTTGGTACGGCAAGTTCTTCTGCAACACTCCCGTTAACAATAGCCTGCTGCGAAAAAAGAGGTATATCTCATAAAGTATCAAGCTTTGTACTACCGCTCGGTGCTACACTTAATATGGACGGAACTGCAATGCTTCAGGTAATTGCGGTTATATTCTTAACTCAGGCATACGGTGTTGCTTTAACTCCGTTTCTGGTAGTTCAAATTGCCCTGCTTGCAATTGTTGCATCTTCAACTTGTGCAGGAATTCCGGGAGCCGGTTTAATTACAATAGCTCTTGTGCTTAACGGAATGGGCTTGAGTCCTGAGCAGCTTGTTGCAGGGTTTGCATTCCTGTTTACAATAGAGAGAATCACAGATATGATGCGAACTCTTCTTAACGTAACTTCAGATGCTGTAGTTGCTGCCGCAATAGCAGATAACGAAAATGAAATTAATTACGATTTATTAAATAATCCGGAAGCTTACGGAGATATAATAAATTAAAATTGGAGATTGAATATGGAGTATAAAACCATTTGTTTTATAGGCGCAGGGAAAATGGCAAGCGCAATTATAAACGGATTATTGACTTCCAGAACCTATGATTGCGAGCATATTATAGCCGTTGAGGTAAATGATACGGCTGCAGAAGCTGCAAGACAGAAATTTGGTATAAAGGTGTATTCAAAAGCCGAAGATGCTATCGTGAATGCTGATATAATTCTGATTGCGACAAAACCCTTTGTAGTTCCTGATTTATTATTAAATATTAAAAATTTAATAAAAGAACAGCAATTAATTATTACAATAGCTGCAGGTTTAACTTTTGAAAAATACGAATCAATTATCGGATATAATAAAAAAATTGTACGCGTAATGCCAAATACTCCGGCACTAGTTGGGTGCGGTATGAGTGCTCTATGTAAAAATAATTGTGCAACTTCTTGCGATCTCAATACTGTAAGAGATATTTTTTCAAAAATTGGCAAAGTAATTACATGCGAAGAAAAAGACATGGATGCTGTAACCGGCGTATCAGGTTCCGGCCCTGCTTTTTATTACTATATAATTAATGAAATTGCAAAAGCCGGTCAAGAACTCGGTCTGGATTACAATACCGCATTAACCTTGTCAGCACAAACAGCATTTGGAGCTTCCAAGATGATTTTAGAGACCGGTTCTGCTCCGGAAGATTTAATTACTGCAGTCACGACCCCCGGCGGTACTACTGCAGAAGGTAATAAAGTCTTGAGCGAAAGTAATATAAGTAATATACTTTATGAAACAGTTAGAAAAACTGCCGAAAAATCAGCCTTAATGGCTAAAGGATAAAAACAGATTATAAGGAAAATTTCTCTCTCTCCCGCAGACAAATATATTCTTAATCTCCATACTGCAAAGAATTAATATCCTCGTGTTTTAATATTTTATCAAGTTTCTCAAAAATTTTGTTTAAATCATTTATTAAAACAAGCTCTCCTCTGAGTTTTGAAGCTCCTGTAAAATTATTTACATAATATGGATAAAATTTTCTGCAAAATTTAACTCCTGCATCTTCTCCCCGGAACTCCACTTCTTTTCTCAAATGTCTTTTGAGTGTTTCTATTTTTTCTTCAAGAGTCGGAGGGAGAATATAATTACCTTTATTGATATATTCTTCGATTCTATGCAAGAGAGACGGCTCGCCCAGTGCTCCTCTTCCTACTGCAACACCGTCAGCATTTGATTGTTCAAGACATTCAGCAGCAGCCATAGGCGATACAACATCACCGTTTGCAAAAACCGGAATATCAACATTCCGTTTCAGCTCAGCAATTTTTTTCCAATCTGCTTTTCCACCATACATTTGAGAGCGGGTTCTTGCATGAATTGTTATAAAATCCACTCCCGCCTCCTGCATTTTTTGCCCGTATTCTACGTAATTTAATTCATCATAAGTATATCCCAGTCTGAATTTTACACTAAGCGGAATATTGATATTATGTTTTACTGTTCTGACTATTCTTTGTGCCAGCACAGGATTACGCATTAAAGCACAACCGTCGGTACCTTTAACAACTTTATTGACAGGACAGCCCATATTGATATCAATCATATCTGCATATTTTTCAAGATATTTTGCACAAGATGCAATCATATCAGGTTTATGCCCGCTTAACTGATATGATATAGGGGAATGATTGTCCGCTCTTTCGACAATATTTGTATCCTTCACCTGGGTTAAAGCTTCCGAGCTTATCATCTCTGTTGTTATAAGACAGGTTTTTGAATACTCCCTTACCAGTGAACGCAAAACATAATCTGTGATGCCAGCCATAGGCGCAAGTGAAACCCTGCTTTTTATTAATTCCCGAACTCGTAAATTTGTCATGATATTTTATTTTCTTTCATTTTCCAAGCATTTCTCGGACAAATTGCAGCACATATTCCGCAGCCGATACATTTTTCAGACTCGGAAATATATTTTGTTAAATCTTTTTTTATGGCATTTTGCGGGCAATTTTTAAGACATAAATCACACGCTACACACAAATCTTTGTCCCATTCAGGCTTTCTGAGCCTTGCGTCTCCGGTTTCTGCAAGACCGTAAACTTTGCCGTCATCTTCAACAAGATCGCCAAACAAACCTTCTTTAAACCATTCGTTTTTAATAAAATCTTTTACCGGCTGCTTCTTTTCTTTCAACTCTTTTGGAAGCGGCAGAATTTTTGACCATTTTGAAAAATCGAGCAACTCTTCTTCCAGTTCAGGTTTTTCGATTTCTTGTAAAAATTCCGGCATTCCGGATTTTAGAAAATCTTTATCAAGCTTATCGAGCGGAAGCTTTTCAACACAATTTGCCAGCCCTTCAACATTTCCTCTCACATAAACAACTCCGCCCACCATACCGACACAGGAGCGGTTAGAGAGAACCGAAGTTAAATTATCACAATCATATCCGCATATAACGGCAATTCCGCCGCCCATAAATTCAAAGCTGAATGAGCCGGTATTTTTTAGAACCCAGAATTGAGGCGGCTCAAAGCGCGGGTCATGTTTCATTAATGCGCCCGAGCGTGTTCCGACTCTTCCGCCTATAAAGACCTTGCCGCCTGCCGCACAATGCGCGGCGGTATCACCGGCGTCACCTTTTACAACGATTTCCGCTCCGGAATTCAGCCAGCCGACATCTGCAGGCGCTGAGCCTTCAACAACAATTTTAACCCCGTCCATAGCCATAGCGCCGACTCTCTGCCCCGGATTTGTTATTTTAAACAAAAGAGTCTTATCATCACTCTTTGCCTTAACCGCCCCGCCGATATCGTGCTGCCCGCAGGCTTCAATTTCAAACTCACTCTGACCTTCGTCGATTTTCTTATAAATCGTCTGTAAAAGTTCCTGAGTCGACATTCGGTTATTGTTTTTTAACGTTTTTATTTTACAAACTGCCATTTTTATATCCTTTTCCGGAACCTTATTTATCCGGTTCTAATTAATTAATTTTGTATAAGTCCTTTTCAATAATTTGCAAAAACTTGTTATCAAGTCCTCTAATATCAACTATATCAACTTTGTAAGGAAAAGTTGAATCGTGAAAAATTGCTTTCAGACGTATTAGTTTTTCTATAGGAATTTCTTCTCTACATTTTAAAGCAATGTCGACATCAGAATACTTTTGCGCCTTTCTTTGAACCCGGGAACCGTAGACAAAAATTTCCACATCCTCTAAAATACTTTGAATTGTAGTTTTTATGAATTCTTTATACTTATTTTCAAGATTTAGTATTGTCACTTTTTCACTGCTTCCTTTAGTCTGTTCAAGAGGAACAACATTTCATTGTAAAAATCAGGAATAATCTCTACAACCTTTTTTGCAATATTTTCGTCGTAAGTATGTGAAGTCATATTTCTCATTTTTCTATAGTCCGACCATTTTTCCAAATCCGAAACAAGCAAATTTTGTTGATTTGCAGTTCTAATCATATCGTTAAATGACATTTGACTTACATCTTCCGTTATAAAAGCAAGTTCTGCAAAATACTTTTTTAATGTTGTAAGTGCTAATGAGTATGTAAATTCAAACCTCTGTATAACAGCATCTCTTATAGCTTCATCATTTTTATTTAACCCGTATCTTTCAAGAATTTCACCGAGTTTGCTAACCGCTCTTTCAAATATTGAGATATCTAATGTTCCGTCTATCATAGTCTTTGTTCCTTTTTGTGCAAAATATAAATGAAGCTGTAATATACCCTTCACGCTTCAGCGTTAACTCACTAACACGCGTATTGAATATCCAGCCTTGTTGAAATATGCTTATCTACTGTTATCAACGCGTCTGAACGTCCGATAGGAAGCGAAGAACAGCCAATCGGCGCCATAAGTTTTTTAAGTTCTATATCAGTTGCGAGAATATAGTTTACAAGGTTTTGCGCAACTTTATCAACATCAAGTCTTTTTACGAGATTGTCATTCTGCGCGGCAATTCCTGCCGGACAAAGTCCTGTATTGCAGGCGTTGCATTTTCCGGTGTCGCTTCCGACACAACCTGCTATTTCCAGAAGCATTCTTCCTGTAAATACGCCGTTTGCACCGAGACAAATAAGCTTAAACGCATCAGCCGCAAAGCTTCCTGTCTGCCCCAATCCGCCGCCTGCAAAAAGCGGGATTTCACCCTGTCTGCCCTGTTTTACAGCTGTGAGATAGCAGTCTCTGAGTTTTGAAGTAATAGGATGTCCGGTATGGTTCAGAGAAATTTCATGCGCGGCTCCCGTACCGGCTGCTAAACCATCCAAAAAGAAGCCGCCTACGATATTATACGGATCTCGTAACAAGTTATTGTATACCGGAACACTCGTTACGGAAGCTGCAACCTTTATTGCAACAGGAACTTTAAACTTAAAAGCTGCATTCATAGAGAGAAACATCTTCTGAACACTCTCTTCTATTGAATACAAACCCTGATGAGTCGGAGGAGAAAGTAAATCCGCCTTAGGAACGCCTCTGATTTCCTGAACATATTTTGCGACTTTACTTGCAAGAAGAAGTCCGCCGTCGCCGGGTTTTGCGCCCTGTCCGATTTTAATCAAAATCCCTGCCGGATCCTCCGTCATATCAGGCATGGCTTTTATAATCCTGTTCCATCCAAAATGACCGGAGGCTATTTGGAGAATCATGTATTTTACATACCGTGATTTAAGGAGTTTGGTAGGAATTCCGCCCTCTCCGGTGCACATACGGATAGGAATCCCCATAACTTCGTTTAAGTATGCGGTTGCAATAGCCATAGCTTCCCACATTCTCCACGAAACCGCGCCAATAGACATATCACCAAAAATTATCGGATAAATCCATCTGTTCGGCGGAAGCTGGGTTGTCTCCACTATTTTTCCGTCTTTAACCTCAAAGTTTAATTTGTCGGCTTTTAAAACTCTTCCGAAGGGCGTTCTAAGTTCAAACGTATGTCTCTGCGCATCAAGAGACGGGTCAGTCATCTGGGATATTCTTCCGATTTTAATTTTATCCAGAGTTCTTCCTTCCGTATTCAAATTTGAACGTCCGCCTTTTTTGAAAGAATCGGCTTTATTTGCCCTGTATGCAACAGAATACTTGTCATCTTTATTTCTTATAAGCCTTATTGCGCCGTTCGGACAGACATTGGCGCACATTCCGCATCCGCGGCAATAATTGTCGAGTGAAATATTCTGCTTTATTACAAGAACTCTTTCTGTTTTATTTTTTTCAGTGATTGAATTTGATTTCTTTCTTATTTCCACTGCCGGTTTTATTGCATTAAAAGAACATACAGCAGTGCATTTGCCGCATTGAATACACTTGGACTCATCATACTCAAGAATCCACGGCAAGTCGCTTTTATGAAGTTCGTTTATTTTTACTGCTGCCATCTTTCCACCGTCAAATCATCTTTTATCACAACTGTTTCCCGCTCATTGGGATAAATATCCTCTTCCGTGTTTCTATCCGGCATCAAATCATTTATCCCTGCAACTTCAGAGGTCATAATAACTGTATCATTATGTTTTCCGATTACAACCGGACGGAGTTTTTTTGAATCACATACACAAATAAGTTCCTTATCCGGAGTTACGCCGAGAAATGTATTAGGTCCGTTAACCTCAAGATGCTCAAGCGAAGCTTTTATCCTGAGTAAAATATCGCTGTCCTCTCTTTTGATTATCTCGTCATAACTCAGCGGAGTGATTGTATGTTTAAAATATTGAAGCGGCCATTTTAAAATCTTACGGACATAATGAAGCGTGTATAAAAGGCACTGGGAGTCTGATTCAAACCCTAAATACCCTTTGTACAAGCGTTCCTGATAAGATTTGTTCTTCTCATAAAAAGTATTTTCGCCGTTTACCAGCCCTGTATATCCCTCTAAAAAGAACGGATGGGCAGCGTACCTTACAATATCATAATTTGTATTCTGCCTGCATTGCGCGGTTATTATACTTGAAGTTAAATCTTTATTTTCTTCCCATAAATTAAAGTAAGTACCGATATCTTTTGGACTTCCGATTTCTTTGAGAGTCAACGTGTCGGGCCAGAAGGAATAAATATACCCTGAATTTGTTTCCTCAAGTGCCTTTCTTAATCTTATTGAAGTATCAATAAGTAACTCTTCTTTTTCTTCTTTTGTGGCATGCTTGTAGCTTTTCGGATATTGCAAAGCTTCAAACATATATATAGGAAGCGCTTCTATTTTCAAGCCCTTTTTATTGTTAATATCCGGAGACCATTGCATTACCCGCGTAAACCCGATATCTCTTAAGATATCTTCCGCAAGACGGGCGCCTTCAACAGTTCCTGCCATGGATAACAACGGCAATTCTTTATAATTTTCAAATAAGCCGCCCAAATCCTGCATTACAAAGGCAAACCCTGAATCGTCATGACCTTCCTGCTGGCTCCGCATTAACTTTAAAGCTATCGACGGGTGCAG
>CALUSN010000071.1 GCA_944323435.1 Candidatus Gastranaerophilales bacterium | reverse complement strand
ATCGTGTCGTGACTTTGAGAGACTTAATCAGGCAGTTGGAATTTTATGAAATGCTTGATAAAAAACAATCGCTCAAAAACGCTCACGAGCGGGCAAAAAGACGTGTTCAGAATTATGCAAGACTCTCTCCAGATGATATTATCAATCTTGCACACGATGAATACATTGAAAACGGTGTTCAGAGGCTGAAAGCAAACCTGTCTGAGATTCTTAGCAGGCAGGACAAAATAGAATTAAACGAACTTACACTTCTCGGTATGGACAGAATAAGCGCGTATATTTCGCTCCTGTTTTTGACAGCGGAAAGTGATTATGACTTGGAGCAGGACGAATTTTATTCTGATTTATACGTAGTAAAAAGGGAATCACACCCCCTACCCCCTTCGGGTACTTCCCCCGCAAGGGGGGCAGATACTGCCTTTGTTAATTCTGATGCAGAATATTCAAATTTTATTGATAACGCTAAAAGTGTAATAGCAGACAAAGAAGAGGTGAGCGCATAATGGAACAGTTGAAATCAAGAATTGAAGCTGTTTTGTTTGTAACAGCCAGAGTCCTCCAAATAAAAGAGATTGCGGAAATTTTGGAAGAAGAGCCGGATAAAGTTGAAGAGGCGCTTCTGGAACTAATTATGGACTATGCTTCCCGCGACGGCGCGCTGGAAATCGACGACGAAAACGGGTATATTTTGCAAGTTAAGCAGGAACATCTGGACATAGTAGAAAAACTCTGTCCTGTAGAACTCAAGCCGCCGGTACTTAAAACGCTTACGGTTATTGCGCTCAAAGAGCCTATCAGGCAGTCTTTGCTTAAGGAACTAAGAGGCTCAAATGCTTATGAGCATGTTCAGGAACTTCTGGAAAAAGGCTTAATCTCACGCCATAAAGATAAAAACGGCAGGTCTTTTAATATCAAGACTACTCCAAAATTCGCCGAGTATTTCAAGTTAAAAGGAGATGTCAGAAGTTTAGTCAAGACTTTGAATATTGACAAAGGGGTAAAGGATGATCCGGAGGAGGAACGTCAGGCTCCCCCGATGGGTGAAAAAGGGGTAAAGGATGATGCGGAAGAAGAATTGAACAGTGATCAAGTGACCGGGTGATCAAGTGATCAAGAGGAGTTATTGGTGACTAAGTGATTAAGTGACTGAGTGACTGAGAATATAAAAATAGTAGTGTGGAGCTTGCTCCACAAGTAGTAGGGTGGGAAAAGCGTTAGCGTTCCCACCGGAAAAATAGATAGGTCGGGTTATACCTGACAATAACTAAATAAAAATGGATTGCTACGGCGCTCACGCGCCTTGCAATGACGGCACTCCTGGAGGTTCTGACTCAAAACCAAGGGTATTTACCCCTCTGAATGACAGAAATACAGGTTGGCTTAACCAGGCCGACATTAACAGAAAAAACAAAATACAAATTTAAAGAACAAGAAATTGAACAGAAAATATATTTCAAAACCAAATAAAAAAATAAACTGGAGAGAGATAACTCTCTATCTTGTGTTGGGGCTTGTACTTTCGGGGGCTATATTTTTCTATTTTAATGCTGATTATATTTATGTTCAACTCGGGAATCTGTATTTTAAACACAATGAAATCACTAAAGCCCAGACTCTTTATGAGAAGGCTTTCAGGCTTGGATATAAGGATTCTGCAATACGAGAAATATATGTCAATTCAATAATAAATTCGCCATTGACAATAGAAGCCCAGCGTAAGCTTACTGATTTTGCAGAAGATAACATACAAGACAAAGCTTCTCTAAAAGCAAAGTCCTTTTTGCAAGATTTAAGAGCCGAAATCTATAAACAATATCCGGATAATTATATAGGTCAATGTCCCTTTAACCATAAAGTTGTACGCTGGAATCGTTTTCCTATAACATACGCTTATAAAAATATCCAAAATGTTCCTAAAGGGTATGTTCAGGAAATTGATAAAGCTTTTTTAGAGTGGGAAAAAGCCGGTGTTGTTTTGTTTAATAAAACAGACAGCAATGCCGATATTATCATTGATTTTCGAAATAATCAAAGTGCAAAAATAATGTACGGGAGAAAATATGTAGTTGCCTATACCATTCCTGTTATAACAAATTCAAGATTAGACAGAATGGATATAAATTTTTATATCCAAACTCCGGAAGGAATTCCATTTAGCAATAATCAGGTTTATAATACGGCATTACATGAAATCTTTCATGCTCTTGGCTTTATGGGACACAGTTTCAGTCCTGATAATATAATGTACTTATCAAAAGATAATAATGTATTAATAAACGATTCCAGAGCCGTTTTAAATAATGCGGATAAAAATACTTTGAAATTGCTTTATAAAATACAACCTGATATCACAAATAATAGAGAGCCGGCAGGAGAATATACACCTTATCTGGTACTTGGCGGAGAACAGGATGTCAATGTTTCAAAAGCCCGTGAAGCACGAAATTATATCTATCATGCACCGGCTTTACCAAGCGGATATATAGAACTTGCAGAAAGTTTGGCTGCTGAAAAACGGTATTCGGAAGCAATCAGGAATCTGGAAAAAGCCCTAACGCTTTCGGATACAGATGAAATGAAATATATATCATATTATAACTTAGCTGTCGTATATCATTACATAGGACATACCGCGATGGCTCTGGAATATATAGACAAAGCAAAGGGCATAAAAGACAGTACCGATTTACATTTTCTCAAGGCAGAAATTTTACTCAAAGTTAATAAAAATCTTGCAGAAAAAGAGTATTTGTATTTGCTTGAATATTCCCCCGACAATGCTGATTATGTTTTACGCCTTGCAAACTTATATGTACAAAATAAAAATTATTTAAAGGCCAGAAGTGTCTTAAAAAGTTATCTGAAAAGAAATCCTGCAGAGCGTTCTGATGCAAGATTTGCGCCATATAAAATATTGCTTTTTTAAAAATAATGTGGTACATGAAAAATATGAAAGTTAATTCTGTAAACAAAAATTCTATTTTTACTCCGAAAACAACCGGCTACGCCGCAACGGCAGGCTTAACTGCTGCTGTATTGAGCGGAGTGAGCAGGAATAAAACATTCAGAAAAGCTCATAAACCATTAGCCTGTTTAACAGCCATTTTGACTGCAGTTCATATAGGCTTGATTGAATATTATCATCACAAATACAAAAAAATGTAACAAAATTACACTTATTCAACTGTCGATTGTTACATTTTTTTATTCTTTATAATACAATTATTTTAGGGGTAAATTATTGCTCGATTATAAGGTGCAAACTACTCCGCTTTTAGAACTAAACACCAGAGGTAGAAATGTTCAACGAAATTAAAACCCACGAGATTACGGTCGACATTGTGATTCTGACTATCAAAGATGACGCCCTCCAGGTTTTATTGGTTAAACGTAACAATGAACCATTCAAAGACAAGTGGGCAATTCCGGGCGGATACGTCAGAATGTCAGAAAACCTTGATGAAGCTGCTATGAGAGTTTTGAAAGAAAAAACAAATGTTGATAACATTTATCTTGAACAGCTTTATACATTCGGCGACCCTCTCAGACACCCTGTATCAAGAGTTATAACCTGCGCATATTTTGCTCTTATAAGAGCCGAAGATGTTAATGTTGTAACAACTCCGGATGTTGCATGGCATAAAGTTTCATCACTTCCGCCGCTTGCGTTTGACCACAAAGAAATTATTGAATACTCGCTCAAGCGTACTCGCGAACGTCTGGAAATGTGTCCGGTTGCTTATCAGCTTTTGAACGAAAAATTCACATTGACTGAAATGCAAAAAGCGTATGAAATGATTATGGAAAAGAAACTCGACAAGAGAAATTTCAGAAAGAAAGTTATTACAACCGAAGGTTTAAGAGAACTTAACGAATTTTCCAAATCATCATCAAAACGTCCGGCAAGATTGTACACTTTTGACAGCATAAAACTAAATTCCAAGCGCGCTCATTTTATCAAAAAAGGCGGCTAGGGGGAAATATCTTACCGGTGACTGGGTGATTAAGTGACTGAGAATTGTAAAATTGTAGGTTTGGTGAAACCCAACATTAACTAATATTTGACAATTGAATAAAAAATGGATTGCCACGAAAATCAAAGATTTTCTCGCAATGACAGCACTTTGGGAAGTGAACCTACAAGTCGGGCGTCATTGCGAGGGGTAAATGTATCGGTCTGGTATTAAGACTTACCAGAGTGCCGTCATTGCGAGGGAACAGCCATTCAGCCAGAAGCAATCCAAAACATATTTGACAATTAAATAAAAGTGGATTGCCACGAAAATCAAAGATTTTCTCGCAATGACGGTTAATGGATTGCCGCGGCGCTTATGCGCCTCGCAATGACACAATAAATGCAGGTTGAGCATACCTCTCAACATTAACGAAAAAATTGTAAGTCAGGCTGCGCCTGACATCAACCCAAAAAGGAGAAAAAATGTTAACACTGGTTTGGACATTACAAGTAGTATCAGCAGTATTATTGATAGTTTTAATACTGATGCATTCACCTAAAGGCGACGGAATCGCAGGCATCGGAAACGCTGCCCAGATGTTTACGTCGCAAAAGAGTGCTGAAAAAGGATTGAACAAATTGACAGGAATCGTATCTCTTGTATTTATCGTATGCGTGTTCCTTTTAGGTTTTGGCATAATCAAATAAATGGACGGAATGTTTGCAAGAAACATTTTGTACTGGGGCGAAAATGCTCAGAATAAGCTTATGTCCGCTCATATTGCCGTATTTGGTCTTGGCGGAGTCGGCGGATATTGCGCGGAAGCTCTTGCAAGAAGCGGGGTCGGGGAACTGACTCTTGTTGATTTTGACAGAGTTTCAGAAACTAATATCAACCGGCAGATTGTTGCACTCAATTCAACTGTCGGAAAATTTAAAACAGAACTTTTTAAGGAAAGGCTGAAAGACATTAATCCCGATATTAAATTGAATTTGATTAATGATTTTTATCAGGAGGATTTTGATTTTTCAGGTATAAATTATGTTGCTGATGCAATTGATACAATGCGCTCAAAAATAAACCTTCTTGTAAAATGCCGTGAATTTAATATTCCGGTAATCTCATCAATGGGTGCAGGAAACAGAATGAATCCTGAAAAGCTCTATATTTCAGACATTTCAGAAATCCATGATAAAAAAGCCCCTTTTGTGTCAAATATTCTTTACCAGCTTAAAAAACACGGAATAACTTCCGGTATAACAGTTGCAGCAAGCGACGAAAAGCCTTTTGTCAGAGAAAAATTGTCTGAAATCGAAAATATTGTAACAAAAAGCGGCGAAAATATTGAGTTTAACAAAATTATCCCGTCCTCTACCCCGTTTGTTGCCCCGTGTGCAGGTATTTTGATGGCATCAAAAATTGTATCTGATTTGATAAAAAATGCATAATAAAAGGGGCGCGATAAAATCGTGCCCCTTTTATTATAAAAACTCTAATTCAAACCTAACTGGCTTCTGTAGAATCCGTTGCTTGCAATCTTTTGTTCAACGAGGTTGTTATTAGAAGATGAAGCTAAATATAAACCGCTTAATTTGTCTAACCTTCTTGTAAGTTTGCTGTCAGGATAAGTTTTTGAAGCGACTTTTAATCTTGTCCAGCAGGAAGCTTCTTTCTGGGTAGCAAGTGTTTCTTCTTCTAAATCCGCACTGTAGCCTGTATGGTAGCTTTCATGAGCAATCAGGCACGCAATTTGTTCGGCAGGAGCATTCCTGTATGCTGAATTAATCAAAATAACTCTTGTTCCAAAGTTATTATATGTGCTTACGGCAAAAGCATTTTTTCCGTTTGTAACCATTGTAAGGTCATCAAACTTAATTCTCATTCCGTACTTCTGGAGATTTCTGAACACATCCTGCTCTCCTGCTTGTTCAAGAACTCTCATTGCTGCAATAATTTTTGCGTCTGATGAGAATGTCTGAATTCTGTAAGCCATTGCCTGCTGGTTAATACTTAAAAATAAGAATGCAAATAACACTAATACTACTTTTTTCACGATTTAAAGCTCCTAATCAACTTCTTCCTATGTGTGTGTTTACGGATCGTTTTGCAAAAGTCTTTAGTGTTTAGAGGGGTATTGTTACAAAACTTTATAAAATTAAATAAATCTTAGAAAAAATAGGGCTGAAACCCGCGTATTATCAGGGTGGTTATTTTAAATTACAAATTTTAAGATATAATAAGAACAAATAAGGTAAATTAGTGTAATTTTACATTTCTTAATAAACGGAGGATTTATATGAATCGTATTTTCTGGAAAAGGCTTGGTATACTTACATTAGGGGTGATTGTATTTGCTTATCTTGTATTTTTATCCTGCCCGCTTATACTTAATCCGATAATTGAAGGGTATATTCCGCAGATTAAAAATATAATCAAGGAAACAACAGGGCTTAATTCAAACTTAGAAAAAGTACAGGTTGTAACAACTCCAAAACTTACAGCAGGCTTGAAGGCTGAAAAATTTGAACTTCTTGAGCCGGATAATACAAAAGTTTTGTCTGCAAATGGTTTCAGGGTAAAAATGTCATTAATTCCTCTGTTTGCAAGAAGAATTGAAGTGGACGCAATTCAGCTTGCAAGTGCCGAAGCTTATCTAAAAGTCAACAGCGACGGAACGTTTGAGGTTGAAAAATATTTTCCGCAAAATGAACAAAAGGCTTCTGAAAACGAGGAAACACAAGCTGCCGCAATCACTGAACTGCCTCTGGGATTCAAGTTATCAAACCACCTTCCGGATATAGAAGTTAAAAACTATACCGTTACAATAACTGACGGGGCGGATGAATACACTTTGAGCGGTTTTAATACAAAAATCAGCGATTTTATTTTGAATAAAAGCATTAAGGTGAAAGGCTCCGGTAAAGCGGTTTTGAAAGGGCGCGAGCAGTTCAGCTATGATGTGAAGATTTTAAACAAAATCATGCCGGATATGGAATTGAATGAACTTGTATTCAACCCTGCTCCGGCGGAAGAAAAACCGAAGGAAGAGTTTGAAAGAATTGATGTAATCGGGATTTTAAAAGGGATTTACGCTAACAACCTGACAGCGAAAGCGAATGCAGACTTGACGATTGCAAGAGAGGGGATAAAAGGTCAGGCAGAAATTACAAACCTTTCAATCATTAACTTACCCCCGAGTTTTGTAAAATTGAAGTTTAAAGAAAACAGTATTGACGTTTTGTCTGATATTTATACGGCAAAAGATGAGGTTTCAAAAATCGACGGGATTATTAAGACAGGGAAAAATCCCGATATTGATTTGAACTTTAAATCAAAAGTTGAGATTGCAAATATTTTGAAGATTGTGAAAGATATTGCGGTTATTTTTGATATAAAAGATTTGCAGACACTTAGCGCCAACGGAAAGCTTGATGCAAACTTCAATATTAAATCAAACTTAAAAACCGTAAAATCAAACGGGTATTTGAATATTCCGTCTGCCGATGTTTATTATGGTCTCTACAAAATCGGGGTTGATAACATTAATGCCGATGTTAAATTAAACAATAACAATATCAATATTAATAATATAGGACTTACTATCCTGAATCAGCCTTTGAAACTTTACGGAACAATTACAAGCGATGCGGTAAGCGATTTGCACCTTACGGCAAATGATTTGAGCCTCAAAGGGCTTCTTGTAGCAGTCGGTCAGGCAGCTTTGATGAAAGATAATCAGGTTAACTCGGGCTTAATCTCCATGAAAGCGGACGTTACGGGAAGGCTGGACAAAATCAATCCGGCAGTTAAGGTGGATTTGAAGAATATCAATATCAAAAATATTCCTTCCAATACAACATTGAAACTTCCTTCAACTACTGTCGGGATTACAACCGACGGCAAAACATTTTCCGGTACTGCAAAGAGTTCAAATATCTTAGTTGATAATCCGTGCGCAAAAATATCCGCTCCGCAGGTTAATGCAGTAATTAAAGAAAATGAGATTACAATCTCTGAAACTCCTGTGACTGTTGAAAAAATAAACTTTAATATTGCAGGAAAAATCAAAGATTACCTGACTGAAAAAATCACTTTGGATTTTGTAACAAAAGGTGATATCAAGTCGGCTCTTACAGGAACGGTTAATACTGTAAAACAGAGCTTGAATTTGAATTATGCAACAACAGAAAGCTCAACAATTGTTATTCCTATGTTTGATAAATCGAAAATGACATTTACGGGAAATATTTATATTACAGGGAATATGATGAATCCGATTTTGAGCGGAACAATTAATATTCCGTCGCTTGAGATTCCTGAAATTCCTGTTACAATGAGCGGTACGGACATTAAACTCAACGGGCATATTCTTAACGGAAGTGCTGTCGTTCAAAAATTTGCCTCCGGAGGAATCGAAGCGCAGAATTTGACTGGAGATTTTTCGCTAAAGGGTGATAACTTCTATTTGAACAACCTCAAAGGCGACGCTTTTGACGGAAAAATTAACGGAAATATTATTTATAATATTACAAATGCCAAAACTACAGTAGAAATGACCGGCGAAAATATGAATGCCGAAAAAACCGTACGCGGCGGAGTCGGAATTAAAAACGCAATCACCGGAACTTTGAATTTTAATACAAAACTTTCACTAATTGTGACTGACTACAACGAGATGATGAAGTCGCTTAAAGGAAATTTAAAATTCAATGTCCAAAACGGCGCGTTCGGCTCAATCGGAAGATTAGACCAATTCCTGCTTGCAGGTAATATTATTTCTAATTCAATCCTGAAAACCACCGCCCAGACTCTTGTTAACAATACAAGCCTTGCAGATACCGCAAAATTTGACTATATTGACGGGAATTTAAATTTTGCAGACGGCTGGGCAAAGATTGAGCCGGTAAAGAGTTCCGGAAAAGTTCTTGCTTACTATATCTCAGGCAAATACAACCTGATAAACGGAACGACAAACGTTAATGTCTTAGGAAGATTGGACGCGCAAATAGTCGCAAAATTAGGACCTCTGGGGCAGCTTTCCGCAGACAAACTGCTCTCCTATATTCCTAAGTTCGGAAGCTCTACCGCAAAATTCGTAGATGCTCTGACAGCTAACCCGAAAGGCGAAAACACGGACGCAATTCCGGCGCTTACAAGCGGAAGCACAAGCTATAAAGACTTCAAAGTCCAATTTAACGGCGGCTTGGAAAGTACAAGTTCGGTTAAATCCTTTAAGTGGCTGACAGATGTCGATACAAGCGCAATCGAAACAAAATCCGTAAAAGAAACGGTCAAAGATATAACAACTTCGGTAAACGAAGATTTAACAAATACGGTTAATTCTGTCAAAGACGCGGTTTCTGCTTCAAAAGAAGAATGGAATGCGACAAAAGAGCAGCTTAAAAACAGTGCTGAGGAATTGAAGAATCTGTTTAAATTCAATAAAACAGAAACACTAAAATAAAATTAGCAGGGCGGGAAATTCATTTCCCGCCCTGCTACCATTAATGCATATGTAAAATGCAAAAGCAAATCTGCTATTAATGAATTATTGTATATTCTTTAGAATTCTTTTTATCTTTTGATAATCTTCACTTACTTCTTTTACATCTTGTTGGATTTTTATTAATTTGTCCTGAAATTTGTCAAAATTATTATCCCCGGATGTGTGCAGGTAAAATCTAAATTTTGCGACATCAAGGACTCTTACCTTTCGACTCCAATCAATAATTTTTTGCTTAAATTTTTTTATTTGTTCTAAATCACTTGAAGTATTTCTATTATCATAATAAAATTCAAAAAGTTCAAAATTTCGATTTAAATCACGTATTTTTCTTGTAAATTCAATATCTATATTATAAATTTCACGTCTATTTGCAATTTCATCACAACATACACCTTCTGAAGCTTCTGCATTCATTTCTGTTATTTCTGATAATGTTGGATCTTCATAACAATGTGTTTTAAAGGTTTGTACGCAATCGATTATAGAGTTGATTAAATTTTTCTTAGCATTTTCAAAATTATTGCGTTTAATTTTTTTTTGCCAATCATCTTTTGCTATATATGCCAATAAACATAGGGCAAATGCAATTAAAACATTAAAATATCCTATGATACTTTCAATCAAATCATGATAGCAAAAGTCAAATATAACTATCAAAATCATTTGTAAAAGAACACATGGTTTGATTATTATGTACGCTTAGTATAACTTTTCATGTAGTTTAATTCTAAAATTTCACTAGTTAATACTCCTGAAAGTATCGAAATATTAGGCATTTAAGGCGCTTCCCTCAAAATGAGAAATAGGTAATTGAAAAGCTCAAAATGTCCGGTTATAGGGTCATAAAATACTCACTTTTTCTCCTTAAAA
>CALUSN010000070.1 GCA_944323435.1 Candidatus Gastranaerophilales bacterium | reverse complement strand
GAAATGACGGTTTCTCAGGTTCTGGACGGCTCATTCTCGCTTGAGGGCGACGAATTTTTTGCGGAAGTAACAAATGACGTTGTCGGTGATAAAGGGATTATTATTCCAAAAGGCACGGTTGCTCACGGTACAATTACCCAGACAAGCGAAGCAAAAAGACTCGGAAGAGACGGGCATTTAAGTTTGAGTTTTGACTATCTTGTAACTCCTGACGGCAGAGAAATTCCTATAGAAGGGCATATGTCTACAAAACTGCACCCGATAAAAGCTGCTACAAAAATTATTGCAACGGATGTAGGATATACTGCTGTAGGCGGGCTTGCCGGCGGTTTGTTTGCGGTTCAGGCATTAGGGCTTGAAGCTGCTATTGCTTCCCAGGGGTATACAGTAGCAGGCGGCGCCGCTCTCGGAGGGGCTGTCGGACTTGGAATGTCATTATATAGAAAAGGGAAGAATGTTCTTATTGCTCCCGGTGATGAAATAAAAGTCCGTATACTCTCTGATGTTGAACTTCCTGTATACAGGGATGAAGCCTTGAAACAAAAAGAAGTTATTTATCCTGGTTTGGATATAAGAATTGCCAATATTCTTTATGAAAAAGATCCGTTTGGAGAAGTTAATACAATAACGTTATCTTTATCAATATCTAATATGTCTAAAAAAGCAATATCCGGCATGGATCTGGCATTAATGAACGATTATAATGCGGTTTACAATCCGTCTATTTTCGGGGATACAAAGCTTTTGTTCTCACAGCTTAAGCCCGGAGACAGGTATGCCGGAAAAATATCTTTTGCTGTCAATAATGTAAAACAATCTTTTTGGCTTATTGTAAATGACAGGTCAACTAACAAACCTCTTGCAAAAATCTCTTTGGATAATGCTTATAAAAAAGTTTCAAAAGATGTAAAAAGACGAAATGAAAAGATGAGAAAAGGTAAAAAGAATTTTTATAAAGAAGAAGGACCTTTTGATATATAGTTCATAAAAAATTTTACGATTGCTCCCTGAATTCACTTTCTGCTTTTTTTTTGTAAATTTTTGTAACAAAATTTGTATAAACCCTAAAGTTTAAGAACTTTTGAGCCGTAATACATATTAAATAAGGGAAAATTTTAAAGGAAAGCGGAACTCAAAATGGGAATGGCAGCATCACAAGTTAGACTTTTACAGCTGACTGGCCGAAAAAACGATATCGGCTACCAGCTTCAAAACTTGTCTTTGCAAAAAACTTCGCTTGCCAGAGATATGCAGAGGGTTACTAAGAATTATCAAAACGCATTAAATACAAAAACTTTAAAATGGTCTAATAACGGCGGCGCTTCTTATGTTGATTTGAGTTATGCAAATTTAATGCGTCCCAGCGCTGCAAACCAGAATAAACCTTATTTGATTACTGACGGTTCCGGCAAAGTTGTTGTTGACAGTAAATATCAGAAATATGCAGAAATGATTTCTCCGGATGGCAGTCCAGGAGGCAATTGGGATGCTGTAAGAACAGAAGTTCTATCTAATTTAACGGGTATTTCTGCTGATAAAATTGACAGCGCCAATCAGAAAAACGAAGCATTAGATGCCGCTGCTGACAAGGTTAATGAACTTAAAGAACAAGGTGATATTCTTGAGGCTGATGAACCTGTCAATCGTGATACAGCAAATGAGTTTTTTGAAAGAGCAGGAAATATAACAGTAAATAATAATGTATATAATGTTGGAGATTTGTATAAATCATCTTCCACCTGGACAAACTTAGGAGATGCAAATACTGCAAAGAATGCCCTTTCAGGGTTATTGAACGGCATTGCTTCAAATATGAAAAATTATTTGACTGATGAAGAATATGCAAATTTTGCAGAAGCTTGCAATCTTTATATGACAGATAACGGTCATTATTTCGGCGGTACAAGCGATGCAGACAAGCAAGGACTTGAAAGCGGCGTTGCCGGAATAAAAAAAGACGGCAATAATTATACTGTAAATATGAAAATTGTTCTGGATACGGTATTAGGGGCGTACAAGAGCGCCGCATCATTAGACGGAATTACAAGTTACGGTCAGACTGATTACGGTACTGAGATATATTTTACACGCGACAGAAGTTCTTCTTCAGAATGGACGGCATGGAAATCCCAATATGACAATTGGAAATCTGAATACGATGCTGCGTATGCAGAATATGAAGCAGCAATGGATTCAAATAATCAGGTTTTAACTGCAGAAGAAGAAAGTAGTATAAATTTCTATGATCAAATTTTTTCAGCTATTGCCGAACAAGGCTGGGTTGAAAATATGCAGATAGAGGACAATGATTATTTAAACAATATGCTGCAAAATAATCAGTATTATATTACAACTGTTTCAAATGAAACAAACAGCGACGGAAAAGATTACTTAGAGTTCAATACAGATATAGCATCCAACTTTGAAAATATTTTCTCTGTAAATGATACTGATGCACAAAATGAAGCTCTTACAGAATATGAGTATGAAAAAAGTGTAATTAATGAAAAAGAATCCAGAATCGATACAAGAATGCAAAACCTTGAAACAGAACAGTCTGCTATTAATGAAATGATTAAAGGTATAGAGACTGTTAAGAATGACAACACCGAAAGAACATTCGGTATATTCGCATAATGATATGTTTATGTTATAATTCCTTTATATTTTTGTGTAAAGGGATTATAAATGTTTGATTCGTTGTCTGATAAATTACAGGATATTATAGCAAAAACTGCCGGTCAAAAAGAGCTTACGCAGGATAATATGCAGGAGGCTTTGAGGGAAATCAGGCGTGCGCTTTTAGAGGCGGATGTTAACCTGAGAGTTGTAAAGGCTTTTATTTCTAATATTAAAGACAAAGCCGAGGGCGAAAATGTCCTCTCCGGCGTAAATCCGTCCCAGCAGCTTGTAAAAATCGTTCATGACGAACTTATAGAGCTTCTGGGTAAAACCGTATCTCCGCTTGATTTTTCCGGACATCCTAATTTAATAATGATGCTGGGACTTCAGGGAAGCGGTAAGACAACTTCTTCTGCCAAACTTGCAGTTAAATTAAAAAAAGAAGGCAGAAATCCTCTTATGGTTGCCTGTGATGTTTACAGACCCGCTGCAATTACCCAGTTAAGAACTCTCGGGCAACAAATCGGAGTAGAAGTTTATTCTGAGGATTCAAAAGATGTTCAGTCTATTATACAAAATGCCGTTAATTATGCTAAAGATAAAGGGTTTAACACTCTGATTCTTGATACGGCAGGTCGTTTGCAGATAGATACGGATATGATGGCAGAGCTTTTGCTCATAGACAGGGTATTTCATCCGGCGGAAAAACTCCTTGTAATAGACTCAATGACAGGGCAGGAAGCTGTAAATGTTGCGGAAAACTTTGACGCCCAGCTAAGTATTACAGGGCTTGTCCTTACTAAATTAGACGGCGACTCCAGAGGCGGTGCAGCTTTGAGCGTTGTGTACTGCACTCATAAACCTATAAAATTAACCGGTACAGGTGAAAAGCTCAATGCTCTTGAAGATTTCTATCCTGAAAGAATGGCAACGAGAATTCTTGGTATGGGGGATATTGTATCTCTTGTAGAGCGTGCGCAGGAAGTTTTTGACGAAAAAACCGCAAAAGAGATGGAAAAGAAAATGGCTAAGGCTGAATTTTCTTTTAACGATTTCTTAAAAATGCAGTCTCAGATGAAAATGTTCGGCTCAATGGAGCAGCTTCTCGGCATGATTCCCGGGCTCAAAATGTCTAAAGATGACAGACAGAAGATTTCCCATGAAGGCGAAAAACAGGTTAAGCGGATTGAAGTTATGATTCAGAGTATGACGCCGGAAGAGCGCGAGCATCCTGAATTAATGAATTCTTCAAGAAAGAAACGTATTGCACAGGGTGCAGGGGTGCCTATACACGAATTGAATGTATTTATTAACCAGTTTGAACAAATGCGCAAGATGATGAAAGGTTTTTCAGACGTTAAGAAAAATATTGGTTCTATGATGGGCAAGATGGGACAGGCAGGCGCTAAGCTCACTGCACATCAGATGATGAAAAATATGCGGAGATTTCGTTAATTAATGAGATTAATTGCAGGATTGGGAAATATTGGCGACAGATACATTTTTACAAGGCATAATGCAGGTTTTATGCTTATAGACAGTATTGCGCTTAATTCAAATCTTACATTCAGGGAAAATTCCAGATTAAAAAGTATTATGACTAATTTAAGGACTCCTAAAGAGGACTACCTGCTGATTAAGCCGACTACATTTATGAATCTGTCGGGGGAGGCAGTAAGGGCTGTTATGGACTATTATAAAATATCCATTGAGGATGTCCTTATTGTGTATGATGATATATCATTAGAGTTAGGCAGAATCCGCTTCCGCCCTAATGGCTCAGACGGCGGTCACAACGGGATTAAATCAGTGATTCAGCATCTCGGGACAAATAATATTGCAAGATTAAAAATCGGAATAGGTCCGCAGCCAAATATACCTTCTGAGGTTTTCGTTCTTCAGAATTTCTCAAAAGAAGAGCTTGAAACATTAAAGACAGTGTTAAGCAAAGCAAAGGACGGAATAGGCTGCTATTTTAAAGAAGGTATGGCAGCAGCGCAGAACAAATACAATTAAACCTCTAATCACTGTTCACTAAAGAAAGGATTTACAAATGAATATAGCAGAACAACTTGAACAAAACGAAAAATATGATGAAGCTTACGCTGAATATAAGAAACTATTGGCACAAAAGCCTTCTGATGTTGAAATTTTGTCAAAACTTGCTCATCTGGCATTAATTCTTGATAAGAAAGAAGAAGCAAAAGCTTATTATGCAATGATTTTAGAAGTTGACCCTGCTAATATTATGGCGCATGAACAATTGATTGATATTTTTGCTGACGAAGACAGGTTTAAGTATTATCTTATAAGAGGTAATATGCACGCTCTTCAGCAGCAGATGAGCCATGCAAGGAATGATTACAAAAAAGCCATCGAACACGCAAAAGATGCGCAAGAATCACTTCCCGCAAGGTATTTGTACGCCGGTTTGTGTGAAGGACAGGGAAAATTAACCGAAGCAATTGATGAGTATTTAAAGATTTCTGATTATGATGAAAAGAATCCGGTTGTGTTCTTGAAGTTAGCAGAATTGTATGAGAAAACAGAAGGTATTTCCTCTGCAATTCAAGTGTTGGAACGCGGCAGAAAAGAGTGTGACTTTAAAGATTTTGAAGAAGTTCTTGCCGGATATTATATAAGAAATTCTCAGCCTGATAAAGCGTATGAACTTGCAAAGAGCGAACTTACAAAAGCAAGAGCATTGTTTGATATGGGGAAAAATGAAGCAGGGTATGAAATTCTTATGAAAGTTAAGGATAAATATTCCAAAGAAAAAAGATTTCACTCTCTTCTTGCTCAATACTATTTCCAGAAAGATATGTATGAAGAGTCTTTTAAGGCTATAGATGAGTTTGCAAAAATTGATCCTAACTCGCCTCTGATTTACCAGATGAGAGCTTTAATCTATGAGAAAAAAAGGGATTCTTTTAACGAACACGTAAACTGGGGTAAATACAATATTGTCCGCGGCGATAAGGATGTTGCATTGAATGAATACCTTACTGCATACAGGTTTGATGATAAAAATGTTGATTTAATTGAAACGATTGCGGCTCTATTGGAAGCAGAAGGGGATAAGACTAAAGCTGCGGAATTTTATGAAAGACTTGCGGATGTTGATCCTAAAAATAAACTTGCGCTTGAGAAGCTGGCTGTATTCAGAGAATCAATCGGCGACAACTATGGTGCTGTAGAATACATGGACAGATTAAAAGAGATTGATCCGAGAAACAAATTTGTTGCAGATAATTATGAGAAGATAAAAAACGGTGCTGAAAACGGAGGGCTAGGAGCTTTATTAAAGAAAATTTTTGGAAGAAAGATGGGGATTTAAAAGGACACTTTATTGCGGAAACCTTATAGTTAAAGTATAATATATCCGGAGAGCTTTATATGAATAAGATTTTTTTTAGTTTATTAATTCTGTGCGGCTTGACACTCGGGGCGCATGCTGCAGATTTTGCAAAGATTAAGTATAAAAATATAAAAGAAAATGACAAAATAAAGATAGAGAACGATGTCTGGACTGATAATATCAAAAGGCGTGAAGCTGAATATCTTATAAAAATAATATCTGATGGAAGCGGAAGCTATTCCGAGTTTTATAATTCAGATGGAAGTTTTGCGTTCACAACAGGCTGCCAGTATGAGTTTATAAAAAACGGCGATTTAATCGGATATTCAAATCAGGATTTAAAGTTTTATGATTTTACATATGCAAACGGAGAATTGAGCCGCAGGGAATTATCAGAAGAAGAAATTCATACATTGTTTCCTGATTACGAAATAATTAAGATTTCAGAATTTACAGAAACAACCAATTCTTTGAAAGTAAAAAAAGAAAAACTAAATTATAAAATTATACTGCTGAATGATACAGACCGAAACTTCTATCATTATGGTTTCACGACCGGAAATTCTAAGATAGAAAAGTATCCGCTGTCAGGATTTTTGAATATAAAAAAACGCGGCATGATTCAGTTTTCACATTTCGGGGATAATACAAAAGATAATCCGTGGTATGTGCTGCTTGTAAGATAGTATCTTCACTATTTTAAAAAAGGCGAGACGTAAATGGTGCATTTTAATTTTTTTAATTTAAAATAGTTTTCTTTTTTATCATTTTATGTTCGCTTCACTCCCCGCTCTTCAGCCTTCACACACAAAAAAGAGTTGCATACTCGCCTGCTTGTGCGCCAAATTTTTTTTGGAGGAGGGATTTTTGTTTTATTTTTGTATTGATGCGGTAGTGGCGTACTCTACTATAGCGTTGCGATTATTTATTGAATGCACCTGTATTTATTTATTTTTTTTGTAAAGTTTTGTAACAATATATTTTTTTTATGCAATTTTATATAAAATTTATACTTTATATATATGTAAGTCGAAAATGACAAACATTAAATGAACACATAACACAACCTTTCATACAACCTACACACTAACCTTCTACACATGAGGAATTATAAAAAAGATTCCGAAGCCTTTCTTCAAAGAAAGGTTTTTTTTTTATTCAAATTCAAAAATAAATCTTATAATCTTTAACAATATTACAGGTTAATCCTGACACCTAAAGTAATAATAGATTTATTCTTTGTACTGTTAAGTTTATCAAAAGTTCTGTTGTATCCTGCATGAATTGAAGTTTTTTTATTAAGATTAGCCCCTATTATTGCTCCAAGAGTTGTAATGTTTTCAGTTTTTTGTTTAAATCCGCCTAAATTTAAATGCTGGTTTGCGTATTCTGCCTCGGCTTTACCAAAAAACGAAATGCGGGAATTCTCCGGTTGATAAATAGCTGACAGACTTCCCTTTAAACCAAAATCTTTAGCAGGTTTTGAAATTACAGCGCAGCCGCCAATCCCGGCTTCCAACACAAGGTTATCGGCAGGGGTAGTATTTACATGTGAAGAAAAGTTGAATTTCCCTCCGGGTTGTATTCCAGGAGTCTGCTTACCGTTTGTTAATCTTAAATCTCCGGTTATACCGCCGCTTATTCCGTTTTTAAAAACAGTATTACCGCAATAATTAGTAATTTCAATGCCATCCTCAGCAGCAAACCGAACATCGCCGCTGGAAGCAATATCTCCGGATACTCCCATATTAACTCCGCCGGTCAGGGACAGTTGTGCAACATTTTTTAAAGAATAATCAGCTCCTCTTCCGATGTTATCTTCCCGTCCTAAGAATCCTCTAAAAAATGCTGTAACATGTTTGGTATCATAAGCCCTTGTACAGGAATATGTATTATTAACAGGCATATGAAAGTCTTGATTTGTATACCCGTTTTCTTTTAAGTAATCCTGATGTTTTTCTAAAACACTGTCAATTTGCTGGTTAATTTCATTTACAGCTTCTTCGTTACTATATATAACTCCGTTTTCTGTTCTTCTTCCCTGAGTATAATCACATATAACTTTTGTTCCCCAAAAAGTTTTGCCGTTAAAATCATTATTTGCTCCTTTATTTTCGAATTTTATGCCGATGCTTTTTGAATTGTCGAACAGAGCGCCCTCACCGTTCTGTTTGTAGCCTAAGGAATATGTTGTTTCACGTGTGTTTAATCTGTTGTGATTTGTCTGAATAAAGCTTAACTCTGCAGATATATTTCCAAGGCCAGAATAACTGATATTTCCGTCAATACCGGATTTTTCAGTAATTCTGCGGCTGAATAAAGATTCATTATTGTAAAATCTTTTATCAAGTTCTTCACCCCAGCAGGCTTCATCCTTCAGCGCATATTCCTGATAAGATCCGTTATCATCAATAAACGTCAGCCATCCGTAACTTTCAAGATGCATACTGTTTTTATAAACAGCTTTTGCGGCATCTTTTATACTCGGAGCATCTATTATCAGACTTTCTGAATAATTTGTATGAACATATTTTCCGTCAGGTCTCTGATATAACAGAGTTGCGTGCGCTTCACCCTTGTAGGCTTTGCCGCATAATACAACGGCATTCATCCCGCAGTCATTTAATAATCGCATGCCGAATTCGTGAATATTAGAACAGACAAATCCTTTTAATTCCTCGTCATCTTTTACATTCAGCATTGTATTTAACATTTCTTCAGCAGTATTACCAATATTTTCATGCCTTTGCTTACTGTCATATAAATTATATTCAATATCATTTAACAAATTTGCAATTATGAGTTCAATATATTCAGGGTTATTTTTATGACTCAGGACTTCTTGTTTTAATTTCGTGTAAATTTCATGAGTTGATACTCCCGACTTATATTCATTTCGCATTGTTTCCCAGTTAAGTTCCGGTTTTTCTTCATTTGTATCATATTGAAATTTATATTGTTCTCCATTAATACAAAATTCAACTTCGGTAACTGCAGGGGGAGCAAGGTTTTCGTGCTTTTCTATATTACCGGTTTTAACTTGTTGTTCATCGATATAAGCCGTTTCCAGCGAAATTTTTTCAAATTTTTTCTTTTTATCTTTTTCCGGCATTAATATCTCCCTAGAATACCCTGCTTATATAAAGTGTTTATAAAATTTATAATTGCTTTATTGTTACAAAACTTTATTATAAATTTACCTTCCCCATCCGGGGTATTGATAAGCTATTTAAAATATTGTAAATAAATTGAAGAGAAAGAAGAAAGGAGAAAATTTATGAGCGAAGAACACAGAGAACACTGGTTGAAAATTCTGGGCATAATAATAGCAGCATTTGTAGGAGGATTTTTAGCTTTTTATGTAGTTGCAGATTTAACTTTTACAAGAATGACCAGTCCGGCTTACCACATGAAAAAAATGGAAAAATTTATGAAAAAAGAACAAAAGCGTATGGAAAGGATGGAAGAACGCTTCGGTGTCAATCCTTTTGAGCCGAAACTGGCTCCAATGCTTGTAAATTTAGTTAAGGAGCCGGAGGAATACAAAGTTATTGTTGATTTAAAACCTCTTGACAATAATGAAAAAAATATAAATGTTAAACTTGACGGAAATATCATTACGGTATCCGGTGAAGTTGAAAAAAAAGAACATCATAGAGAAGATATTATGAATTTTTCACAATCATATTATCTTGATGAAAAAATTGAAACAGATAAAATTACAAAAGAAAGAAAAGGCGACAGATATATTATTACAATACCTTTTGCGGACTGATTAAAGACATAACAACGCGGCGGGTTGATTTATCAACCCGCCGCGTTGTTTAATTTTATTTTATATTTGAATAAGTCCAAGCGTCAAATGTCGGAGTTTCAGATATATTTAATTCTTTTTTCTTTTCTCCTGCAGAACAATCATCGTGAGCAATCGGCTTATACAATCTGTTGTAGTATTCAATAACCATTCTGTCAGAATTGAAGTAAGCTTCTGCTGTTCTGATTGCCTGTCTCATCATTCTTGCCCATTCCTGCTTATTGTTGTAATAAGTAGGAATAATCTGGTTTTCGATGATGTTCATCATGCATTCATGATCTTTCCAGTGTCTTTCTTCCCAAGGCATATCGTCATCAAGCTCAGGGTACTCAACAGTGTAACCGTTAATACCAGGGAAAGTGCCTTCAACAGTCCATCCGTCATAAGTTGACAGGTGGATAGCGCCGTTTGCGTTTGCAGACATACCGGAAGTTCCTGATGCTTCAAACGGTCTTAACGGAGTATTTAACCATACATCAGTACCGCGTTTCAGCAAGCCTGAAAGCTGCAATTCATAACCAGGTAATACAACAACATTCTTAAGTGTGTG
>CALUSN010000069.1 GCA_944323435.1 Candidatus Gastranaerophilales bacterium | reverse complement strand
GTTAATAGAAGATATTTTCAATATTCCGCCCCTATATTCCGACTAAGTGTACCTGTTACACTATTATATGTTTTTGTCCGGTATTCGACAAGACAGAGTATATACGATTGTAAGAAAAATTTACAAAATTTGTTCATATTTTTTTTGTGGGGGAATCTTATCGGACAAAATTTTCAGCCCGCAAGATTTATACTCTTCAATTCTTCAAGCTTTTCCGCGCTGTCTGTCTCAAAATAAATTCTTAGCAAAGGCTCGGTTCCGCTCGGACGGACAAGAATTTTTGTTTTATCTCCCAGCATAAGCTTTACGCCGTCTTTTGTATCAACGGATGTAACAGAATAAGAACCTGCGTTTTTGAGATCTTTAACTCTGTTGAGAATTGATTTTATCTCCTCTTTGCTGTCGAGTTTCAAATCAATCCTGTCAGTATAAAACCTTGAGCCTGCAAGTTCATAAATTTCTTCTTGAAGCTCTGTAAGCGTCTTACCTTCAGCCCCCATTGCCTCAAGAATCAGCAGATTCGCAAGCAGTCCGTCTTTTTCCGGAATATGTCCCGCTATACTAAGCCCGCCGGATTCTTCTCCGCCTATTATAACCTCGTATTTACGCATTGCTTCCCCGACATGCTTAAACCCGACTGCAGTTTCTATGACTTCGACTCCGAGTTTTCGGGCAACATTATCAATCAAAAGGCTTGAACCTACGGTTTTTACAACAGAGCCTTTATATCCTTTTTTGAGCAAATATTTGAGCAATATTGCAATAATTTCATTAGGTGAAACATACTCACCCCGCTCGTTTATTACCCCGAACCTGTCTGCATCCCCGTCATTTGCAAGCCCTACAGCATTTTCGTCAGATTTAACCTTTAAAATTAAATCCTTCAAAAATCTCGGCTTCGGATCCGGCATTCCGCCTCCAAAATCTTTATCATGAAACATATGAAGCGTTGAATACGGGATATTATTATCTTCCAAAATTCTGTCAAAATATCCGATTGAAGCAGAATAAAGCCCGTCAAATATAATATTTTCTTTAACGTTTCTGACTTTTTCAAAGTCAATAAGCTTATTTATGTGTTCATAATACTTAGGCGCAAAATCAATTTTATGAATACTTCCGCTGCTTCCGGAGCCCTCAAAAGGTTTATCAATATCAGCCACAATCTCATCCGTAATTTCAGCCGTGGCAGGTCCCGCATAATCAGGAATAAATTTCATACCCAGATACTCAGGCGGATTATGAGATGCCGTAAACATAACGGCACAGGCGTTTCTGATAAGTGCATTATACGCAAGAACAGGAGTAGGAACAACTCTTGAAGAATAAAAAACATTAAACCCTTTATCTTTAAGGAGTTCTGCACTCTTTAAAGATAATTCATCCGCCATATTTCTCGGATCATACCCGATAAGTACAGGCTTTTCAAATCCGAATTTCTCTGCAACGTACTTACCGATAGCAAATGTAACTCTCTCAACATTGGCTTCTGTAAAATCCTTGTCCAGTATTGCTCTCCACCCGTCTGTACCAAATGTAATATCCAAAATATTCCCCTTTTATACCAGAAAGGTGCAAATTTGCACCTTTCATTTTCTATACCTGTTTCATAAATTTATCTGCATAAGCTCTGGCTTTTTCTTCTTTTTGCATTTTTCTCAAAGCCTTCTCTTCCGGCGACTTTTTTCTGAAAAGATTCAAAAACCATATTTTCATCATATTCAACCCTACTTCCGAAAATATAGGCGCTTTTAACTGCGGAGACTTAGTCTTTTTTGCAAGTTCATAATTCTCCAGAGTATACTTTGCGCATTCTTTTGTCGCAGTTTTATATTTTTTAAAACTGCCTTCAACAACAGAATACACAACTCTGTTTCGCAATCTGGTCAATTTTTCCGCCGCAGGATTGATAGAATTTACATTTACCATAGTGTCCTACTTTGCAACCTTTACACCCATCGGATCAATTGCAAAATCAGTTCCCTGCTCTGTTGTACTAAACTTAATAGGGATTCTTGCGGTTCTTGTGCAGGCTTTAACGGTCCATATTTCTTCCCATGCGCCGCCATCACGAGGCTTAGAAATTTCTGTATTTGTAATTGCAAAATCTTTACAATCCGGTGCTGCAACCCTTAACCCGTAAGCATAAACAGGGAAAAGCATTTCAGATTGCAGTTTTCCGTCTGCAAGAGTTTTTCCCGGAACTGGAACTTTTGTATCATAATTATAAGCAAATGCCGGAAGTACAAAAGCCGCTGCTAATAACAACAATAAACCTTTTTTCATATTCTATATCCTTTCTTGTTATTTATATCTTACCATAAATTCAGAAATATTATTTCTTATCTCCGAACATTTGTTTGATACCGTCTACAGAACTCAAAATACCTGTTGCTTCATAAGGCATATAAACAATCTTATTGTCTTTTCCGCTTGTAATTGTTTTCATTGTTTCAAGATATTTCATTGCAATTAAATATTTATCCGGCTGTCCTTTATCTGCAAGAGCATTTATAATTCTCTGAATAGCTTCTTTTTCCCCGTCTGCTTCTAATATTCTTGCCTGAGCAACACCTTCAGCTCTCAAGATATTAGCCTGTTTTTCACCCTCGGCTCTGTTGATTGCAGCTTCTTTTTCACCTTCCGCTTTTAATACAGCAGATTTTTTCAAACCTTCTGCTTCAAGAATAGCGGCACGTCTGTCTCTTTCAGCCTTCATCTGTTTTTCCATTGCAGACTGAATATCAGCAGGAGGAATAATATCCTGTAATTCAACCCTGTTAACTTTTACACCCCATTTGTTAGTTGCATCGTCTAAAATGGCTCTTAGTTCGTGGTTAATTTTATCGCGCGAAACCAAGCTTTCATCAAGATCAAGCTGACCGACAAGGTTTCTTAAGTTTGTCTGGGTTAATTTTTCTATAGCATCCGGAAGGTTCTGAATTTCATACACTGCAGATTTCGGATCAATAATCTGGAAATACAAAAGAGCGTTAATACTGATTGACACGTTATCTTTTGTAATAACGTTTTGTCTCGGGAAATCGTAAACAGCTTCTCTTAAGTCAATCTTTGTTCTCTTTTGAATAATTGAATAAGTGTTACCGTCAAAACCTCTCTGGGTAACTTTCCAATCAATAGCTCTCGGCGCTTCCAGAATAGGAATAATAAAGTTAAAACCCGATTGCAACACTCTGTCAAATTTACCGAGGCGCTCTACAATAACAACCTCAGCCTGCTGAACAATAATAACCCCTTTTGCAACAAATACAAGTGCTAATACAATTAAAATTACTGACAATAAAAACATAAAACTCTCCTAAATATTCTCTACAAACATTATTAAACCGTTGTTCTTAACTATCCTTACTTCCGCTCCGGCAGGAATTGTTAAGCCTTCGTCGCATCGGGCTTCCCAGCGTTCGCCGTAAATATTTATAACACCTTTTGAGGATGTAATCTCTTCTGCAGTTTTAGCTATCTGACCGATGTATTTACCCTCAACTCCTGTCTCCGTTTCTTTTGAATTTTTCCTTAGTAATATCGGACGTAAAAATACAAATGACAAAAAAGACAGAACAAAAAAGATTAATACCAGATAAAATTTATCCGCAACAAAGAGCGAGGCTGCTGCTGTAATAAAAGACGCCAGAGCAAAATTCAAAAAAAACATGCTCGGAGTAAAAATTTCAAGTATTACAAACGCAACGCCTACAACGCATAAAAATTGCCAGATTAGCACTATGCATTCCTCCTTAAATTTCTATTCACCAATAATAGAGTTAATTTCCGCAACCATTTCATCAGCATCGAAGCCATGAACCTTAGCGCCGGCTTCCAAGTTTTCAAAATGTGCTGCAGCGCATCCTATACATCCCATGCCATATTTCTGAAACACTGCAATAGCTTCAGGATGCTGTTGTACTATATCCATAATTCCCATTTCTTTAGTTACTTTTGCCATATTTTCAACCTTTCTTTTTAAATACTGCATCTTCGCATTTTGCCGTTATAGCCTGATTTTATTACTGCCTGACAAAATACTAAATCATTTAATTAACTCCTTATCTTGACATATTCAGAAAACTAATTAAACAAGTAGTGTCATTATACCATAACTATGAAAGGATTTAAATATGGAATTTATCAAGAATTTTTTTAAGCATGATTCAGTAATAGGTCTTTGCGGATTAAAGAAAAAGACTGAATATATTTATGTTGATATTCCCAAAAGTTACAAAAAAACTTATATAACGAATACTAAAAATAACTATTTACTGCTGTAAAATTAATTTTTGCAGGCTTGAGAGTCAGACTTCTGCAATAGTAGTGAGGAGCTTGCTCCGCAAGCATTGTGTAAAATTTTAAACATTTTTATATAATTTGAATATTTGTGGAGCAAGCTCCACACTACTACACTGTAGGTTGGGTGAAACCCAACATTAACCGAATAGATTGCCACGGCGCTTACGCGCCTCCCAATGACGGCACTCCGGTAAATAAACCTACAAGATTAGTAGGTTTTGGTAATCTTTAATTACCGAAACATTTATTATTGCTGATGTCTTTGCAGGGGTAAATAAACTAGGTTAGTAAGTGAGACTACAAGCTGGGCGTCATTGCGGGGGTAAATGGATTCGGTTAGTAAGTGAAACTACAAATTAGGCGTCATTGCGGGGGTAAATGGATTCGGTTAGTAAGTGAAACTACAAATTAGGCGTCATTGCGAGGGAACAGCCATTTAGCCCGAAGCAATCCGGAACAGACAATTAAATGAAAGTGGTTTGTCACGGCGCTAACGCGCCTCGCAATGACGGTACTCTGGAAAGTAAATTTACAAATCAGGCGTCATTACTGGGGGGGAGGGATAATGGAGCCGGCAGTTGACCAAGTGATCAGGTAATAAAGTGGGATTTTATTGGTGACTGAGTGATTGAGAAATATCTATAGATATAAATCCTTTAAGTTTCTCTGTTTCTGATTTTTATCCATTCATTTTTCGGTAAATCGGAGACAATATTGCCGTCTTTAAATCTTATTATTCGTGAACAATATTCGGCAATATCAGGTTCGTGGGTTACAAGTACAATGGTTTTGCCTTCTTTACCGTCAAAGCCCTTGTTAAGGCGGACAAAAAATTCCATAATTTCAATACTTGTTTTGGTATCTAAATTTCCTGTAGGCTCGTCTGCAAGAATTAAAGGCGCATCATTTACCAGTGCTCTTGCTATTGCAACTCTTTGCTGCTGTCCGCCTGACATTTGGTTCGGCATATGAGACTCCCGGTTTTTAAGTCCTACAATTCCCAGAGCTTCTTTTGCCCGTCTGTGGCGTTCTTCCTCCGGTATACCTTTATAAATCATCGGAAGTTCTACATTTTCTAATGCTGACGTTCTTGATATTAAATTAAACCCTTGAAAAACAAAACCGATTTTTAAGTTGCGAATTTTTGATAATTCGTCCGAATCAAGAGAAAAAACATCTACTCCGTCCAAATGATAACTTCCGCTAGTAGGCTTATCAAGAGTCCCGAGAGTATTCATGCAGGTCGATTTTCCTGAGCCGGAGGTTCCCATAATGGCAACAAACTCACCTTTTTCAACAGAAAAAGAAACGCCGTTTAGAGCATTAAAACTATCATCTCCTGTAGTATATGTTTTTATAATATCTTTTAGTTCAATTAAAGGCATAAAAGCATTCCTTGTTTTTATTATAAAGCTTCCAGAGCTGCTATTTTCATAAGCTTTACATCAGGAGTTTTTTCTGTCCAGATTTCCAGAGCACGCTCTGCCTGATAAATCAGCATATCTAAGCCTGTAATAGTCCTTAGCCCCCTTTTTTGAGCTTCTCTTATTAAAACTGTTTTTACCGGATTATAAACAATATCATAAATAATTGTCTCAGAAGAAAGCTTGTCCAAGTCCGCCGGTTCCAGCGGCATTTGATCGGCCATAAAACCTTTCATTCCAATAGGAGTAGCATTCACTATAATTGAAGATTCTGCAAGCGACCGGATGTTCTGTATTTGATAAACATTGAACGTAATATTCGGAAATTTTGCCCGTACATATTCAATTGTCTGTCTGGAATTAATAATATTTCTTGTATAAAAATCTATTGCTTTAATACCTCTTTCTGCAAGACCAACAACAGCTGCTCTTGAAGCCCCGCCTGTCCCAAGAATACTCGCAGATTTTCCTTTTAAGTCAACATCCGTCGGTATTGCTTTTTTAAAACCGTAGATATCAGTATTATATCCGTAAAAAGAGCGATCTTCCATTACTTTTATTGTGTTAACACACCCTGCAATATTTGCATAATCGTCAATGTCATCAAGGAATAATGACATCGGTACTTTCAACGGAATCGTAACATTAAATCCGTTATAGCCGTTTGCTTTTATATATTTAATTCTGTTAATTAATTCTTCAGGAGAAGTTTCCATAACATCATATACTCCGCCCTGCCCGATGCTTTCCAAACCCGCCTTTTGTATCACTGCAGAGACAGAGTGTCCTAAAGGATAGCCTATAATCCCTAATTTAAACATAATTACCTCCTCTGTTTTCAATTATACTAAAGTGCTGTTAATAATTGCAAGTTGGAGTATCGATTAAATTTCTTCGTCCTCAATTTCTTCTTCTACAACCTGAGGAGTTGAAACTGTTACACCAAGCGACTCAAGTGCAGATTGGGCTTTCGGTGCAAGGGCTGTATCGGAAAAGTTTTCCAGAATTGTTTGATAACATTCAATTGCTTCGGGCTTCATCTCTCTTAAACGATAAACATTTCCTGCCTTATAATAAAGCGGGGCTAATTCTGTTGAAGGTGACATTAACATTTGATTATCAAGCTTAATTTTTATTCCGATTAAGGTTTCATTATCCTGAGGAGAGAGTAAAGCTCTGCCATATATTTTCTGGGTCAATTTATCGATAGAATCAGACATCTCGGCTATGGCTTCTTTTGAAAGCTTGGATGATTTTTTAGCCGCGGATACATCAAGTGAAATTGCAGACAAAAGCAAAAATCCGACTAATATTGATAAAATAATCTTTTTCATGATAACTACCTTTTACTCCCTTTATCCCTTAATATTATACTACAATAAAAAGTTGATTTTTATTATCAGTTAAATGTATGATTGTTTTATGCAAAAACTCATTTATCGTAAATTTATTCTCGGAACGGGCGGAGTTGAGAACAGAAAATATTTAAAAGAAGCTTTAAAAAGAGGATTAGGCGGAGTTATATTTTTTACCCGCGATATAGATTCCCGCGAACAATTCAAAGATTTGACAGAAAAGATAAAATCTATGTCAAAAGAGCCGTTGTTTTTATCTATTGATCAGGAAGGAGGGAGAGTTGAGCGAACGGAAAAAATTCATGCCAGATATTTGTCTCCGAAGTTTGCGTACGAAAAAGGCGAAAAGTTTTTAAAAATCCAGACAGAAAAAATTGCACATGAACTTAAGGAATATGGTATAAACCTTAATTTTGCCCCGTGTGCAGATGTTAACACAAATCCTCTTAATCCGATTATAGGAGAAAGAGCCTTTTCAGATAATCCGGAGGTTGTTTCAAAATGCGTCAAAATAGTTTCTGATATTTATCGAAAGAATGGCATAATCCCTTGCTTGAAACACTTCCCGGGACACGGCGATGCCTCTAAAGACAGCCATTTTACTCTTCCGGTGATTGATTTGCCGCTTGGTGAAATGGAAAGAGTCCACATAAAGCCGTTTATAGACAATATAAATGCGGAAATGATTATGGCGGCACACCTTCATTGCACCTGCTTTGATAGCGACCCGATTCCAACCTCTCTAAGTCAAAATGCAATCGGGTATTTGAGAAATGTTTTAAAATACAAAGGTGTTGTGATTACTGATGATATGGTAATGAAGGGCGTTCAGGCGTTTGGCAGCCTGAACGCGTGTGAGACGGCAATAAGAGCAGGAGTGGATATGTTTATATTCAGAGATGTTAATGCCGGAGTTCTGGATATGATAGATTCTCTTACCGGAAGGGTTGAAAGTGACGCAGCGTTAAGAAACGCGGTTCTTGAGTCGGATTTAAGAATAGAAAAACTGAAAAAAGAGCGGTTGAAATAAATTTTCGACCGCTCTTTTTTCTATAATTATATATTTATTTAAGAAGCTGCAACTTCTGTAGATTCACTTGCCGCAGCAGCTGCTTTTTCGGCATCAAAACATTCTTTGCAGAGTACATCTCTCCCTTGAGTAGGGTTAAAAGGCACCTGTGTTTGTTTTCCGCACTTAGCGCAAACAGCGTCGTGCATTTTCTTTTTACCTCTGTGCATTTGTTTTTTGATTTTTCTGCAGTTTGCACATCTTTTTGGCTTATTTGTTAAACCTTTTTCTGCATAAAATTCCTGCTCACCTGCCGTAAAGACAAATTCAGCTCCGCAGTCCTCACAAATAAGCGTTTCATCTTGGTACATGACTTGATCTCCTAAATATTTAATAACCCAGACGGTTTTAGCGTCATGCACTCATTCTATACTTTTTTTCAGCAAGCGTCAAGTGGTAGGCGCAATAAAAACGAATTATTGCAACAAAACTTATAATTTAAAGCCCTGTTGGAAATTATTTGTCGGTAGAGTCTGCTTGATGTAGTTTGTAATCTGTAGGATGTGGTAAATCTATGATTTACCGCATCAAAGCTTCTAAATCTTACCGGTAGATCCAAATCCGCCTGCCCCGCGTTCAGTTTCGGAAAGTTCTGTTACTACTTCAATCTTTGCCTGCTCGTATTTAGCAATAATCATTTGAGCAATACGTTCATCCGGCTTAATTGTGTAAGGTTCGTTAGAAAGGTTTACGACAGGAATGCAGACTTCGCCTCTGTAGTCCTCGTCGATTGTTCCAACGCAATTAATAAGGCTGATGCCGTGTTTGATTGATAAACCTGAGCGCGGTCTGATTTGGGCTTCGTACCCGTGTTCAAGTTCAATTTTCAGCCCTGTCGGGATTAATTTTCTCTCCAGCGGCTGCAGGGTAATTTCTTCGTCTATTGCAGCACACAAATCCATGCCTGCTGCACCTTCGGTTTTGTATTCAGGCACAAACCTGTTGTGCGGCATTCTAAATATTTTTAATATCATACTTCTCCTCAAAAAATAAAGTTAGGCTGTAATAATAGTTTTACCGTCAATAACCTGTTTAGGGAAAATAGTAAGAGTTTCAATTCCCATAGACTTATCGAGTTTTCTGTCATTTACGGGGTTAGCTTTTTGCGCTTTTTCAACAGCTTCACCGTTTCTATTCATCATAGACATAAAACTGTTTGAATATTTGATAAACATGCTTTTTCTCTGACTGTTTTCATTAAGTGAAACTGATGATACGTTCATAATACTTACCTTCTTTCTACCCTTTTATTGTGCGTCAACGAAAATTTTATGTCAATAAAAATATAAAATTTGTAACAAAATTTTTTTTGTGTTAGTATAGTCATGCGCAAAGGGCGCAGCATGAAAATTATATATGTCGAAGTGGCAAGGACTCCGTGCAAAACGATTAATTATCGTTTCGAGGGATGGCAGGCGAGTCAGAAGGTTTACACCTTCGAGCGAGCCGTATACAAGATAATATCGAGTCCGCCGCAAGGCAGTTGAAAATTAAATAATAAGTTATGTCGATGTGGCGGAATCGGTATACGCGCACGTTTGAGGGGCGTGTGGAGAAATCCTTGGGGGTTCAAGTCCCCCCATCGACACCATATAAAAAGACTCCGTAAGGAGTCTTTTTATTATTTGCATTTATCGGCTTACAAATTATTGTCAATAAAAATCGGTATGGGCGGACTGCCAACCCGCCATCGTATGGTCAAGCCAAACGTCGTTCGAGGCAGATTCTACGACCTCATACCGATAAAACAATAGTCTGATTATGAGGACTCGGACTATCCCTCTGTCGCCAGTTGGCTCGGTGCCGAGATTTACCGTATCAGACTATCAATTACATTTTAACCCATTTTTACAGCATTTTCAACTATTCACAGGATATTTATATGTTACAATCTTATTATGATTAAATCTTTCAAATGTAAAGAAACTGAGAAGATATGGAACGAAGAGTTTTCGAAGAAACTTCCTCAAGATATTCAAAAACGTGCACTACAGAAACTAAGAATGCTCCATATCGCTTCTGTTCTTGACGATTTAAAAATTCCGCCCAGTAATCGCCTTGAGGTTTTAACTGGTGACAGGCAAGGGCAATATTCTATTCGTATTAATGACCAGTTTAGAATATGTTTCAGGTGGCTGGACAATCATTCTTTTGATGTTGAAATAGTTGATTATCACTAGGTTTTAGTTATTTATCTTAATAAA
>CALUSN010000068.1 GCA_944323435.1 Candidatus Gastranaerophilales bacterium | reverse complement strand
TGAACTCTTATGAAGTTTGTTCTTCCTGTAATCAGTTTAGGGATAGAACCGATAATGATAATTCTTTCGCCTTTTTTGAAGTCCGTGTGAGAAAGTATGTATTCATCAATTTTTTCAAGTAAATCTGCATCCAGAACCGTATCCCATTCTTTAAAGTCAGCAAAGATATCCCAGTAAAGAGACAGTCTTCTGCAGGTTGATTCCATATCAGAAATTGCAATAATAGGAACAGTCGGTCTCAATTTGGAAAGAAGTTTCGGCGTGTAGCCGGTGTGAGTGAATGCCATAATAGCTTTAGCGTGCAAGTCTTCAGCCATTTTAACGGCAGCATTTGAGATTGCCTGCGGTGAAAGCTCATACTTGTCATTCATCTCCAAATCAAGATTAGAAAGACAGAAATTGCAATCTTCAACATTAGATGCAATCTTTCTCATCATTCTGACGGCATCTACCGGATGTTTGCCCATTGCGGTTTCACCGGAAAGCATAATTGCATCAGTTCCGTCCAGAATTGCGTTAGCAACGTCGCTTGCCTCAGCTCTTGTAGGAATAGGATTTTCAATCATTGATTCAAGCATCTGGGTTGCAACTATACAAACTTTACGTTCTCTTATTGTCTGGTCTACAATATATTTCTGGACAATAGGAACTTCTTCAGGTGACATTTCAATACCTAAATCTCCTCTTGCAACCATTATTCCGTCTGCAATTTTCAGAATTTCTTCAAGTTTTTCAACTGCCTGAGGTTTTTCAATTTTTGCAATAACCGGAATATTGCCGCCAAAGTCTTTAATGTATTTCTTAGCAAGTTCAATGTCTCTTGCTTCTCTTACAAATGAAAGTGCAATATAATCTGCATCATATTCTACAGCAAATCTTATAAATTCAACGTCTCTTTCTGTTACTGCGCTTAAGCTTGCAGTTGAACCCGGAAGGTTAATTCCCTTTCTCGGTTTAATAACTTTGCCGTAAAGAACTTTTGCATGAACCTGATGGTTTTTAACTTCCAGAACCTGCAGTCCTACGTTTCCGTCATCAAGCAGAACCTTATCTCCGGGCTTAACATCATCTGCAATTCCTTCATAATCAACAGGAATAACTGCAGGATTATTAATATCATCGGTTGCTTCCAGAATAATTTCCTGACCTTCTTTAATTTCAACCGGCTCTTTTATATTTCCGACTCTGATTTTAGGTCCCTGTAAATCAACGAGAATCGGAATATATTTACCGCTTTCTTTAGAAATCTTTCTTATTGTTTCGATATTTGCAGCATGCCCTTCTTCGCTTCCGTGAGAAGTATTCAGACGAAACATTGATGCGCCTGCATCTACCAGTTGTTTAATCATTTCATAATTTGATGTTGCCGGTCCGAGCGTAGCAACAATCTTGGTTTTCACTCTTTGAAACCTGTTCATTTTATATTTCTCCTCTGTAGTGTATAAATCTTTAAATTTTTATTTATTTAAACATTTCTCTTTCAATAATATCACAAATAATATGTCCGATTGCAATATGCATTTCCTGAATATTATTAGTAATATCAGATGGTGTTTGAATTGTAATATCAGCTTTGTATTTAACCGAACCGCCTGTTGAGCCGGTTAAGGCAATTGTTTTCAGCCCTAATTCTTTCGCTCTTTCAACTGCTCTTATAACATTAATACTTTTACCGCTTGTAGAAAGTGCAAACAATACATCTCCCTGTTTTCCGAGCGCTTCAACCTGACGTTCAAATATATAATCAAAAGCAAGGTCATTAGCTGCTGCCGTCAAAACAGATGTGTTTGTAACAAGCGCAATTGCATTCAATGCAGCGCGCTCTTTTTTATATTTGCATACAAGTTCCGCTGCAAGGTGCTGGGAGTCGGAAGCAGAGCCGCCGTTTCCGCAAAACATTACCTTATTGCCGTTTTTGAATGCATTTATACAAACTTCTGCCGCCTGATTTATAACAGGAGCCAGTTCTTTTAAATGCTTAAAGTTTTGTGAAATTTTTTCAAATTCATCTTCAATATAATTTATCATTAATCTGTTCTTTCGATTATTAACTCCCTATAATCATACATCAAAAGACAAAAATGTTTAACTAAAAATTTGATGTTGTTTTGGGTATTAAATTATAATATAATTTACCTAGGAAAGAAGGAGAGATTTAATGATAAAGTACTTTTTAGGTTCATATCTGGTGACAATTTTCGGATTAATTATGGCGTATCTCTGGGGAGAACATGTTCATAACGGTACCGGATTAACCTGTGTGTTTATTGCATTTGTGCTTGCAGTGCTGGAAGTAAGTTTATCTTTTGATAACGCTGTAGTCAATGCAATGAAGCTTGAACACATGTCAGAAAAATGGCGTCACCGCTTTATTACCTGGGGTATCCTAATAGCGGTATTTGGTATGCGCTTCTTGTTCCCGCTTCTGGTTGTAGCTATATTTGCTAAACTTAATATCATGAAAGTGCTTGATATGGCATTGAATGATGTGCATTCTTATGCACATTACCTGCATTTAACCCATGCTCCGATTGTTTCATTTGGCGGCGCGTTCCTTCTTATGTTATTTATGGATTATTTTACGGAAAAAAACAAAGATATTCACTGGATAAAAGGTTTGGAAGACCGGCTTCAAAAACTTCACCGTATACCCGGTATTTGTACGCTTGTTACACTTCTTGCACTGGGGTTGTTAATGTATGAAATCCCGCCTGAAATAAGAGGTACAGTCTTTATGTCAGGTGTTTCGGGTATTATCATCTATCTTATAATAGACGGGCTTGCCGAGTGGATGGAAAGGCGTCAGGAAGAGAAAATGCGTTTAAATCCCGATGCAATAAAGTGTTCAGGAATAGTAGGGTTTATGTATCTTGAACTTATTGATGCATCATTCTCTCTGGACGGAGTTCTCGGTGCTTTTGCATTAAGTAAAGATATTTTGATTATTACAATCGGGCTTTGTATCGGCGCTATGTTTGTAAGGTCGCTTACAATAATGCTTGTCGAAAAGAAAACCCTTGACAGTTATATTTATCTGGAACACGGGGCTCACTGGGCAATCGGAACGCTTGCTGTTTTGATGTTTGTATCAACTTTCCATGAAGTTCCGGAAGTTGTTACGGGCTTAATGGGGCTGGCTTTTATAGTTGCAGCATTTATATCTTCTCTTATTCATAACAAAAAGGTTAAAAAGAATGCAATTGAAGGACAATAATCTTTATTATGTCGGCGGAGTCGTAAGAGACAGTATTTTAGGTGTTCAGAGCTTTGATACGGATTATTGTTATGAAGGTAATGCTATTGAGTTTGCCAAAAATGCGGGGCTGAATATAATCAAAGAGAACCCTGCTTTTGGAACTGTTCGGGTTTTATTTGACGAAAAAGAAATAGATATTGCCTCCACAAGAGTAGAAACTTACCCTAAAAAAGGGCATTTGCCTGTTATTCGGAAAATAGGCTGTCCTTTATGCGAGGATGTAAAAAGACGAGATTTTACGATAAATTCTATTGCAAAGCGTACTACAGACGGGGAGATTATTGATATTCTGGGCGGGCTGAAAGATATTGAAGAAAAAAAACTCCGTGTTCTACATAGTGAAAGTTTTATAGATGATCCTACAAGAATTGTCCGTGCTCTCAAGTTTTCCGTAAGATTTGGATTTTGTTTGGACGAAAGCACTAAGAAATTACAGGATGAGTACTTAAATAATATCAACTACGATATGAGCTATCATCGTTTAAAGAAAGAACTTGTTGAAACTTTTAGTCTGAACAGACAAATTGCACTGGAGAAGTTTATAAATGACGGTATTTACAGACTTTTGGGTGAAAACTCAAAACCTCTTTTAATAAGCAGCAATATAGAAGAACTTATAAACAGTAATCCTGTAAAAAATGTATGGATAGTATATTTAGGCTTATTTAACCTTGAAAATATAGAATTAACCCGCCCTGAAAAGAGGATTATTGAATGGGCAGAGCGTTTAAAATCAGGTGACAAGCCTAATAATAATACCCCGCCGGAGAGTATTTTGATAAATCGGATTCAGGGTGAATTGTAATTGTATATTGTGTAGTATAAACTTGTTTATATGTTAAAGAAGCTTTTGCATTCAAAATTTCATTTGAGGTTTGTCTTTAATCCGCTGATAAGATATTTAGCCGATAATCTCGGTAATTACTGCGGGGTAGGGGTAAATCCTGACGGACGTTTGCAAAAACGCAATACTCCGGTAATTGTTTCGCTAACCTCTTATCCTGAGCGATTTGATGATTTGACAATTTCTCTGTATTCACTTTTAAAACAAGAGCTTAAGCCGGATAAAATTATACTCTGGCTCGGAAATGACGGAGATTATAAAGAAATCAATGACTTGCCGTATGAGTTAACGAGGTTTATTAAAAACGGACTGGAAATCAGATTTGTAAAAGATATTCGTTCATACACCAAAATTATTTATTCACTTAAGGAATTTTCAGATTCAATAATTGTGACAGCTGATGATGATGTTTATTATCCGAAAGACTGGCTGAAAAAACTTTACTATTCTTATGCGGCGCATCCTGAAGATATACAGGTTCACAGAGCTCATAGAGTAAAGTTTATTCGCGGCGGGTTAGCGCCTTATGAAGAATGGGAAAAGCATGTCAAAGATGAAACCGCAAGGTATGATAATTTTCTGACAGGTGTCGGGGGTGTTTTGTATCCTCCGGAATGCTTTATTAAAGAAGTTTTGAGAGAAGATGTTTTTCTTAAACAATCTCCAAATGCTGATGATGTTTGGCTCTGGGTTATGGCATTATTAAGTAACAGGAAAATAAGAGTTGTAAAAAATCATATAGAAACTCTTCGCTGTACGAATTTATACCGCCAAATGTTTAAAAAAGGTAAAACCCTCTATATCTCAAATTCAGCCGGCGGTAATGATGAGCAGCTTCATAACCTCATGAAACTCTACGGGCAGAATATTTTAGGGAAATTGAGGTGAAGAACACGTAAATAAGAATTAGATTGTTCCGTTTTTTATTTTATTCCTCGCCCACTCAAACCCAGAAATTTCTTGTATTTGATGAGAAATATCAAAGCCTTCACTAAATTTTGCATACCTGTAAGTATTTATTTTGTCTTTGCTTTTGTTAGAGATAGCTTCAATTGACAGATAAGGTTTACCGTTTTTATAAAATATTCCTCCAAGCTCCCTGCCAAGAGCGTTGTGACAGACTTTTTCGGTAATAATACCATTTTCAAATCGCATAGTTTCTTTTTTTAGTCCAAACGGTCTAATATTCCTTTTTATAGTTCCTGTAAATTTCTCTCCTGTAGCTTTGACAATTGCGACTTCGTTTTGAAAGTGTATTCCGTTTTCTATAAATAATTTCTCAAAAGATTTTGTTCTGCCTTTAGTTAATACAATTGTTGTTATCCCAGCAGCAGCTGCTGCCGCAAGTCCTGTTTTCAAAGAACTTTTATCGTTATCTTTGTTCTTTGTTGATTGAGAAGAAAAATTAATATTATTTATTGGACTAATCCGCAACATAATACACTCCTTAATAATATTATAACATAGTTTTTAATATTTATTTTTTAATTTGTTTATTCTATCTAGCCACCTTGCTTGTCCTGTAATTTTTCCTGCTACTTCATCAAAAATTCCACGCAAATTATTTTGTTTATGAGTTGAATTATAACTTTTTCTTTCAATTTCTTCTAGATATACTTCAATTTTTCCGGCGGCATCTTCTGCAGCTCTAATATCTCCATTCCATACCTGTTGCGTGTAGTAGTCAAGATATGCTTGGGGGGTAGAATAACGACAGTTCCATTTTCTTGAAAAAATATCTTCATATTTTACATCTTTTTTATTACCGTAATAAACCCAGCTAGAATCGGTAAGTTTATTGCAAATATCTTGAGTTGCACGTTCTGCCATAAATTCATTCATACCGCCATTCCTGTCAAGAGCGTACTTTCCAAGTTTAAATTTTGTAATTAATCTTCCTACTGCAGTTGGAACTTGCATGCCTCTCATTAATTCCATTATATCGGGACCAAATCTTCCTTGTTTTTCAATATTATTTTTGTGCGCACTATGAGAAAATTCATGTACAAAAGTACAAGCAGGATGTAAACTAGAGAAATCATTTGGACGTAAAAAATGATATGCTGAGTTTGTACTTTTCTTTAATTTTTCAATATTATCGAAGCACGAAAAAGCAGAATTTATTCCGATTTCTTCCGTGTAAGGGTTATATGAACCATAGCTGGAATCTCCTAAATATCTGAAATTAATATTTTGTGGTAAGCTTGACCTACCGAAAAGATTTTCAAAGACATCAACAGTTTTCTTTACACAATCCGCGACAAAAGAATTTCCACCGAAGTCACAAGTTATGCCTTTTCTTGCAAGCATTTTTTCAACTTCATAAGCAGATGCTCTAAAAGCCGGTTTTAGAGGTTGACTACATTTTTTATGATTATTTTGCTGTTTAGTAGTAGAATAATTATTAGGTAAGTGATTTGTATAATTATTAATTCTCATGATATACTCCTTGTAAATAGAAATACTATAAACTGTTATATTAATCAATATATTTGTTAAAATATATTGATTTTTTATAATAGTTATTGAATTATCTCGACAAATTTTAAAAAATTTTGTATAATTGACTCAAATGTGTGTAAGAAGTTATTGTCGGGTTAGTAAACCCAACCTGCATTGTTGTAGTAGGACTTTCAAACTATAAATAACTGTATGTTTGGAGAAACCCGACAATAACAAGAAAATAGGCTGGGCATACTCGCCCGACAACATATTAAAGAGGTATATTATATGAAAATCAATGCAGTTAATGGTACAAATCAACCCGCTTTTCAGAAGGTTAATCAAAAGTATTTGAAATGGGCGGAAAAGGATTATAAATTAATGAAAAATATCGGAACTGAATGGTATGAATCATTGAGAGATGATGTTACTTTGTTTAAAGATATTTCAAAGCAGGATGGTGTTGATACTATGAATGCTGCAAGAAAATACGTAACAGAAGGCAGCATGAAAGCATTCAATCATGTAATGGATTGCATTAAAAGAGCTTAATCAATAAGGTCGCTGACTTTATTGCCCGCAATAGCGCCAATGCCCATACCGACAAGAGAGCCTACCGGTCCAAAATGTTTTGCACCTATGGCTCCGCCATAGCCGATACCTGCAACAGAGCTTGTAAAGCTGATAGCAGATTTAGCAGCGGATTTTATTGCATTCTCGCCGTCTGAAATTTCTTTAACCAGATGTGCTGCTTCTAATCCCCCTAAAACCGCTGCACCGATTTTGGTTGTTCTTGTCATGGCACGGGCTGTTAATTCTCCAAATGGTGATTTTGTTACAAATTGTTTGGCAATAACATGTGAAGGATTGTCTTTTGTTGATGTTATATTTTCTATTTTTGTATCAATAGGAGTTTCTTTAACATCAAATTTATTTATAATAAATTGTTTCAGCTTTGTATCCCACAATGTCGTATCATTTTTCAACAGCCACTTCGCAAACTTCGGACAAGGACTTGTTGCTGGGGTTACAAATTTATGCAGAAGGGTTCCTCGAAAGAACGAAAACGGATGCTGGGCTTTTTTGTAGTCATAAGAGGGGGTAAATGATTTACCGTTTGAGGCGGCTTTCATTTGAGAATAAGCGGACTTCATATCACGCCAGTCTTCGGGAGCGTTCAGAACTGCAAGCGATACAAGTCCGGCTGCCGGAATATAATCATCTGCTTCAATTTTGTCCGGAACCCGCTCAACGCGTCTGAAAATCGGGCAAACATCAAATATTGAAGAGAGTTTATTCTCTTTATCCACGCGCTTTTTAACCTCCTCATAATCCTGTTGGATTTGAGGAAATTTGCCCAGCTCATTCTGATATAGTATCGGATTGATTTCTGACACAATAATACCTTCTTTTACTACACCTGTTTATATAAAGTATTTTTGTCAGCAAAAATTGCCTTAATATTAAAACTCTTTTTCAAAAAGAATTTTATCGTTAAAAAAGCTTAGTTTAATTTGTTTTCGGCTGAATTTACAATAAAAAAGCCGGGTGCGTATATAATTAAGAATTAGGAATAATCTTATAAACCAAAATCTGTTTTTAACAGTTTGTGAATAAATTGAAATACTGAATAAGAATCTTGCAATCCAGTTTGAGCGGACTTTATTTAAATAGCTATCCTTATGTAGTCTCCAACGTGTGAGTTTTTTGTTTATATAATATATTTTTTTATCCGAAAGCTGCGCCCAGAGGTAATGGTCAAGCGAGGTTTTACAAATCGGGTTAAATCTGCACGCTTTAATTAACTCTTTTTTTACCATAACGCAGGAAAAAGTAGGAATAATATTGCTTTTGTAGATAATTTTCGGGAAATCTTCAATAAACTTTGAACAGTCAAGCTCTGTCAGGTATTTATTTACGTTGTTGTAATATTTTTCAATCTCCAAAGCTTTTTCTTTATCCTGAAAAGGCTCTACATCTGTATAAACAAGATCTGCATCATATCTTACCGCTTTAAGTCTTTCCTCAACAGATTCCGGTAGAAGTTCATCGTCGGACTCCAGAAATGCAATCCATTCCCCGTCTGCAAAATCTATGGCTTTTTTTAAAGTAGAGGCAAGACCCAGATTCTTTTCATTAATGATAAGTTTAACCCGGCTGTCTTTTTTTACGTATTCATTAATAATATTTAGCGAATAATCAGTCGAAGCATCGTCAATGATTATCAAATCCCAGTTTTGGTAAGTTTGATTGAGAACGCTTTCTATTGCCTGCTTTATGTACAAGGCATAATTATAGCTAGGCATTATTATACTTACTTTTTCATACATTAAAATTTCCAGCCTTTTATTGTATACTATTATAAATATGGAGAGTTTTAAAGAATTTTATAAGAATAAAATTAATATTATTATAATGATTGTTATTTTAGCAATCTACATTTATTTAACTCTGTCAAATCCGTTTTTCAAAAATTTTAACCACGATGAAATCCACGCGTGGAATATTGCTTCAAATTTTAATTTTATAGATATTATACGACTTATGCGCAGCGAAGGACATACATTTATATGGTTTATGCTGATGAAGCCTTTTGGCGGTGGTTCAATATTTGCTATAAAATGGTTAAACTGGACTTTTACATTTTCAGCAGTTCTTTTGATGTGGAATCTTGCTCCGTTTAGGATACAGGAAAAAATATTAATAACATTTACCGCTCCGTTTCTATTAATTTATCCTGTTATTGCAAGGTGCTACGGAATAGGTCTGCTCCTGCTTTTTATAATGGTAATTCTATATAAATACAGGCACAGACATCCTGTTTGGTTTAGCATAACTGTTTTTCTAGCTGCAAATACCAGTATTATGGCCGCAATTCCGGCACTTACACTGGGGTTAATTTTCGGCTGTGAACTTATCAAAAACAGAAAAGACTTTATTTCAATGTTGATTCTTATACTTACACCGCTTAGTCTGTATGTTCAATGGCATAATCCGATAATACCCTTTTATTCCACTGAATATGTTTTTTCAAAAAGGGCTGCAGAATTCTTTTTTGGATTCTTCAAGATAAAATGGGGCAGTTATTTTGCATATATTATTTATCCGGCGGTGATAATATCATCAATAATGTTTTTTAAACAGAATAAAAAATTTCTATTCTTTTTGTTTTTTTCCTGGTTCGGATTGTTTTCCCTACTGGCATTTGTATACTGCGGATTCGATTATCATTTCTATTTCTTTTATATATATCTTATTCTTGCATATTGGATGAATGGAAACAGTGTTAAGTATAAAAAGGTTTTTTCAGTATTTTTTATACTTTTATCGATGTTATATTGCTTTAAAAGAGTTGGAAATGAGTGGTTATCTAAAACTTATTATACAGTAACAGCAAAGTGCATAGCGTCCATTGTAGAAAGAGATACTGTTATTTATACTACACTTTTTGACCATAATATATTGCTGCCGTATCTTGACGGAATAATCCTGAAAGATTACGACGGAAAGCCGCTTGTTTCATTTGAAAACTTTAGTAAAATCTACGCATCAAGAATTCCGTTGGATTATAATAAATTATACAATATAGCTCAACCGGAAAGTTATCTTCTGATAAATGCAAAAAAGGCACAAGATGCAGGCTTGGATTTTTCAGATAAAACCAGATACAGAGAATGCGGCGCAGATATTTTATACAGGATTAAGTAATTTCTTTTTAAGTTCAATTAATTTTTTCCAAAAACCCGGACAGAATTTGCGCATGAGAACTTTTCTCAAATTTATCAAAAGCTCGTATTCGTTAGAAGCTAAATCAGTATAAA
>CALUSN010000067.1 GCA_944323435.1 Candidatus Gastranaerophilales bacterium | reverse complement strand
CCGGCTTTTTCAACAAGCTTTTTATCTTCTTCCGGAGAAAAACCTGTTGTGGTAAGATAATTCCCTACGATTGCAGAATCTGCGCAATATTTGAATGCTTTTTCAAGAGTTTCTTCCGATAATCTTGCTTTCTTGCCGCCTGCAATTCTTATTGAAGCGTTCGGACAGGCTATCTTAAAGATTGCAAGCGTTCTCAAAACATTTTCTTCATCAATTTTATCCCAATAATTCTCAAACGGAGTGTTTGGAATCGGGGTCAAAATGTTTACCGGAATACTTTCAGGATCGATTTCAGCAAGCTCAAGCGCCATTTCAACTCTCTGTTCTACAGTTTCTCCCATACCGATTATAACGCCGCAGCAAAGCTCCATGCCGTATTTTTTGACGAGTTTTACAGTATTGATTCTGTCTTCATAAGTGTGCGTTGTGCATATTTGCGGGTGATAAGACTTACAGGTGTTAATGTTGTGGTGAAACCTCACAAGACCTGCTTCGGAAAGCTTTTTAGCCTGCTCTTCGTTTAAAATTCCAATACTTGCGCAGCTTTTTATTCCTTCTTTATTTAAAGCTCTAATCATATTGAGCATTCTGTCAAAGTCGCTTTCATCGGGCGTTTTGCCGGAAGTAACGATTGCAATTCTGTCAGCTCCGTTTTTTACCCCGTCAAGTGCTGCGTGAACAACGGTTTCAACCCCCATTAGCGGATAAGTTTCGATATCGGTATTATAGTGTGAACTCTGGGCGCAATATTTGCAGTTTTGCGAGCATTTGCCGGAGCGGGCATTAATTATCGAACAAAATTCGACTTTGTCTTTTAAGTATTTTTGAGACTCCTTTAAAAGCTCGTCTAAATCCATATTGTATAATTTTAATAATTCATCTTTGCTTAACATTATTTACCTCATTTTTTATTAATATATTTTTGTATAAGTTTAAGAGATTCTTCACCCCTGAATTGCTGTCGGGTTCAGAATGACGGTAAGCTTGGCGTTTGACATACCAACTCAATACATTTACCCCCAGAATGACGGCAAGTTTGTCGGCTTACTTTCAAATTTGCTGTCATTGCGAGGCACGTAAGTGCCGCGGCAATCTATTCAGTTTTAGATGCGGTAAATCAAAGATTTACCACATCCTACATCTGTCATTGCGAGAAAATCTTTGATTTTTGTGGCAATCTATTTTATTCAATTGTCAAATTTGTTCCGGATTGCTTCGGGCTGAATGGCTGTTTCCTCGCAATGACGGCACTCTGGTAAGTCTTAATACCGAACTGATACATTTACCCCCGCAATGACGCCATATACTTGTAGATTTACCTGCCGGAGTGCCGTCATTGCGAGACCCGTCAGGGTCGTGGCAATCCATTTAGTTTTTGTTGGGTTTCACCCAACCTACTTTTCTCAGTCACCAATAACTCCTCAGCATCCGCATGTCAGCCCTGCACAAAGATTTATTGACTGCCCCGTAACACCCCGTGCATCATTTGAGATTAAATACTTAACCATGCCGGCAACTTCCGGAGGCGTTACAAACCTTTTTTGCGGAATGCATTCAATAATTTCTTCTTTAGAGAAGTCTCCTTCCGAGGCGGAAGAATTTCCCATATCGGTATCAACCCAGCCCGGATTAATTGTGTTAACAGTAATCCCGTATTCTGCAAGCTCTAAAGCAAGGGATTTTGCCGCCCCAACAAGCCCTGATTTTGCCGCTGAATATAAACTTGCACCGGCTTCGCCCACAATTCCGCTTATAGACCCGATATTAATTATCCTTCCCCAATGATTCTTTTTCATATAAGGAACCGACTTTTTTACTAAATATAAAGGCGCTTCCAAATTGGTTTTTATAATATGTTCAATTTGTAAAAGGCTTACATCTTCTATTGGTGAATAAATATATTCTCCGGCATTATTGACCAGAACATCTATGTTATTTTGTTCTATATAATCGCCTAAAGCTTCAAGTTCACTTTGATTGGTCAAATCTGCAATAAAATAGTTTTCATACACTTTTAAAAGCTCTTCATTGCGTCCGGTTGCAAAAACTCTTTCACCTGCTTCCATACAAGCAGCTGCAATAGCTTTGCCGATTCCTCTTCCTGCTCCTGTTATCAGTATATTCATAATAAAAATCCCTATGTATATTATATCATAAGGATAAAAAATCGAATCTACCAAAAGGCGGTCTCACCACTGCAAAGACCGCCCTAAACTTAACTCATGAATTGCGCCTGATATGCTCTATATGTTATTGGCGCTTCCTGAGCTTCCGGCTTATTGGACAATCCAAAAGCCTGCTGTGCCTCAGATCTTAAGCCTGCAAAATATGTCATTGCCTGACCGTCAATTGCACTCTGGCTCAATAACTGAATGGCGTTGTTGAATGCTGCGTAATCTTTGTCATAATCACCTGTCGCCTGTATCCCGATTTGTGCCATAATTCCTGCCCAAGGTATAACCTTTTCATTATTCTGATTCTTAATCTGTTCCTGAACTTGCGCGGAATACTCTTCATACATTGCTTTGTTCAGTTTCTTCAAATCATCAGTAGAACCGGTAGGGGTGATGTCAAAATCGTCAAAGGCCCTCTCTAAAGCAGCCGAATTAACCGGGACTCTGCCCAGATAAGAGTAAATGTTTTTACTTGTGTAAGTATATACTCCGTTGACCGTGAAGTTAGACATGATACACACCTCTTATATGATATATAATGTATATCGACATTTTTTCTAAAAACTTTAGGGTTTTCAAAAATATTGTTACAAAACTTAACAATATAGGTTTGTAATCCAATAATATTCACAAACAACTCTTATACATCTATTATATATAATGTTAAGATATGTAACAAACAATTAGAAAATTGAAATCGAAGAAAAAATATATACTTTATATAAATGTAAGACAAATTTAATAAAAACATAAGAGAGTAAAATTAATCGGCGGGTTATGATAATTCTGACACCTTGAAGTTTGGGTGAAATTTATTAAACAGACTGACCGCCGGCTTAAGTAAAAATGTGTTGGCAGATATTTGTTAATGCACTTAAGTAATTATGCTCTTTTATCAAGCACAAGAGATGAGGTGAGATAAGTATGGCACTACTGCAAACATACGATATTAATGCTATGGCTACAAATATTTCAAGAGAATTTTATATTCAGGAAAATCAAACAGAAGACAAATCTTATATTTTAATGGATGAGATGAGACTTTTTGCAATGGATATGAAATCGAGAGTAACATTTATATCACGTGCCAAGCGGCAATAAGATATAATTACTCAGAAAAGAATTTCTTATTTATACCAAACCATCTGATTAACTAACTTAATTCCCCAATCTACAGTGCCTGATTTCAAATAAATTAGGCTTTTTTTTGCCTTGATTTAATGTTTATTATAGAATAAACCTATGAATCTTGATGCCGCAATAGATAGCTTATTATCACCAATAGCAGATAGAATTTCCGGTTTAATATTTTCATATATAACAATCGGAGGTGTAAAAGTTGAATTACTTGTTGCACTTTTAATTACAGCAGCAGTGTATTTTACGATAAGGACGGGGTTTATCGGTATCTGGGGATTTAAGCATGCAATAAAACTTATAACAAACAAATACAAACATGATAATCCAAACGGGTATCAGAGAAAGAAAAAAGGCGAATTATCTTCCTTTCAGGCTCTTAGCGCTACTATATCCGCCTCTGCAGGTATTGGTAATGTTGCAGGCTCAGCTGCAGCTGTCTCTATTGGAGGACCGGGTGTAATTTTCTGGATGATAATTGCCGGATTCTTTTCTATGGCTTTAAAATTCTCCGAAGTATTGCTCGGGGTGAAATTTAGAAAAACTAATCCTGACGGAACTGTCTCCGGCGGCCCGATGTATTATATACCGATTGCTTTTAAGGGTAAATTGGGCAGTGTATTCGGCAATTCACTTGCCAAAATATATGCAGTTTGCTGTATTTTTGCTATGATTGGCGGCTGGAATCTTTTTCAGATTAATGCTATGACAGCGCAATTTACCGAAGTAACCGGCGGCAGCAGCAGTATTTTTGCTTATAATGGCTGGATTTTAGGCACAATTGTTGCTGTTATAACATGGTTTACTATTATAGGCGGAATCAAAGCTATCGGAAAATTTACCTCTAAAGTAACCCCTGTAATGTGCTCCTTGTATGTTTTTAGTGCTTTTCTGGTATGTATTTTAAATATTCATCATCTTCCTGAAACCGTTATTCTTATTATAAAAGAAGCATTTTCTCCTAAAGCTATGACAGGCGGGGCTTTTGCGTGCATGCTCTGGGGGTTCAGACGTGCTATGTTTGCAAATGAATCAGGACTGGGAACAGCGCCTATTGCATTTTCTGCCGTAAATACAAATAAACCGGCAGCACAGGCATTTATATCGATGCTGCAACCCTTTGTTGACACTGTTATAGTGGGAGTAGCAACGGCCTTTGTTATTGTTGTGTCTAAAGCTTATCTTTCAGTTGAAGGTATTGCAGGAATAGAACTAACTTCAAAAGCATTTGCGACAATATGTCCGTGGTATCCGGTAGTTCTTACTGTTATGGCAAGTTGTTTTGTTTTATCAACAATGCTTTGCGGCTCATATTACGGATTGAAGGCATGGAATTTTTTATTCGGATATGCAAGTTATAAAACAAGAATTTTTCAGGTAATCTATTGTATTTGTATAATTGCAGGCTCTGCAATGAATTTTAAGAGTATAATAAACCTTTCTGATGCTGTTACATTATTCTTAGCTGTTCCGAACTTAATAGCAGTTTTTGCGCTTTCCGGTGTAGTTATTAAAGAACTTAAGCGATATTGTGAGAGGTATAATATTGGCGGTAATGTTGCTAAATATCTGCGTTAGGATTCTTGAATATTGTAAAAATTCCATAATATTTGGCTTAGTTAAATTGTATGAATAGTGCTGTTTTGTGACGAAAAATTATTTTAATTCTGTAGTAATATAGATAATGAGGAAACTATGTCACTATTAAAATTATTTTTAATATTCTGTAAAATCGGTGCAATTCTCCTTGGCGGAGGATATGTTATACTTCCGATTATGACAAGCGAGTTTGTCGACAAGCGAAATCTTGTTTCGCATGATGATATTATTGATTATTTTGCGCTTGCACAATCGCTTCCGGGTATCATAGCTGCTAATATGTCAATGTTTATCGGATACAAGCTTAGAGGGAAGTGGGGAGCAATAATTGCAATGCTTGGAGTAACTTTTGTTCCGTTCTGGTGCATTGTATTATTGGCATCTGTAATTTCTACTCTTATTAATAATCCATACATTCAGGGAGCTTTGTGGGGTGTAGGTGTGTCTGTAATCGCCCTTATTTTGCTTACAGTTAGAGAGATGTGGCAAAAATCAAAAAAAGAGATGTTCTTTTATACAATTTTTATTATGACACTCCTGACACTGCTTATTTTAAAGCTTTCACCGATACAGACAATTCTATTATATACTCTTATCGGGGTAGGGTATAAAAAACTCAGGGAGGGGAAAGCATGATTTTTGTTCACCTTTTCTGGGAATTTTTTAAAATAGGAATGTTTTCATTCGGCGGCGGATATGCAACAATTCCGTTTCTTTACCACATTTCACAGGTTTATAACTGGTATTCGCTGGAAGAATTGACACAAATGGTTGCAGTTGCGTCAATTACTCCTGGACCTGTAGGAATCAATGTTGCAACATATGCCGGTCTAAAAAGTGCAGGCATTCCAGGTTCTGCACTTGCAACTGTTGCAGAAATGATTCCATCGCTATTTCTTGTAATTATTGTTTCAAAACTCCTTAGAAAATTTAGTGACAATTTTTACGTAAGATCTTTGATTGATACTCTGAAACCGATAAGCTGCGGGCTTTTAACCGCGGTTGCAATAGGACTTTTAAAGGCTGAAATAAATGACATTAAAGCAATGATTCTGCTTGCATTTCTTCTGCTTATCAGCTGGAAATCAAAAAAAGATCCTTTATTCTATATTCTTATTGCAGCAATTGTTGGTATTTTTTGTAAATTTTTGTAACAATTTTTCATAAATTCTAAAGTTTTTTCTAAAATTGCCGTAAATAATAATATAAATTAATGGGAAAATGAAAAAGGAGCAGGCAATGTCGAATGATATTTCAAGAGTGTATCAGTTTTTAGCAAAACAGGAAAATTGGATATCTGCTGCAGATGCTAACGGGGATGGTTCTATTATAAAAACGGAATTCCGAAATTTTATGGATGAGAATTTTGATTGGGACGGCATTACTTCGGAAGCTGGAAGAAATGATATAATTAATCAATTTTGGAATAGCATTGACACAAATCAAAGCGGTAAGATAAGCGGTACAAAATTAAAAAATAAAAACGCTCTGGACTCAAAAGAAATCGATAACATGACTAATACTATCGAAATTTATGAGATTCTTAATAATTATACTGCGAATTTAAAAGCTCCAACTATAATTTCGGATGCCGCAAACTGGAAAAAATCCGTATCAGAAGGTTTGGCTGCTTTAACAGAAACATATATAAAAGAAGGCGGCAAAGCTGAAAATCTGGAAGCTTTTCTGGCTGAAAATGCCCCTGCTGTTATGAGGAAAGCAACTGCAGATTATTGTGCAAATGAATACTTAAAAACAGAAGTGAGTGATTTTGTTAAAGAATACGGATATTCTTATGCAGATGACAATACCCTGCAGGGGATTATTGATACTTATATTCAAAATATACCTGCAGATGTTACTGACGACCAGATAAAAGAAACTGTAATCCAGATAATAGACGCATATCTTACAACAGCAGGTTTGAAAGAAGGTGATACTTCGATTCTGGGTAATTACGGATATGAAGTCAGTGATGATATGCCTTTAAATGATTTACAAAAAAGTATTATAACAAAGAATATCCGGTCAGCACTTGAAGATTTGAAAAACAATGATGATTATGCTGAAAATAGTGACTTATATGAAAGTGCGATTAATGACTATATAGCAAATGTACTGGCCGGTGCTGCTTATAGTGATTTTGACTCACTCAAAGATCAGACAGTTGAAATGTTTGAAAACAGTGATGAATATAAAAACTTAAATAATATAATATCAGCGCAGGAATTACTTACAGGTGATGATTTGTATAATAAAATATCATCAGAGATAGGCAGTTCTCTGGCTGATATGATAAAAAATGATGGCAGATATCTTGATGTACTTAAAGATATAAAAGCCGAACTTATGGAAAAAGTAAAATCCGGTGAATTTATAACTAACGGGAAACTTGATACAGAGCAGGCTTTAGATTGGGTTGTTGACCAAATCAGAAACAGAATATCAGAATTTTATCAGGGTAATTTGAGTAACCTCAGTATTTCAGAATTGAATGCTATATATGAGCAATTATATGAAGCCGCAAATGCTATAACTGATGATGATAAATCTCTTGAAGAGCATAGAAATGCAGCAACTCTATATTGTAATGCTATAGCAGATAAAGCTCAATCTCTTGCTGATGCTGTAACTCAAGTGTTTGGTGATAATTTTACGGAGACTATTCAGGGCATGCTGCCTAGTGAAATCAGAGAATGTATTACAACACTTCAGGGTATGATAAGTAATTATGCAGATGCCGGAGAACTCACTATTGAATCAGGAGATTGGGGTATTGCAGACACCTTTATACTTGAAGAAGGCGACATAGAAGAATTAACATTAAATCCTACATTCAAAGACGCAGAGGGTAATGTTAAAAATGTAACATCAGACAGGCTTTCATACGTATCAAGCGATCCTGATATTATAAGTATAGATAGTAACGGCAAAGTTACTGTACACGGACCTAAGGTAGGTAATTTCACTGTAACAATAAGTGTTTCAGTAGATGGCATGACTGTTGGAACTAAGACAATAACTATTAATTGTGAAGAAAAAGAATTAACTGCCGAGGACATTCTGGATAAAGCAAACTTTAACGGTGTCGGTGACCCGTCAGGCGGGCATTTGGAAGTTTTTGGTACAACGACACCGCCTGAGAATACTCAGGTTATAAGCGCAAACTTTGCTGATTTGTACAATAATAATGCTATTATTCAGTTACATAGAGAAAAAGATGATAATGCTGGCAGAGCAAAAGACAGGTTAGGTTCTCTTATAACCATAGTTATTGGAGGACTTGTAAACGCCGGACTTGACAGAGAGCTGCTTAATAAAGCTGCCAATACTGTAAAAAAACAGTATGAAGATATTCAACGTTCAACAATCAGAAACAACTGGGAAAAAGATGAACTTGCAAGATATGCTGCAGGTCAAATCCAAAATGGAAGCTGTTCAAGTCAAAAAATTGTTAATTATGCAGATACTAAGAAACGTGACTACAATGTTTATATGGTAAGTTTTAGAGGTCTTGTTGATGCTATAATAGCAGAATATAACAAATTAGTATAATAAAAAGGAAGGCTTCAAGCCTTCCTTTTATGCTATTTCTGCTCTGGTTTTTTGTGATATATCAGCTGTTTTATTCTGCGGAAGATGAATCAATTCCGCCTGATTATCAATTTCATCCTGCTTTTCAACCATTTCCTTTGTTACAACAAATTTTGTAATATCGTGTTTTGTAGGAATATCGTACATAACATCAAGCATTAATTCTTCGACAATTGAGCGTAAAGCTCTTGCGCCGGTTTTACGTTTAATTGCTTTTTGTGCAATTAAATCTATTGCCTCCGGTTCAAATTCCAAATCAACACCATCCATTTTCAAAAGACACTGATACTGCTTTATAACAGCATTTTTAGGTTCTGTTAATATCATCTTTAATGTAGCTTCATCTAATGCATCTAATACTGCATAAACAGGAATTCTGCCTATAAATTCAGGAATCAGTCCGAATTTGAGTAAATCTTCCGGCTGTAATTTTTTAAGAAGTTTTGCAGCCTGCTGCTCTTTTTCAGCCTGAGTCGGAGCGGATTTACCAAACCCGATTGAAGAGCCGTCTTTTACACGGTGCTCAATAATTTTATCCAAATCAACGAATGCTCCGCCAACGATGAATAAAATATTGCTTGTATCTATCTGAATAAATTCCTGCTGCGGATGTTTTCTTCCGCCCTGAGGCGGAACATTTGCAATTGTACCTTCTATGAGTTTTAATAATGCCTGTTGCACACCTTCACCTGATACATCTCTTGTAATTGATGTATTTTCTGATTTTCTTGCAATTTTATCAATCTCATCTATGTAAATAATGCCTTTTTCTGCTTTTTTAGCATCATAATCGGCGTTCTGATAGAGTCTTAACAAAATATTTTCTACATCATCACCGACATAACCGGCTTCCGTAAGAGTTGTCGCATCAGCAACCGCAAAAGGCACATCAAGCATTTTAGCTAATGTTTGTGCAAGCAAAGTCTTACCGCTTCCTGTAGGTCCTACAAGAAGAATATTTGATTTTTGTATTTCAACACCGTTTGTATTATCCTGTTTATTGTGTTTTAGACGTTTATAATGGTTATATACAGCAACCGAGAGAACTTTCTTAGCGTCATCCTGACCGACAATATGCTGATCTAAATAAGCTTTTATTTCATGAGGTTTAGGAATTGATTTTTCATCAAAATCATCAGAAACTTTTTCCTTTTTGTCATTATTTTTTTCTTTTGATTCAAAAAATTCTTCATCTAATATCTCATTACATAATTCAACACATTCATCGCAAATAAACACATCAGGACCTGCAATCAGTTTTTTTACCTGATCCTGTGTTTTTCCGCAAAATGAACATTTTAACCTATCACTGGATGACATAAATTTCTCCTTGTCACTGTCATTTTTGAATTACAAAGATTTACCCTTGCAATAAAAGTGCCTTTACCAAAGCCGCTATAAATTATCGAGGAATGCCCTGTACATTTACCCCTAGCCTTCTTTTGTGATGACTTTATCAATCATACCGTATTCAAGAGCTTCCTGCGGTGTCATAATATAGTCTCTGTCAGTATCTTTTTCAATCTTTTTAATAGATTGACCGGTATTAGCAGCCATAATTTCATTCAAAGTCTTTTTAATTCTCAAAATTTCCTGAGCCTGAATTTCAATATCAGTAGCCTGACCCTGAGCGCCGCCTAAAGGCTGGTGAATAAGAACTCTTGAGTGAGGAAGAGCCATTCTCTTGCCTTTTGCTCCGGAGCATAAGAGGAATGCACCCATAGATGCAGCCTGACCTAAACAAATAGTCTGAACATCAGCTCTGATATGCTGCATTGTGTCATATATTGCTAAACCTGCAGTTACGCTTCCGCCAGGGGAATTAATATAAAGCATAATATCTTTTTCCGGATTTTCGCTATCAAGAAGCAGAAGCTGGGCAACAATCAGGTTTGCTACCATATCGTCAACCGGAGTTCCTAAGAAAATAATTCTCTCTCTCAACAATCTTGAAAAAATATCAAAAGAACGTTCTCCTCTGCTTGATTGTTCAATTACTAC
>CALUSN010000066.1 GCA_944323435.1 Candidatus Gastranaerophilales bacterium | reverse complement strand
CATGTCTATTAATTTGTAATTCAAGCGGAAAACTCCTTTTTTATTTATTTTAGCATAAATAATTATTGGTGAATAGTAGGAGTGAATGTATTGTTTGAGAGTGATCAAGAGGAGTTATTGGTGACTGAGTGACTAAGTGATTAAGTGACTGAGGAAATAAAAATAGTAGTGTGGAGTTTGCTCCACAAGGTAAGAAATGCAGGTTGGGTGAAACCCAACAAAGACTAAATGGATTGCCGCGGCACTTACGTGCCTCGCAATGACTCCCGATTTGTAGTTTCACTTACTAACCTAATTCATTTACCCCCGCAATGACGGCACTTCGGCAGGTAAATCTGCAAGTCTCACGTCATTATGAGGAAAGATAATAGGTCGGGCTTTAGCCCGACAATAATTTAATTCTGTTAATGCCGGCGCACTCTGCATTTCTCAATCACTCAACTGCCATGCGGGTGAGCCGATTCGTAAACATCTTTCATATGCTTCATAGATATGTGAGTATAAATTTGTGTGTTTGATATTCCGGCATGCCCTAAAAGCTCCTGAACTACCCTTAAATCTGCTCCGTTTTCTATAAGCTTTGTTGCAAAGCTGTGGCGGAATACGTGCGGTGTTACTTTCTTCGGCAGCTCAATTTTTTCGACAGTTTCATTTATAACAAGTCTTATTGTCTTGTTTTGAAGCCTGTATCCGGTATTATTTATAAACACCGGCGCTTCGTCAGTAATCTCTCCGATTTCATATCCGGGCGCAAGAAGATTCCGTGCAGAATTTATGTACTGCACAAGAAATTTTTTTGCCCTCTCTGACATAAGTACAATGCGCTCTTTTGCACCTTTTCCGAAAACTCTTATCTCATTCTCTTCAAGATTCAAATCCCCGAAATTGAGATTGCTTAATTCCGATACTCGCATGCCTGTTGCCCACAAAAGTTCTAATATAACTCTGTTTCTGAATCCTGCAGGAGTGTCTATTTTGACATTGTTTAAAATTTGCTCGACTTCCTCCGGAGTTAAAAACTTTGGCAGCGATTTAGGCTTTTTAGGTGCGGATAATGAAATAGCAGGGTCAGAGTCAATATATCTCTCACGAAATAAAAATTTGTAAAATGTTCTTAATGCGGCAACTTTTCTTGCAATAGTGCTTTTTTTGTAATCAAACCTCTGTATAAAATGCAGGTATTCCCTTAGTTTGTTAAAATCCGCATTAATACAGCTTACCCCGTTTAACCAGAGAATGTAACTTACTATATCAGATTCGTAAGCACTTAATGTGTGTGAAGAAAAATTCTTCTCTACACTCAAGTATGTCTTGAAAGATTCTATGTATTCTTTTTCACCATTGTCCATGTTTACATTTACCTTTAAGTATTATACAATATTCGTACTAAAGTTTAAAGCGGTATGTATGAATATTTTTAAGACTTTTGAAATATTTTTGAAAGAACCCCTCAGCATTCTCAGGGATAATTTTATCCAGATTGTAAGTATTCAAACAGGTAATATTTTTGAACATAAACCGTCTGTAGATGTCTCTTTAATGAAAGACAAGGCTCAAATTACGGTTGTGAATAATGAAAAAGTGTATAAACTTCTTTCTCTTGTAACACACAGGGCAAGAGAAAGGGAAAAGACCGGAGACGGGAGTGATTAAAATAGCAGGCCGGGTGAAGCCAAACATTAACAAAAAAGCAGCCAAATTATCATTATGTGAGAAAGAGAAAGATAATTCATGAGTCAAATTAATGCAAAATTTATAATAAGCGCAGAAAAATTCTCCCAGTGTCCGGAATTCGAACTTCCGGAATTTCCGCTGCTCGGACGTTCAAATGTCGGAAAATCGTCTTTTATTAACGCACTTGCTAATAATAAAAAACTCGCTAAAACTTCCAACACTCCGGGTAAAACACGGTTGATAAATTTCTTTAATTTTGCTGATATGTTTATGATAGCAGATCTTCCGGGATATGGATACGCAAAAGTTTCCAAAGAAGCTCAGGCACGCTGGCAAAAATATCTGGAAGAATATCTTTTGAACAGAAAACAAATAAAATCACTTGTACAGTTTATTGATGCAAGACACGATGTTCAAAAAAATGATTTTCAAATGCGCGAATGGATAGAAACATATAATCTTCCTGTTTTTACGGTTGTTACAAAAATAGATTATGTTCCGAAAAGTAAGCGCCAGAGTGTTATTGCTAAAATAAAAAAAGAATTAGACGGAGATGTTTTACCGTTTTCTTCGCAGGATAGAATGTATTGCGACAGAACTGTTGAATATTTGAATAATTTGTGTAAATAATATAAAAGCAGAACGAGGGAATTTTTTTTGTTAAAAACGTCGGAAATTTCAGACTTGAATCAGGTTTCTCTAACCGGAGTAAGGGCAATTGTTCTTCTTACTCTTCTTATGGAAGCACCCAGATCTCTTAATGAAATCAGAGAAGCTTTTATAAAATTGAAAATTATGGAACCGGAACACTCCGACGATATTTTGAGAATTGATATTAATACACTTAGATCAGCCGGATGCGAGATTACAAGTGCAACTGCAAAAACAGGTTATAAGTATACTCTCTTGGAACACCCTTTTGCCCTGAAACTTATAAAAGAAGAAATAGTTATTTTGCAAAGAGCTTATAAGAGGATAAAAAACCGCTCCGGCATTGAGTTAATGCTTAGTTATGATGCACTTTTCAAAAAGCTTGCGGAATATGTTGATGATAAAGAAGTAAAGGAAATGCTGTATGGTATTTCAATACTCAAGAGTTATAACATTGATTTTATAAAAGAACTTGTTTGTGATTGCGAGCAGAATAAAATATTGACACTTGAATATAAAAATCCTTCGGCAAAAGAACCGGCAATAAAAAATATTTCAGCCGGAAGCGTTGTTTTACGTAACGATAGTGTGTATTTGTACGGTTTTGATTTTGATAAACGCGAATCTATTGTCTTAAATATAAAAAGAATAAAATCTGTTTTGTCACGCTGTATAGGCGCAGGCAGTATTAATACGGCTAATATAAACATTAAATTTTTATTGAAACATCCTGTTGATTTGGACGAAAATGAAAAAGTTACCGAGACAACACCTGAAGGGATTGTTGTAGAAGGTTCTTATTATAATGATTTTATTGCTGCACAGAGAATTCTGTCATTCGGCGCTGATTGTAAGGTTCTTGAGCCGGAAGAGTTTAAACAGTTAATTATAAATAAGTTAAAAAATATGAGGAATATTTATAATGGTTAAAGTATCCGTTAAGACAAATTTGTCCTCAATGCAGGTTTTAAAAACGCTTAAAGTTTTGCTCAGCGGTAATTATACTATGCAGGAACTTATCGGAATTTTAAATAAAAATGAAAAAATACCTGTTTTTAATAACAGTGTGGTAAGTAAATATATAAATACCTGCAGATATTGCGGAATAAATATTCCCAAAATTCATAACCATTATATTGTAACAAGCATGCCTTTTGGCCTGGAACTTACCGGAAATGATATTAATTTGATGGAAATACTGCAAAGTGTAATTAAACAGGAAATGGCTTCAAGATGTAATAAGATTTTTGACAGCCTGATTGAGAAACTTAACAGATTTTCTAACAAAAAAATAGCAAGAGTTGAAAAAGGGACGTATCAGATTACCGCAGAACTTTTTGAACTTGCAGTTGCAGAAACAAGAAAAGTTAATTTGATGTTCAAAAACGGAACAATACTTGAGTGTATTCCTGTCAGTATGTTTGAATCCAACGGAAAAACATATTTTCAGGTAATCAGTAAAAATAAAAACAGAGTTATAGATGTTTCAAGAGTATCAGGTTTGCATGTTTTGAGCGAAAAATATGTTCAATCACACAGCGGTCAGGTTGTTGTGTTTGAACTGAAAGGAGCTCTTGCTCAGAGATATAATTTGCGCGAAAACGAACGCTTATTGAAAAAATTTGACGGAAAAAGCATAGTTGTTTCTAATCACGGTGAAAATAAGGATATTTTACTTTCCAGACTCCTGAGATATGATGACAAATGTGAAATAACAAATCCGAAATCTTATCGTGACGAGATGCTTAAGATTATTGATTCAATGCTGAAAAATTACGGAGAAGATTAATGCTGCTTGCTGTGGATATAGGAAATACAAATATAACACTCGGCGTGTTTGATAATGAAAATATTCTTGAAACATTCAGACTGCCTTCTGATAAAGAGCTTCCTTCAGAAGAATATGAGATTTTATTTCACACTTTGTTTAAAAAATATAAAATAAGTGCCTGTATAACCGCTTCTGTTGTTGACGAATTAAATAAAACAGTAAAAACTGCTATTGATAATGTTTTTCACATAGATTCAATATTTTTGACAAACAAATTAAATACAGGGATTAAATTAAAATTAAAACATCCAAAAGAAGCCGGCGCAGACAGGATTGCGAATGCCTGCGGCGCGTATGTGTTGTATTCAAAACCGGCTATAATTGTTGATTTAGGAACAGCTACAACCTTCGATATTCTGGATAAAAACGGGGATTTTCTTGGCGGTGTTATAATGCCGGGGCTGAATCTTCAATTTAAAGCATTAAACAAAAGTACGTCAAAACTTCCTAAAATAGAAGCGGATACCGTGGATAAAGCAATAGGAAACAATACGGCCGATGCTATTTTGTCCGGTGTAATCAGAGGTTCTGCCTGTGCTATAGAAGGTTTGATTTTGCAGTGTGAAAAAGAACTCGGCGAAAAAGCCGTTATTGTTGCAACAGGAGGATATTCCTCTCTTATTTCAAAATATATGAACAGGCAGTTTGATTTTGTTAATCCTTATTTAACTCTTGAGGGTTTAAGATTTTTGTATGAGTTAAATAAATAATTAGTGATATTTTTTATAAAGCAGTTCTAAATCATCATCTGTAAGATACTGCATTGAATCTAAATCCTGCGGAAACATTATACTTTTACTGTTGGATGAATGGCCGAGCCCTATTGAGTGTCCTGCTTCGTGAAGCATTACGCCGTAAATATGTTCTCTCGATCTTGTAACCATTTTGCGGATATATTTACCGCCTTCAATTTTTCTTATATATTCTTTTGTTCCGATTGTAACATAGGATTTATAATACTGGCCTGCACGTGTTACCATCTCCGTACATCCAACCGCGCGGATATCACTACAATTTGCTACAAAATCCACAAATTCGACTTCAATATTTGCATTCGAAGGACTGTCTACAAATTTGAATCGTACAAGAGAATTTGAGCGTTCTTCCCAGGAAAGAAAAGCTTCTTTCATCATAGAGCTCATTTTGCCGTATTCCGGAATATACACATAAATAGGCAATCCGACCCAGCGCGGACGTTCTGCTCCTATACAGCAGAGGGTAAGTGTTATTAATACAAAAATAGATGTGAATATCTTTTTCATTATTATTATTTTAACATTTTTTCAGAATAATAGAAGTGTTAATTCCGCCAAACGCAAAATTATTTGTCATAACGAACTCGGTATCTATAATTCTGCCTTCGTCTTTTATATAATCCAGCTTTCCGCAGTTTTCATCAATGTTTTTGAGATTTAATGTAGGGCAGAACCACTTATTGTTCATCATTTCAATTGATAAGATTGTCTCAATGGCGCCGCAGGCGCCTAAGGTATGTCCGGTATAACTCTTGATTGAACTTATCGGAACTTCTCTTTTAAATACCGATTCCGTTGCGTTTGTCTCCGCAATATCACCGTTAATTGTTGCTGTTCCGTGCGCATTAACGTATCCGATTTCATCCGGAGAAATTTTTGCATCATTTAAGGCAAGTCTCATAACTTCTGCCATCGTATCTTTATTCGGGTTAGTAATATGCGTTCCGTCAGTATTTGTTGCAAACCCTGCAATTTCTGCATAAATCTTTGCTCCTCTGGCTTTTGCATGCTCATACTCTTCTAAGATTAAAGTTCCCGCGCCTTCTCCTATAACCAGCCCGTCACGGTCACGGTCAAAAGGAGACGGGGTTAAATCAGGCGTATCATTTTTACTGCTTGTTGCGTACAAAGTGTCAAACACTCCGACCTGAGTCGGGTGGATTTCTTCGGCTCCGCCTGCTATCATAACGTCTTGATATCCGTCTTTTATTGCTTCATAAGCGTATCCGATACTCATTGAACCCGAGGTGCATGCAGTTGAAGCCGGAATGAGACGCCCGTGGGTTTTAAAATAGAGAGAAATATTAACGGCAGTTGTTTGCGGCATCATTTTAATATAAGAGCCGGAATTAAGGAGTTTAACCTCTTTATCAATACACATTGAGTAAAAATCAAGAATGGCGTCCAGCGAACCCGTTGATGAACCGTAACTTACGCCGGTTCTTCCGTTTGTTATGATTTCATCCCCTAAGAGTCCTGCATCTTTTAGGGCTTCTTCCGCGGTAACCGTTGCCATCAGAGCTACTTCACCCATTGTACGGCGGACTTTTCTTGTAAAATGCTCCGGAACAACAAACCCTTTCGCAAAAGAGCCGAGTTTGGAATTTAATCTATCGTATTCGTCAAGTTTATCCCAGTGTTTTACGCAGTTTTTGTACGTTTTAAGTCTTTCAAATGCACTTTCTGTCGTAGAACCAAGGGCTGAGGTTATTCCCATTCCTGTTATAACAACTCTTCTCATAAATAAAGCCCTCCGTTTACGGCAATTACCTGACCTGTAATATACCCCGCATCTTCGCTCATCAGGTAATTTACAAGACTCGCAACCTCTTTTACGCTTCCCATTCTCTTCATCGGAATCTGCTTAACCGCTTCTTCCGGCAGTTCTTCTGTCATGTCGGTTTCAATCATCCCCGGGGCAATGCAGTTTACGGTAATTTTACGCTTTGCAACTTCCTGACTCAAGGCTTTTGCCGCCCCTATCAAGCCTGCCTTTGAAGCGCTGTAGTTTACCTGCCCTCTGTTTCCGCACTGACCTGAAATTGAGGACATTACAATTATCCGCCCTTTCCTCTGTTGAATCATCGGCATAATAAGCGGTTTTAAGACATTATAAAACCCGTCAAGGTTTGTTCTTAAAACGTCATCCCACTCCTCATATTCCATTGCAGGAAACGGGTTGTCTTTTGCAATACCGGCATTAAGAACGATACCATAATACATGCCGTTTTTTTCTATATCATCCAGAAGAATTTTTTCGGTTTCTTTTCTGTCTTTTATATCAAAAGCGAGCGCTCTTGTAAGCACGCCTTTTTTCTCAATTTCTTTTTGGAGTTCAGAAAGTCTTTCGGGATTTTTTGAACAGTGAAGAACTAAATTATATCCGCTGTTTGCCAGATACAAAGCCGTACCTTTACCGATTCCTCTGCTTGCTCCTGTTATTAAAACCCATTTATTCACCACTCTCAAGTAACTCCTCTATATTATCTCCCTGATAAGTATTGACCGTTGCGCTTGCAATTTCTTCCCCGCTTTTATCATATATTAAACAGTCGAAAACGGCAATTTGGTTATCCGTAAAAATCTCGTGTACACAAACTTTATACTCTTCTCCTGCCTTAAAATAAGGAATTTTGTTATTATAAAGCCTTGTACCCAGAAGCAAACCGGGTTTGGGCTCAGCGCATTTATTTTTAAAATAAGCGTAAGCCCCGATTGTCTGCGCCATAAATTCAATTCCCGTAAGAGAATTTATGCCTTTTCCCGCTTCAAAAAAAACTTTTTCCGGATAAACTTTGAATACAGAGGACAATTTGTTATTTTCAATATCAACCTCTAAAATGTCATCCAAAAAAATCATCGGTTGTTTATGCGGAAGTATTTTGGCTAAATCGTACATGATGATATTATAAAACAAAATGTGATAAAAAAGTATATTCTTTCTTTTTTTATTATAAAATTAAATATAATGGCACAGTTTTTTAGCAAAAGACATTTAAAAATAGCTGAGCAGATTATTATTGTAATCTTTTTTGCAGTGCTTATTCCTATGACAGTGAGCGGAATAATTATAAGCAACATAAACCAGCAGTCAAACCGTGCCCAGCTTCGTTCAGCAGCTGTAATGATTGCTAATATTGTTTCAGAAGAAGTTGATGTTTTTGTGCATTCAATTAATAATGAATTGGAACAAATAATTGTTACGCTTGAATACTATAAATCACGCGGTCAGGAACAAAAGTATCTCGATACAATTATCAAAAACCTGCCTTTTTATACAGAGCTTACTGTTGTCAGTGAAAAAGACCTTGAAAAGTATAAAATATACAGCCTTCAGGATGACTATGCCGTTTTTGACCGCAAAATGAAAGACGGGCGGTATTTAGTTGCTGTGCTTAACATGGAAAATCTTAAGACAAATTTGTTTAAGACACTTACGGATGACAAGCGGCAAATTTACGTTATTGTTGATAATGATCTTGTTGCTTCCAGCAATTACACAAAAGAGGGTTATGAAAAGAGTCTTTCGGAACTGCCGGAAAAACTTAATGTGGACAGGGCTACAATTTACGGCGATACAAAGAATCAGCCGCTGGTTTATCTCAAAAAGAGTGAACCTGAAGTTACTATTATTGTAAATACAACTGAAGCGGTAACAAAGCATGCGATTGATTATAACCGCAATAAAATAGTACTTTCTATTCTTGTCACAATATTTACCGTATTCTTTGTTGTAGGATTATATACATATTACCTGTATATCAATATACGTCAGTTATTTAAGGCAATAATTGCGATATCAAAAGGAAACTACGAACGCAGAATAAGACTTTTGACCAATATATTTACCCCTTTTGAACTTATTTTTCTCGGAAATGAGTTTAACAGGATGGTTAACCAGATTCATAAATCGTATATTCAATTAAAAAAGAAGAACAAAGAATTAAAGCAGGTAAACGAATTCCGCTCTAACATGGTAGATACCGTAAGCCATGAATTCAGAACACCTTTGACAAGTATATTGGGCTATACTACAAGATTATTAAGACAGGATATACAAATTGATGATGAAACAAGACAAAAATCTTTGAAAGTCATAAAAAAGCAGTCCGAAAGGTTAAAACGTATGATAGAAGATTTGCTTGTAATTCCGGATATTGAGGGGGCAAGGCTGAATGTAAATATTGTTCCTGTTCCGGTAAATACAATTATTGAAAATTCAATAATGCTTGTCAGAAACGATACAAATAAAGAAATAGTTAATAATCTTGAAAATTGTAATACAGACATTCTTGCCGATACTGACAGAATAGAGCAGGTTTTTGTTAACCTGATAGAAAATGCAATCAAATATTCTAAAGACGAATCACAAATAATACTCGATTATGAAATTCAGGAAAAGAATCTTGTGATTAGTGTAAAAAATGAATACGATGTTATTCCGCGGGAGAAATTAAAAACACTGTTTGACAAGTTTACAAGAGTTGACGATTCCACAACACGCACAACAAGGGGAACCGGACTGGGGCTTTTTATTGTAAAAGGGCTTGTAGAAGCCATGAACGGGAAAATACGGCTTTATTCAAATGAAGAATGCGGTTTTTGCGTAAAAGTATTTATGCCTCTGGCTGATTTGTCATAAATATGTTATAATTTTAAAAAAGGGAATTCAGATGAAAAAGATTATCGTTTTATTGGCTTTGTTAGCACCTCTTTGCATAAGCGCGGAAGAGATTGTAAGTCTCGACGGGCTGACCGAGCCGGAGTGGAAAGATTTTGTACCGCCTGCTTTTGTTGATGTAGAAGAGCCGAAGGGGCTCGGGAAACTAAATGAAACTGCCGCCTACTGGTATAAAAGAAGAGTTGAGTTTGAAAACGGTATACAACAATGCCGTGCAATTGAAGCAAATGATGAAAAATTAGGCTGTTATCAGGAGTTAAAAGTAAATCAATATCAGCAAAACAGTGATTATAATGCAAAAATCGAAGCGCAAAATCAGGCAAGGATGGGGCCTCAGGAAATGTTCGACAGAACAGACACAATGCTTCCGATTGGCGGATATTTGAATAACTTTACGCGTTTTCAGCCTAATGAGTTGAGATAGATTGGAACAGGAAAAAGGCGGTTCTTTATAAGAACCGCCTTTTGATGATAACACTTTCTTGATTTTATAAAATTAACGGATTATAATCAGGTATCACAAATATGTCCGTTATAAAAATCAGGAGTAAAATTTATGAAAATATTATTTGCATCGGCGGAAGTTGCACCGTTTTCTAAAGCCGGCGGGCTTTCTGATGTTGTGGGAAGTTTGCCTAAGGCGCTTGAAAAAGATGCTGAAATAGCAATTTTTACTCCTCTTCACGGTTGTATTGACTACAACAGATGGGGTTTGAAAGAGCTTGAGAATTCCGAAATGTGGATAACGTTCGGCTCTTCGCCGCAAAAATTTAAACTTCATATGACAAAACTTCCCGGAACAAATATTAACGTATTTTTTGTGCAAAATGACTGGTATTTTTCCTGCTTTCAGGAAGTTTATCCTAAATGGCTGGACCCGCGCTATGAACACGAAAGATATATTGCCTTCTCTCTTGCAACGCTTGAATACGCAAAGCAGCTTAATTTTAGAGCAGATATAATTCACTCTAACGACTGGCATACTGCCATGATACCTTTATATATTAAAGCAAATTACAAGTTTGATGAATTCTGGTCAAAGACTAAAAATGTTTTTGAAATTCATAACCTTGCTTATCAAGGCGTGTGGTTTGAAGATATTTTAGATTTTGCAAATATGAGAAAAGATATTGTCTTTAACGAATGGGGCTGCGAGCACTACGGGCGTGTTAACTGGATGAAAGGCGC
>CALUSN010000065.1 GCA_944323435.1 Candidatus Gastranaerophilales bacterium | reverse complement strand
TAGCTGGGGAGAGATTCGAACTCTCGACCTCACGGGTATGAGCCGTGCGCTCTCACCAACTGAGCTACCCAGCCTTAATAGAAATCATTACCTGACAATTTTCTCATAAACATTTTTTAATTTCAAGCATAAATTCTAATGTTATTTTTGTATTATAATTTTAACAGTTGGAGATTTTACTATGTATACACTGGTTTATTCTATAGATAAAAATGAACATCCTGAAACTGTTTATGTTAATCTTACAAATTCCTGTACAAATTCCTGTATATTTTGCCTGAGAACTCAAAAGGATGATGTATGCGGTGCTGAAATGTGGCATGATGATAATTACACGCTGGAGGATATAATAAGTCAATTTGAAAACTACATTCCAACTCCCCAAAATGTAGTTTTTTGCGGTTACGGCGAACCTTTTTTAAGAAGAGAAATGATGAAGGAATTTTGCAAATATCTCCGAAAAAATTATCCGGAAACAAAAATTCGGGTTAACACTAACGGTCATGCAAATGCTATTTACAAAACTAATATTCCTAAAGAATTTAAAGGATTGATTGATTCCTTTTCAGTAAGCCTGAATGCTGCAAATGAAACCGATTATGATAATATTTGCAAACCAAAAATCAAAAATGCTTATGAAGAAGTTAAAAAATTTATTAAGGCTTGTGCTGACGAAGGCATAGAAGTTACAGCATCTGTTGTAACTGGTTTTGATAAAATTCACTATATTGATACTTCTGTTTGTGAAAAAATTGCAAATGATTTAGGTGCAAAATTCAGAAACAGAGAGTTTATAGAAAACGGATACTAGTGAAGAAATAATAAATTCGTAACGTAAAAGAGGTATGATGAAATTAATACTTGCTTCAAATTCACCGCGTCGAAAAAAAATTCTTACGGAATTAGGTCTCAAATTTGAAGTAATCCCTTCAAATTATGATGAAAAACTGACAGATGACATTTTTTCCTATGAAAAAATCGAAGATCTTGCAACACACAAATGTCTGGAAGTTGTAAACCGTGTTGATAAGACTTCAATTGTTCTTGCGGCAGATACTGTTGTTGTGTTGTACAATAGAATTCTAGGCAAACCTCATTCACCAGAAGAAGCGTTTCAAATGCTCAAAAATCTTGCCGGCGTAACTCATTCAGTAGTAACTTCAACCTGCGGAATTAATACACATACAAACAGAGCTGCACTTATATCTACAACAAGTTATGTGCGTTTCAACAAACTTTCTGATGAAATGATTCAAGAATATATAGAGAGATTTAACCCGCTTGATAAAGCCGGAAGTTACGGAATTCAGGAACTTCCTTCCGGTTTTCTTGATAAATATGAAGGAAGTTTTGAAAATATTGTAGGGCTTGCGCCGGAAGCTGTAATTTCTGTTTTAAAACAAATTGATTCTGATAATGAATTTACAGTTTGAATAATTTGGCTGCATTTTCAAACATCAAACCATTCAAGAGTTTTTCATCTTTATAATGGTTAAGAATCTTTTCCTGAAATTCTTTTAGATTTTTAGAGTACAATTCTTCTTTCTGATTAAAATCCCCTACCGGAGCGTCTGAAGCCCATAGTATCCGGCTTGTATAATCACCTTTTTTCGTGTTTCTTAGCATATCTATAAGCATAATGACATCTTCTGTTTCTACCCACGAAATATCGGTATACAAAGTGGCTGTTTCCTGTTCAATGGATTCTATTATTATTTTTGCAGCCTTTATATGTGAACTTTTCGGTCCGGTAGAAAGGTGTCCTAGAATAACCGGAACATCAGGAAACTGTTTTGCCTTTTTATAAATTAATTCCGGAGAAGAAAAACATGATTTTATATGGCCTGAATGATATAGACAGGGCATGCCGTATTCTCTGGCAGCCAGAAGATAATCGTCATATTTTTCTGAATCTGCAGCAAGTTTTGTGAATTCCGGATGAAATTTTAATCCTACAAATTGTTTGTGCTCTGATAAAAGTTTCCTGATATTGTCAGCATTTTTAGTCCTGTCAGCTTCGCATACAGCTAACGGCTTAATCTTAGAATATTTTTTTGAAACTTCCAGCATAGCCCTATTGCATTCTAATTCGTCTTTTCCTGTGTAACTGTCTATACCTTCAAGATTTGAACAAATAACAATATCTGCATTTCGGGTAGTTTCCAGTAAGTATTCAGGAGAAAATTGTCCCCAGAATGAATTTCCAATATGTGTATGTGAATCAATTATCATTCTTTTACAGCTCCTTCCAGCGGATTATTAATAAGATATTTTTTACCTGCTATAAAAATTAAAATTACCGGAATTGAACAAATACAAGAACAAGCCATAAGTTCCCCCCAAAGAGTTATTTCCCTAAAAGAACTTTTAAAAATTGTAAGCCCTACTGCAAGTGTCCGCATGCTATCCGAATTTGTTACTATAAGCGGCCACATAAAACTGTTCCAGGTTGTTACAAATGTAAATATTCCGAGGGTTACAATTGCCGGAACCGAATATGGCAGAGCTATTTTTATAAACGTTTGAAAGCTGTTGCAGCCATCCAGCATAGCAGCTTCTTCTAAATCTGCGGAGAAGTTTAGGAAATACTGTCTCATCATAAATACGCCAAATCCTCCAAAAATTCCGGGGACAATAAGTGCCTGATAAGTATTTATCCAGCCTAATTTACTCATTATAAAAAACAGAGGTACTATATTAACCTGCGGCGGAATCATCATTGTAAGAAGAATTACAAAAAACAAAAAATTATTTCCGCGAAAATTTTTTCTTGCAAACCCGTAGCCGGCAAGCGCAGCAATAATAACCTGCCCCAGTGTCGTAAAAGCGGCTGCTATAAAACTGTTCAGAAAATATCTTACAACAGGAATGGCTGAAAAAACATTTTTATATGCAATAAAGGATAAGTTTAGATTTTTATACTCCGTAAAAATATTTTCATTTCCGCTAAGTGAGATTAAAAACATCATAAAAAACGGAATAATCATAGACAGAGCAAAAATTATTAAAATGGCATGCAAAAAAAATTTTTTCATACTTTTATTTTAATATAAAACTATTTTTATGATTAGATATTGAATATGAAATCGTCGGAATTAATAAATAAAGTTCTGGAATCTTCAACTCTCTCAGCCGGAGTTTTTATAGCAAGCGGCTGTTACAAAACGTATAAAGATTACAAAACGGCAACACCTAAATATAAAGATAAATTTCTTGTCAAAGACAGTCTGATATTGTCAGGGGCAGCATTAGGCATGTTTGCCCATCAGGCGGTTTCTAATAAAATTACCCGTACAAGACTTTATAATAAGATTATTGATAATATTTCAAAAAAATTTAATGAATCAGGAATAAAGCGCGGTATAAAAACTTCTCTTCAATATACAAAAGATATAATAAAAGACTTGGCATCAGGCTTTATGTCAACGGCAGCCGGAATTATCGGGGCTTTAAGTGCTGATTACCTGCTTTCAAAGACGAATTTTGAACAGCCGGATAATTCGGAAAGTATTGAATTAGAAAAGAGTAAAGTTTCAGAATATATAGAAAATAACCTTTCTAAATTTACTGATGAAAACACCAGAAATATACTTTATACCAGTGTATCAGACTTACCTAAAATTAAAATTTTATCCTCGGGCATGATAGGGGCTGATGCGATTGAAATTGCACAAAATAACAAATTGGAGAAAAAGCTGGAGCATACAACCAGATATCTGGTTAATGATACTCTTGTACCGCTGATATTTTTGTCTGCATCAAGCGCGCTTACAAAACGTATGAAGGCAAAATACAGGATTCCGGTAATATTTCTGTCATTATTCTGCGGAACCTTAGCAACACAAAAGATTTTAGACCGGTTCAGCAGGTAATTAATATTTAAGCTGTGCCCAGATTACAGGAGTTTCAGAATCATAGTTTAATATATCTATAATTCTGTAGTATGGAACTGAAGCTGTAGTTATATGAAAAATGCCGTTCTTTTCTATTTCACTGTTTACATCAAAATGACCTGAAATTACAGCTTTTACATTTTTGTGTTTCGCAAGAATTGCCATATAATTTTCAGGTTTATATGTATAATAAGTTTCTTTATCGGAAGGCGGTATTATAGGGAAATGCTGCAATATTATTACGTATTTATCCGGATATTTAGCAAGTTCTGTATCAAGCCAGTTGAGAGTATCTTCTTTATAATATCCGTTTGTTCCCGGAATAACTTCCTTTGAGCCGTCTAAAACAGCAAAAATCATATCATTCTTTTCAAAAATATAATTAAATTTATCCGGTTTATATTTTCTAACATTCTTTTTTATAATTTTAATATAATCTGCTTTGCTCAAGTGTTTGAGTTTATTAACATCGTTATCGCCAAGAGCAATGTAAAACGGGCATTTTAGTTTTTTTGCTTCATCCAAAAAAGCTTTAAGATTATCTGCTGACGGCTTTGCGATATTATCGCCGGTAAAAACCACAAATTCAATATCTTTATCTTTGTTTATATCATTTATTATCTTCTGAAGCTGCTGATTTTCTTCTGCTTTAGAGAATTTTACATCGCTGATTTGGGCAAATCTAAAATCTTTTGCACAGACCGTACCGGCTAAAATAACCATAAAAAACAGAAATGTTAAAAATTTTTTCATATAGCCTCCGCATGCTTCATTTTTGTATATAATAAAGGTAACAGGGCTAACAAATTTTTGCAACAGATTTTTGAAAATTTATCTTTATATTTCTTAATACACTAGCAAATTATTGTTATTTGAGTTGTTTATAAATATAATAGAGTAAGTGTGAAGGTGGTTTTATGGTTGATATGATTAACGTCACGCCGTCCGGTTTTAAACAGAATTCATACGGTAATATTCAACGATTAGGTACAAATACAAACGGAAGAACAGTCTACAGGGTTATTGATTCTCAGGGAGATGAAGCCGGTAAACTAAGCGTTCCTTATAATCAGGCAGAAAAATTTGAATCAGCATACAGAGATGTTATGGAATCTGCGCCTAAAATACAGAAGTTTGTGAGAGAAAATTCTTCAGAAGAAGATATTAAAAAGAGAAGAAATTTATCCCGTCTGATTGTAGGCACAGGCGGCGTAATCGGTGCTGCAATACCTATTGCACTTTCTAAAAAAATGTCTAAAATTAAAACTGTTCTGGCAACGGTAGCTGGGATTATAATCGGCGTATCTGCCGGATTTGCGGCTTCGCTTGCTGCAACAACACCGCCGGGGACTTATAAATTTGCCAAAGCAACCAGAACCTTTTCAAAGCTTGATATTAAGCCTGAAGAATAGTTAATTAGTTTTTGTTTTAATCATAACAAGGCTTAAAATATAGGAAACCAGTATTCCGACAAACAGTGTAAGCCCGATTGAACTTACGAGTTTAAATCCGGTGAAAGAGAGAAGCAGGAATGAAAACGCGGTTGAAGCAGCGGACATAAATACGGCGTCTTTTGATTCTCCGCCGCAATTTAGCCTGAAAATGGAATAATCAAGACTAAAACCTGCAATCAGAAACAGTCCGAGAATATGGAAAAGATTAAGACTTTCGCCAAACAGCGATAAAATTCCAACGGTAAATAAAATTCCGAGAACCGGTGATATGCTTATCCTGAAAGCGTTTTTTATACCATACATAAAACTCAGAAGAATAAACAAAACCGCAAGTGTGCAAGGAAGAAGCATCAGGCAGTCAATTCTTCTTATTTGCATCATCTTAGATATTTCATCCGCCGGATTTATACTCCCGTTGACAGGATTTTTTACAATTACAAATGATGTGTTATCATCAAGAGAAAACTGAGATTTTAGAGGAAACTTTTCCACATCATAAATTTTTCCCTCTGACGGCTCAAATTTTATACCCGTTTTTGACTCATAATTTTTTAAATCCGCCTGATACAACCCGGAAGCCAGCTTTAAATTTTCTTCCTGCCTTTTTGTTGAAGAAACAAAATTCTTGAGCCCGATTGAATCCTGAATATTCAGCGCTTCTTCTTTTTCAAGAATTTCATCAGTGCTATTGCCCTGAATTATTAAAAACTCACTGTTTCCGGAATTGAAAACCTTTTTGTAAAGGGTTTCAGCTTTCAATAAATTTTCAGGCGGAGTATAGAAACTCTTGATATTATCGTTGAATTTTATATTAAAACTCCCTAAAACTATTACTCCTAAAACAACAGTAAGAATCAGTTTTTTAGGAAGTTTTATCCGCTTAAATGTATTAAAATTACTGAATCCGCCAAACATCGGAAGTACAATAAGCACAAAAAGGTATACACCTATTAGCCCGAAGGCGGTAAAAATTCCAACCTCCCGCAAGACTTCAATATTAGAAAAATACAAAAACAAAAACGCAATCACTGTCGTGAGCATTGATGAAGTCAGGCTGTTTTTAAAAACGTTCTCGTCTTTTTTAAGGAAATAATGCAGGGAATAGTCCAAACTTATCCCGATAAGCGAGGTTGAAAAAACAAAAGTAAGTACGTGAAGTTTATGGAATATAAGCGACGAAACAGAATATCCGAGAAGAAATCCAAACAGAATGCTAAGCCCGATTGGAATCAGGATTTTTATTGAGCGGAAATAGAATTTTGCAAGCAGAATAAGTGCAAGCGTTGAAATTATACAAATAAAATTAATCTCGTTATTTGATTTTGTACTCGCAAAATACGAATGAACAGGTGTTCCTGTAAGATAAATACTTTTCCCTTCAGCTTCTTTGATTAATGTTTTTAATTCATCGTTGTTTTGAATTTTAAAATGCGAAACCGCATAATATTTGCCTTCAAACTCTCTAATGCTGTCGTCATAGAGTCCGGCATTTGAAAGAACAAAATCAGTTGCAAAAAGATACGGGTCTTTTAGAGGCGGCGCAAGATAAATCCCGAGAGGATTGTAAAGCCCTTCCAACGCTTCTTCTTGAAGTTGTTGATATTTTTTTTCTTTAAGAAGATTTCTCTTTCTTTCTGTTAAAAAATTCGCCGGAAAGTTTTTGTAAACGTCTGCCGCCTCCTGAAAATCGGTTTTCATCTGCGGAAAATCCGATTTTAATTCTTCAGCTTCCTCCGGCGTTTCACCCTCAAAAATTACATTTACCGTTTTGGAAGATATGTTTGCCAGTTTAACCAGATGTTTTTCCGTCTGCGAATTAGGGTTCACAAACGCCCCCATCAGGTCAACCTCCACCGGTTTTGCCTTAAGAAAAGCAAAAGTAAAAAACAGTATTGAAAATATTATAAATATAATTCTTCTAATCATTGAAACCTGATTTTTGTTTCTGTCTTATCGCAGGCTAAAATAATTATTTGCTCTACTTTAGAGCCCGCCCCCTTTATCTCTATTGATTTTAAATAATTATAAGCCTTTGAATCCGTCTTTGGAAGGAGCGCTAAATCCCAATTTTTCCCGTCGCCTTCGAAAAAGAAGCGGAAATCTTTTTCAAGTTTTGAATACGATTTGTTTGAAATAGCTGTAATTACATTATTTATCTGCCTGTAATCTTTTGAATTATAAGAAGTTGTGCTCTTTATCGGATAAGTTGTATAAAAAGTTACCCCTTTGTCTTTTTCAAACTCAAAATCACCCGAGGATTTTAGAAGCATACCCGAAACAATTTTTTCCTGATAGAATTTACACTTTGTACTCTCTAATGCCGGAAGTTTTTTTGAAATTTCTTCCAGCTTCATCTCGTGGTCAAAAACGGCTGCATTTACGGATATCGACAGAGAAATTATTGTTAAGATGGTGAATAGTGAATAGTGAGTAGTGAGTAGTGAATTTTTTATTTTCATTATTTTTCCTGTTAAATTAGTTTTTGATGCGGTAAATCAAAGATTTACCACATCCTACTTAATATATATTATCATATAGAATAAGAAATGTTAAAAAGATTCTTCAAGTTGACACCCGCAAAATTGTAAATATTATGCAATTTGATGCCATAAATCATTACAAAAATGTAGTTTTTTGATGTTTTTGATGCGGTAAATCAAAGATTTACCACATCCTACTTAATATATATTGTCATATAGAATAAGAAATGTTAAAAAGATTCTTCAAGCTGATACCCGCAAGATTGTAAATATTATGCAATTTGATGTCATAAATCATTACAAAAATGTAGGATGTGGTAAATCTTTGATTTACCGCATCATTTAATATATGTTAAAATACATTTATGAATTACAAAAGATTATATATCCCAAATAGTATAATTTTTATTACAATTGTCACGAGTAAAAGGCGTAATATTATAATTAATAACATAGAACTATTAAAATTTTCTATTCAGAATGCACATAAATATTATAAATTTATGATTTATGCGATTTGTGTTTTGAATGATCATATACATTTATTAATAAAGCCCGATAACATTAATGAGTATTCAAAAATAATTTTATTGATAAAACGCACATTCTCTAAAAACATTAATATTAATACAATTTCAGATTATGAATTAAGAGAAAGTAATATCAAACGCAAAGAGCGTGATATTTGGCAAAGACGATTTTGGGAGCACACAATTAGAGATGAAGAAGATTTATACCGTCACATAGATTACATTCATTATAATCCGATGAAACATTACCAAATTGCGCCAAAAGATTGGAAATATTCAACATTTAATAATTTTGTTAAAAACGGATATTATGAAATAGATTGGTGTAATTTTGAGGATAAACATAAAATTGCAGATTTAGATTATGAATAATTATACAGGTAAAAGTTATTGATGCGGTAAATCGAAGATTTACCACATCCTACATATCTTTTAAGCTCCAATTCTACAACATCAAGCGGTTTAATGATATTCGAAAATTTAATCCTTCTGATTTGCCCGAGTGCGCAATCAAGCCCGAAAGCTCTTCCGGTAAACCAGTAGTAGGATGTGGTAAATCTGTGATTTACCGCATCATTAAACTGAAACCGCCTTCTTCAAAACTTCCGGCGCCTCGTACAATGTTTCACCCGTTTTTGTCGAAACTGCTATTTGCATTGTATGAGCCGACAGAATCTTTTCTCCGGATTCCGTCATAATTTCATATTTTATAATAATTGCCGGCTCAAGTTCCTTTAGAATACAGCGGATAATCAGGTTATCATTAAATTTTGCAGACTTAATGAACTTAAAATCCATCTTAGCAATCGGATACATTACCCCGTCCGCATGCATTTGCATATAATCATACCCGAGTTTGTCAAAAAAATCACACCTTGCCTGCTCTAAATATTTTACATAATTCCCGTGCCAGACAATATTCATCGGGTCTAAATCGTAAAACGGTACTTTTATTTTTAGTTCTGTTACTATTTTTTTCATAATTTATTCCTGTAAAAAACTCTTTACCGGCAAAATTCCTGTTGCAAAAGTTTTCTCTTCATTATAATACTTAAAACTCACGCCCGACTCAGTTTTTTTAAGCTCCAATTCTACAACATCAAGCGGTTTAATGATATTCGAAAATTTAATCCTTCTGATTTGCCCGAGTGCGCAATCAAGCCCGAAAGCCCTTCCGGTAAACCAGTTTGCAAAAAATAGCTGCACAACTCCCGGCAAAATCGGCATATTTTCAAAATGACCTTTGAAAAAATTGCTATTGGGAATAAACGTTAGTTTAAATTTTGTCACCCCTTCAGTAACTTCGCGGTTTAGAATAAGCGGAAGAGAAAGATTAAGGCTAAAGAGTTCTTTTATAAACTCTCTGTCAATCTTTCCGGTCTGTTTCCTTGGTATTTCATCAAAGAATTTCCATCTCTGGGGTATAATTTCAAACTTGTCTTTGAGTTCGGATTTAAGCTTTTTAACAAGCGTTAGTTTGTCATTATTTTGTAAAAACATTTTGCCTTCGTCGTTTAAAACGCATAAAGCCGCAAGCTTTCCGCCGTATTCAAGGCAGTATGATTCATTTACAAATTCCAGTTTATTAAGCTCATCTTCCACATCAGAGGACATAATCCGCTTTTCCTGAACTTTTAAAACTCTTCCTCTGCGTTCCAGAAACTCAATCTCGCCGTTATTATAAACTTTAATTCTGTCTTCAAGAATTACAGGATTGCAGGAAGAGTATTCAGAATAAATTTTTGTACAATCTTCCACATTTTCAAGGACTTTCATCCCTCTAAACAGCTTCATCCTGTCTCTATAATCCTCTCTCCAGGCAATACTTCCGCTCTCGGAGCTTCCGTAAATCTCTATAACTCTGTCTGTAATACTTTTTGCAAACTCAAAAGTCTTATCCTCCAATTTTGCCCCTGCAGACATTATGACTTTCGGATTAACTTTCGGCAAATCTCCGTATTTTCTCATTGCCTCCAGAAATGAAGGTGTAGTTACAAGAACCGCGTTTTCAACATTAATATCTTCCGGATAATTAACTCTTTTTTCAAGAATCTTTCCGCCGGTAAGTGCCGGATACAGAATTTGAAACGTAAAGCCCCAGCGGTGTTTTGGAGTTGTGGTTGAAATAAAGTTATAACTGCTGTCCAGTTTAAGCTGGTCTTTCATATCCTGCATTTCAATGCGCATTTTATCAAGATGAGCCTTTACAAACTTGCCGTCGGAAACTGTTCCGCCGGTCTGAAAAGAGATTTCTCCCGTTGTTAAAAATTCGTCTAAAAGCTCCTTAAAATTATCCATACTTCCTCATAAAATTTATTCTTACTATATATTCTATAATAAAAATTATTCCGACGAGAAGATAAGAAATAAATCCGTTATACAAAGCCCAGATTTTTTCTGACATAAAGACCGTTCCGACAGATATGAGAAAGTTTAAAAACGTAAACGCTGCCCAGATATACGTGAGATTTCTTGTATATTTCATAACCGCTTCGTTGGAATTTGGATCAGATGCCAGCGCAATTTTTTGTATAACCGTTCTTTCCTGAAAAAGCGATGAAAAAAATATCATAAAAAGACAAAAATTCATAACAGGCGGATAATATTTCAGCAGAATAAAATCCGTGAAATGGAAAATCCCGATTATCGCAAACATGCCGATAAAAGGCGCCAGAGCTTTTGTTATTTTCC
>CALUSN010000064.1 GCA_944323435.1 Candidatus Gastranaerophilales bacterium | reverse complement strand
CGCAACTCGGAATTGAACCAAGGACACAGGGATTTTCAGTCCCTTGCTCTACCAACTGAGCTATTGCGGCATATTTTATTTAATTATCACAGGGTTGGTAGAGCAAGCTCTACATTTTCCCTATACGTTTCGCCTCTCGGCTCCACTGGGGGAGCTATTGCGGCATATTTTAAATTATCACGGGATTGGCAGAGCAAGCTCTGCAACTTCCCTTTTTGTGCCTTATTAAATTCTAAAGGCCACTAATTTATTTTACTTGCTAAATATTTTTAATCAAGTCTTTTTTTACTGCTTACGTAATTGACCTTGTTAATTTTGCGGGGCAAACCAGGCTGTAACATTTCGGCCTTCTATAAGGGGTTTTTTCTCTACAATAACAGGGTCTTGCGCTAAATCAGCAATAAATCTGTTTGCCAGTTCTATTGCAAGCGCAGAATGCTGCATTTCACGCCCTCTTAACATTACGACCAGTTTAACCTTATTACCTTGTGCAATAAATTTTCTTATATTTTTTAATCGTACTTCATAATCGTGAGTATCAATTTTATAGCGAACTTTAATTTCTTTTATATCAATTACATGTTGTTTTTTCTTGGCTTCTTTTGCCTTTTTTTCTAATTCGTATTTGTACTTGCCGTAGTTTAAAATCTTTGCAACCGGCGGTGCCTGATTGGGACTTATAACAACTAAATCCAGATCCGCTTCTTCTGCCATTCTTAACGCTTGTGATGTCGATACAATTCCGTGATTATTACCGTTTTCATCTATTAGTCTTACTTCTTTTGCTCTGATTCTTTCATTTATCAGAGGCTTATCCTTGCCTTTATTCTGGCTTCTTTCTTCGTTTGCGATGGTTTTATCTCCTTTCATTTCTTTACTAATATTTATAATATCATGCCAAAATCTATTTTCAAGTATCAGTCTAATTCTCTATAATGTAATCCCTGTTTATTGCAAGCCACTTATAACCATCATTTTCCCGTGGGATATCTGTCACGAATGTTCCGCCCCGACGGCCGCGGCTAAAAGTTACATATCCTTCTTCTGAAAGATTATCAAGCGCTTTCTTGACTGTTTTGGCACTTACTTTGTATTGTTTTGCTAATTCTGCTATTGAAGGCAGTCTGGAGCCTATTTGGCAGTTTTTCATAATATAATTTTCCAGTTTTATTTCTATTTTTTCATAGTCATACTGCATATTTTTATTTATATTATTTACTACAATAGTTCCGTACCGGCCGCGTCTTGTATATAATATGCCTTCTTTTGATAATAATTTTAGAGCATCATGTACTGTCTTTATACTAACATTAAATTTTGCCGCCCACTCCTGATTAGAAAGAAGTTTTTCACCTGTTTGATAATTATTGGCAATATATAATTTCATTTTTTCGGCAATTTTTTCTACAAGAGTTTTAACCGTAACATTTCCTATTGCAAAATCCATTCTTGTGATAATAAATGCATTATTTTCTTTCCGGATAATTCCTGCATTCAAAAGAGTTCCTATTGCTCCCCTTATTGTTGCGGCAGAAATTCCTGTTAAATTACTCAACTTGCGTATGGAAATCAGGTAATCTCCGGTTTTAAATTCATTTTCATATAGATATTTTTTTATTGTTTCTGCTGCGAATTCCCTTTTGGATGTTAATTTATTTATCATATTCTTTTTTGTCTCTGGATTGATATAAGTACCGATTTTTTGTTTTGACTCTAATAATCCGTAATCTTCGACATCTCTAAAAACATTTTGTATTGTTCCCTTGCTTACTCCGGTATGAAATGCCAAATCTCCCTTGGAAGGCAGCAAGTCATAAGGCTTAATATTTCCATTTTTAAGAGATGTCTCTATCCAGGATATCAGCCAGGACGATATTTTATTAACTTTATTCTCTCCGGGAGCAAAACTGTGAATGTGCGGCGCCATTTCCGCTACAGTAATTTGTCTCGGCTGCTTGTTTTGTGACATAAAATTCCTTGGGTTATTTTATAATAATACTCAATAATAAAAAAACATTCAATATAATATGAAGATATATTAAAAGCTTTTACCGACAGGTGTACATATCCAGCTTGTAAGTTATTGTCAGGTAAAACCTGACTTGCATTTCTATATTTTTCTATTCTCTGTCACTTAATCACTCAGTAATTTAAAATACATTTACCCCCATTTACCCCCATTTGCTCCCATTTACCCCCAATATATAAAAAGCGTGTACCTAAATTTCAGGTACACGCTTTAAACTTATACAGCTGTTAATTACTTACCGTTAACAACTTCTTTGAATTTCTTACCAGCTGAAAATACAGGAACTGTCTTAGCAGGAATTTTAATTTCCTTACCGGTTTGAGGGTTTCTGCCGTTTCTAGCAGCTCTCTTACGCGGTTCAAAAGTACCAAAGCCTACTAAAGTAACTTTTTTACCTTTAGAAACTGTTTTTTGAACTGTTTCAATTAAAGCAGATAAAACTTCGTTAGCTTCTTTTTGAGTAACTTTTGATTTCTTAGAAATTTCTTGTACTAATTCTTCTTTGTTCATTATAAAACTCCTTTCTTATATTTACAAATTCTATTATACAGACTCCATAAAAGAATGCAAGCTTTTTTTCTTGAAAATACTTATATTGTCTGGGTTTTAGGTTAACCGTCTAAAACTATTGAAAATAAAGCCTTTTAAGGCAATGTATGGATATGTTTCCCCGAAATAATGGTATCTTAGCCATGCTTCTAATCATTTAAAATAATTCAATACAGTCTCTTTTAAAACTTTTTTGTTCAGACGTCTCAAGATTTTTTACAGTAACAGTGCCGGCTGTAATTTCATCTTCACCCAGTATAAAAGCGTATTTTGCAGTTTTTGAAGCCTTTTCAAGCTGTTTTACAAATTTCTTATTTGTCAAATCGAATTCACAGCTCATGCCTTTGTTACGAACTTCTTCTGTAAGTTTTAATGCTTCCAGAGTATTATTCGACACTATGAATGCCTGAATTTTTTCAGCATTTTTATTTCCTATAAGAGACGCAAGCCTTTCCATGCCCATCGCAAAACCTATTGCGGGGGTGTCTTCGCCGCCCAGATTTTTTACAAGACTATCGTATCTTCCCCCGCCGCACACTGCATTTTGCGAACCGAGATTATTAGATTTTATCTCAAAAACTGTTCTGTTATAGTAATCTAAACCTCTCACAAGAAGTTTATTTATCTCATACTTTATTCCGAGCGCGTCAAGATATTCCTTTAATTCGTTAAAGTGGTTTGCACAATCTTCACATATAAAGTCAGATTGTATAATTTTCTGAATTTCAGGCTTTGCATAAATTGCTTTGCATTCTTCCACTTTGCAGTCCAAAAGTCTCAAAGGATTTTTTTCATATCTTGCCTGACAGTCAGGGCAAAGTTCGTTTAAATATGGTTTTATAGCTGCTTTCAGTTTTGTTTTAAAAGATTCTCTGCATTCAGGGCAGCCAAGAGAATTGAGTTCTACAGATAAATCGTTTAAGCCTAAAGCTTTAAGATAATTTACAGCCATTAATATAACTTCAGCATCAGCAGTTGCCTGTTTTATCCCGAAAACTTCCACCCCTACCTGATGGAATTGTCTCTGCCTGCCTGCCTGCGGGCGTTCGTATCTGAACATAGGACCTTTGTACCAGAGTTTTACAGGCGCAGATAATCTGTGCATGCCGTTTTCTATAAACGAACGTACTACTCCTGCTGTATTTTCCGGTCTCAAAGTCAGAGAACGTTCACTCATTTCAAAAGTGTACATTTCTTTGTTAACAATATCAGTTGTATCTCCGACACCGCGGGCAAAAAGTTCCGTCGCTTCAAATATCGGCGTTCTGATTTCACGGGCGCCGTATTTTGAAAAAACTTCATTTGCTTTTTCTTCCATAAAGTGCCATACAGGCATTTCTGACGGTAATATATCTTTAGTTCCTTTTTGTACTTTTATTATTGCCATAATCTAAATTCCCTTATATACTTTAATTATAATTGTACAACAAAAAGGATGGACAAAAATGGATATAAAAATTACCAAAATGCAAGGCTGTGGAAACGACTTTGTTATATTAGAGCATGAAGAATTTTTAAAATTTAATTTATCAATGTCTGATACAGCAAAAAAACTTTGTGACAGGCACTTTGGTATTGGAGCAGACGGACTTATTATTCCTGATATAAATGAAGAAATTGCAGATATCGGATGGTTTTTCTTTAATTCTGACGGTACAACAGCCCAGATGTGCGGGAACGGTATGAGGTGTTTTGCAAAATACGTGTATGACCGTGGTTTTGTTCAAAAAAGAGAATTTACAGTAAAAACGCCTGCAGGGATAATTTCCCCTATGATTCAGGAAAACGGAACCGTAAGAGTTAATATGTCTAATCCGATATTATTTCCGCCAAGAATCCCTTTTGTGCCCAACAATAATATGAATTATAAAATGGCTGTAAAAAATATAGTTTTTGAAGGGCATGCAATCTCTATGGGGAATCCGCACTTTGTGATATTTGTTTCGCCTGAGGAAGATTTGATGAAACTGGCAAAAGAGTATGGTCCTGTAATAGAAACTTCTGCAGAGTTTCCTGAGAAAACAAATGTAGAGTTTGTAAAGATTCTTTCTCCGGGAAAAATAAGACTTTGTGTTTGGGAGCGCGGCTGCGGGATTACACTTGCCTGCGGAACAGGTGCCTGTGCAAGTGTTGTAGCAGGTATTTTAAAAGGTTGTCTCAATAATTCTGTAGAAGTTGAACTTCCCGGTGGTATAGTGCAAATAGATTGGGATGGTGATAAAATCCACACTGCTAAAGATGTATTCCTTACAGGGCCTGCGGAATATGTTTTTGAAGCAAAGTTTAACTCTTGATATTCAGGTGTGCTTTTACCCTCAAAAAAAGAGAATAGCAGACATTTCTTTTATTTATAATGTTGCGATTGCTTCTTGAAAGCATACATAAAATTCAAGCGGGTCTGGCATACTGTTTAACTGTAAAGCCATTTGCGGCGCAGACGTAAAATTACATTTTTTTTGTGCATATCTTTTATTGCAAAATCAATATTTTCTTTAAGTCTTTTTGTGCTTTTGTCTTTTCGCAGAGCAACGCCGTAAGGCTCGTGGGTATACCTTTTAGGAAGCAGTTTTACGGACTTATCTTCGTATACAAATCTGCTAAGAATTGTATCATCTGAGGTAAGCGCATCTATTTTACCGTTTTTTAGTGCCTGATAAGCCACACGATAGTTTCTAAATCCGATAATATTTGCGGTAGGTACAAGATTTAACATATTTTTTTCCGCGGTTGTACCAAAGACAACCCCGACATTTAACCCGTTAAGATCTGCCAGTGATTTAATTTTGCTGTTTGAACGCACCAAAAGCGCCTGACCCGCTGCATCATAAGGTATAGAAAAGTCTATTATTTCCTTTCGTTGCGGAGTAATTGTCATAGTCGCAATTACAATATCCACCTCGCCTGTCGATACTTTGAGCATTCTGTTTGCAGGTGTTACAGGATGAAATTCAACAGCATTAGGAGATTTGAGTATATATTGGGCTATATATCGGGCTAAATCCGCATCATAACCCTTTATCTGCCATTTTTCGTCAAAAAAACCAAAAGGTTTTGAATCAGTATTTATTCCGACTTTAATAACCCCGCGTTCCAGTATTGAATCATACAAGTCTTTTTCCTGATATTTTTCAGGTTTAAATATAAGAAAATATATTGCAACGAGTAGCAGAAATAAAATTGTCAGTATTATTGCCAGTTTTTTCATAAGCTGAGTTTAGGCTTCCTTCCGCAGGATTTGTCCTCATCACAAAAACCAAGCCGTTCACACTTAGGCACAAGATATGGTTTTAACCACGGCTCGACTTTTATTAATTCGTCACACATCATTTTTACCATCGTTCTTATTTCATACTGTGCCCTTGTGCAAAGCCTGAGGTTTGCAAGGTGAATCATTTCTCTCAGGTTCAAACTTGCAACAATAGAGCTGGCAGCAGCGTTCGGAAGAACGGCTCTTGCATCCTCTGCAGGAATTCCGGCTTCCGTAAATTCAGTATAAAGCCTGGAAACTTCTTCCATAAAATTAACGAATTTTGTTTTTAATTCTTCATTTTTTTCAATTGTAGGCGGAATAATGTAGTCAAACTGCCCTTTTTCTTTGACATATCTCTGGGATTTTTGCGAAAACGACATGTGGCGGTGTCTTACAAACTGGTGTGTGCAGGCTCTTGAAACATTTGAAATAGCAAAAGTTACCTGAATATGTTCAATTACTGAATAATGTCCTGATGAGACCACTCTTTCGATAAGCTTGAGCATTTTTTCTTCATCATCAGTACTGTTATAAATATTAAACGGCGTGTCTGCACTATAGCAGGTTCTGGCTGCCGTGTATATAGTCTTAAGCATATTTTCCGGTCTGGAAATTAAATGGACGACCGGTTTATTATTATTTTCCATACTCTATCCCCTTATTCTTTTATAATAATATCATAATATTATTATTGTGTGAAATCAGGTTAAATTTCTTAAAAATTCTTTTAAGCTGTTTTCTTTCTTGTATTTCTTAATTTAATTTGTGCTTTTAAAATAAACTGTTTAATTGTGGAGTAATATCCTGTTGCAAGAACAAGAGATGCCGTTACCCATGCAATAGGACCTGCGTAAAAGACACCGTAATAACCTATTCTCACAGCCAGAAAAACTGCAGCAAAAGCCCTTACGAGAAGTTCGCCTGCAGAAGCCAGCATTGGAATTATTGTGCTGCCGAGCCCTTGCAGGGCGTTACGGTAAATAAAGATTTGCGCGAGGAAGAAGTAGAAAATTGAACTTACAAACAGGTAGGAGTGTGCTATTTGTACAATATCTTCATTTTTGTATCCGATAAAAATTCTGACAAAATGTCCGCCCCAGAAATGCATAATAAATGCCATAACAATACTCAATCCGACGTTAATTAATGAGGCTCTTTTAACACCGTAGCGGATTCTGGAGAAGTTTCCGGCGCCGAAGTTTTGAGCGACAAAGGACGCCAGCGCGACACCGAAAGAAATCATCGGAAGCGTCGCGATTTGTTCGATTCTGAGAGCGGCGGTAAAGGCTGCAATAATATCTGGACCGAAGGAGTTGCACACACTCTGGATTATAAGAATGCTTGTGCCCAGAATTGCAAACTGGGCAGCCATCGGAAGCCCGACTTTTATATGTTCAAGCGCAAATTTGTAATCCTCTTTCCAGTCAAAAATCCAGTCCTGTTTTTTGAGATGAAGAATCGGGAAATGTTTTTTTACATACCAGATACAGAGCAGAGCGGAGAATGCTTGCGAGAGAACTAACGCGCAGGCAGAGCCCGGGACTCCGAGGTGAAATTCAAGTATGAAAAGGAGCGCAAGGAAAATATTCAGAACAGAGGCAATAATTAAGCAGTATAAAGGTGTCATACTGTCTCCTAATGCTCTTATCACACTTGCCAGAAGGTTATAAAAATTTGCAATAATAAGTCCTGCAATAACTATCTGGATATAATAGAAAGCGTCTTTGTAGATTTCCGCGGGAACATTCATCAGCTTAAGGATTACAGGCATAGAAAACGCGCATACAACGGTAAACGCAAGAGTTAAAGCGCAGCTGAGAATTGTTGACATAGTAACCGAGCGCCTGACGCCTTCAAAATCTTTAGCACCGAACCTTTGCCCTGTAATAACTGCAAATCCGTTATTCATACCGACAATTATAAACATAATGAGAAAAAACAGAGGAGACACGGCGCCAACGGCAGCCAGCGCGTCCATTCCGAGGGTTCTTCCTACAATAATAATATCTGCAATGTTATAAAACTGCTGGAAGATATTCCCGATAAGAAGCGGGATAGAAAACAGCAGCATTATTTTAAGCGGAGCTCCCTTTGTTAAGTCATTAATCATTTCGCTAGCCTCAATAATATTATAAATAAAAAAATTTTTATTTACCAGAAAATATAAGGCATATTAAAATCCGGCAAAAACCAGAAAGAACAACAGTCTTTCTAACCGACTTGCTCCTCGGTAATCTCTTTATTCCAGCAAACATAAAAATATATTGCAAGAACAAAATACACACTCCACATAACAACCGTAGAATAGACCTTTACGCCGTTTAAAGCAATCAAAAACCACATTATGGCAGATAAACCGTTAACAACCATCCAAACCTGCCACTGTTCAATTGCGCGGCGTACGGTCAAATACATTCCGGCTATTGAAAAAATTGTTGTAATTCCGTCTATAACAGGGTTTTTGTCCTGCATAAAATAAAGAATTACTATTGAGGCAAAGGTAAATAATGTTGTTATTGAGCATAATATCACTCTCTCTTTTAAAGATAAAGAAATTTTTACAATCTCATTTTTACCGGATTTTAAATGTTTATTCCACCTGAAAAATCCAAGAATCTGCATTGGAAGATAATACCCCAGATACAAAATAAGATTACCCCAGAGAGCGTTATGAAAAGCCAGATATCCGTAGAACCCGGAGCCTGCAACTCCGAAAAGATAGCAAACAGGATTTCCTTTCCCTGCAAGAAAAGTATACGTTATGCCGAAAAATGCCGATAAAACCGCCGCCGGATTATCTTTAAACACGAGTAAATTTACAATTAATACAAGATAAATAAGCGCCAATACGACCATTTCAGAAAATTTTAAATTTATATATTTAATAATTTTCATATTTATGTTATCTAATAAAAATAGATGAAAGTAAATTCAATCAGGGATATCTCATTCAAAAGTATTTATACAAATAACGCTCTAAAGAGGGGATTGGAGTTTGCAGCCGATAACGGTGCACTGTTTGCCGCGACCACAACGCTTTTGCTCTCCGCGGGAGCGCGTCCTGCTGCAATCTGGCTTGCGCCGCATACAGACAAGGAGAACAAAAAAGTTGCCTGTGCAAAATCAATATCATCAAGTGCGGCGGGATATCTTTTGACACTCGGAGTCTCATCCCCCTTTACAAACGCAATAAAAAAAATTGATGAAAATCCCCAAAATTATCTTAAGCCGTCAACTATTAAGTTTCTAAAAAACGGAAACGAAAAATTATATCAATCTAAAAGTTACACACTTGCGACTCAGCTGTTTAAATTAGGGCTGGGTCTTATTGTTGCTATGCCAAAAGCTATTCTGACCTGCGCCGGCATGCCGTTTGTCATGCAAAAAGTTTTCCATAAACCTAAACCGCAAAAACAACAAAATGAAAACCCGTCTTTTAAAGGCAAATCCGGAGAAAAACTTGCGCAAGGTGTGGGAAAAATTCTTGATACAAAATGCATGCAAAAGTTTTCAGACAGGTTTAAAGATTCAAATTTCCCTATGCACATAGTTGCCGCAACGGATGCGCTTACGACAGCAACTTTTATCCACGAAACAAACAGAAGTGATAAAATTGAAGAGAGAAGAAAAAAAGCTTTGATTTATAATGCCGGAATTTCTACGGGGCTGAGTATCATAAGCAGTTATATTCTGGATAAGCTTACGGAAAAACCTACCCAAAAATTTATTGAAAAGTTCAAAAAAGTAAATATTAACGACAAAAACCTCGATAAGCAGGTTGAAGGAATAAAAATTGCCAAACCGATTCTGCTGGTCGGATGTGTTTATTATATGCTTATCCCTTTTATTTCAACATTTTTAGCCGATATAGCCGACCATAACCCGAAGCTTGATATTCCGCGCAAAAGCAGAAAAAATTTAAACCGTGAAGCATAAAAGGGATTTAGAGAATTAAGCGGAATGCCTGAAGTGACTAATTTGTCGGGCTTTAGCCTGACAATAACTTACACAACTTTTGCGGAGCAAGCTTCACAACCATTGTGTAAGTCGGTGTAGGGCGGGAAAAGCGTCAGCATTCCCGCCGGAATAGAAAAGTTATTGTCGGACTGAAAATTATATGATTAGGGTAGAAACCCCAACCTACGGTTACTAATATCGAAGAAATTTTAAAGTCCGATTATTATCCGATTTTATTGTTGTGCAGAAAGCTCAACCTGCTTATTTTTTGCACAAAAATAACGCATCTGAGGCACTCTCCCGGTGTGAGGGAGAGTCGGAGAAAGTGATTGTTTTCTACAATAGAGAATCAGCACCCATCCTAACCTTCCGGGGTAAATATATTGGTTTGGTATGTAATACTACAAATAGTATGTATTTATCAGGGGAATGGACACGCGCTGATGCTCGATTATTTATTTTCTGCGTGATAATTACCGCACACTACAGTTGCGATTGCTTCTTGAGCCCACCGTTTATTATTTGTAAACAAATTTAAACAGGCAGCCTTGACACCCTGTAATTGCTTGTGGTACATGTATTATATATAAATAGTATTAGATGGGTTAATCGTATCTAAACGGGCAGGATACAGGCTGGAGGTCTATTTGCCGAAAACCTTACTCCCTACGATTCCCGAAAAAAGAAAGGAAATACAATGTACGCAATAGTCGAAACAGGCGGTAAACAATACCAGGTTGAAGAAGGACGTTATGTTGACGTTGAATTGTTAGGCGAAGAAAAAGACGCAAAAGTCGTTTTTGATAAAGTCGTTATGATTGTTAACGGTAAGAAGTCAAAAGTTGGTCAGCCATACGTTGCTAACGCTAAAGTTGAAGGCACTGTTATCAAAACTGACAGAGCTAAGAAAATTATCGTTTTCAAACAGAGACCTAAAAAAGGTTACAGAAAAAAACAGGGTCACAGACAAGGGTTTGCAAGAGTTATGATTAACAAAATCAGAACTGCTGCATCCAAAGCAAAAGCTGAAGGTGAAACTGCTGAAGCTTAGTCAGAAGTTCGGCAAATGCTGAGCGGGAATAAAAGTTAGCGTCAGGTTGACAGGAACAAGCTTGAAGCAATCTTAAACGAGGGTTAACCCCTCACCCGAATTTCTAAGTTCGCTAAACGCTCACTAAGAAATTCATCCCTCTCTCACAAGGGGCGAGGGGAAGAATAAGTTAAATGTGTAAGTTTGACCGATGTCACCCGAAACAAAAAAAGAAACGCCCGATGCAGCCAGCAGGTAGCAAGGTCAGCAGAGGGGGACTGGGAAAGATAAGTTAAATAA
>CALUSN010000063.1 GCA_944323435.1 Candidatus Gastranaerophilales bacterium | reverse complement strand
GCACTCTTTGGCGAAAAATACGAAGATGTTGTAAGAGTTGTTTCAATAGGTAAAGGCTGTACACCGGCTGAGTGTAAAACCTGCTCTGAAAACGGAAGCTGCAGTGCAAAAGATTCAGAACTCCCGAAAGGTGAAGTAATTTCAAGAGAATTTTGCGCCGGCACTCATGCTTCAAATACCGGAGATTTAAGACTGGTTAAAATCGTATCGGAAGGCGCAATTGCTGCAGGCACAAGAAGAATTGAGGTTGTTGTTGCAGATTCCGCCCTCAAATATTTGAATGCAAAATCTGCAGAAATTGATAAACTTGCATCAAGATTCAAAGTCCATTTTGATGAAGTTGAAACAAGGGTAGAAAAATTGCTGGAAGAAAACAAAGAGCTTCAAAAATCTCTTGAGCAAACTAAAGCAGAAATGGCAAGAAGTAAGTTTTCAACATTTATTTCCAGAGCAGAAGATATTGAAGGCGGTAAACTCTTTGTGTCTAAGATTGAAAACTTTGACTCTGATTCTGTTAAAGCGGGAATTGAACTTTTAGCAAATAAACTCGGTGAAAGCGTTATTGTTCTTGCAAACGAGAGAATGGTTGTATCTAAAGTCTCTGATGGTTTTGTAAAACGCGGTATTAACGCCGGTAAAATCGTCGGAGAAATTGCCAGAGCAACCGGAGCAAACGGAGGCGGACGCCCGAACTTTGCTCAGGGCGGAGTTAAAGATGCCTTGAAACTCAATGAAGCATTGGCAAAAGTTGAATCGGAATTGAAATAGGGCATGGCTATGATTAAAAGACGAAAATCAAAACAAATTTCTATTGGAAATGTAAAAATTGGCGGTGATGCCCCTATCTCTGTACAGTCAATGTGTAATACCGATACTCGTGATATAGCAAAGACTTTAGACCAGATAAGCGAACTTGCTTCTGCAGGCTGCGAGATTGTAAGGCTTGCGGTTTTGAATAAAGACGCGGCGGCTGCTATTAAAGATATTGTTAAAAAATCTCCTGTACCTCTGGTTGCGGATATTCATTTTGATTACAGGCTCGCCCTTACCTGTATTGAAAACGGAATCCATGCTCTTCGTATTAATCCCGGAAATATCGGCAAAAGAGAGCATACGGTTAAGGTTGTGGAGGCTGCCAAAGCGCATAATGTTCCGATACGAATAGGTATTAATGCAGGCTCTTTAGAAAAAGAATTTGCCGAAAAAGAGCTTCCGCTTGCAGAGAAAATGGTTTTGTCAGCAATGAGACATTTAGAAATTTTAGAGGATTTGAATTTCTACGATACAAAAATTTCTCTTAAATCTTCTGATGTGCCTACTACAATCGAGGCATACAGACTTATTGCAAAAAAAGTCGACTATCCTCTGCATCTTGGTGTAACTGAAGCAGGAACTTTAAAATCAGGTTTAATCAAGTCATCAATCGGGCTTGGAACTCTTTTAAGCGAAGGAATCGGAGATACAATCAGAGTCTCTTTGACTGAAAATCCGGCAGAAGAAGTGCATGCCGGATTCGGAATCCTGAAAGCCTTGAATCTAAGGCAGAAGGGTATTAATTTTATCTCATGCCCGACATGCGGAAGAACTCAAATTGATTTAATCGGACTGGCAAAGAAAGTAGAAGAACGCTTTAAAAATCTTGATTTGCCTATAACAATAGCGGTCATGGGTTGTCCTGTTAACGGGCCGGGTGAAGCCAGGCATGCGGATTTTGGTATTGCCGGAGCAATTAAGGAAGGATATATTTTTAAAAAAGGAGAAATTATTACAAAAGTTCCGGAATCCGACTTGATTAATTCTTTAGAAAATATTATAATGGAATCATATAGTTCAGTTAAATAAGAATGGGTGTTATGAGAAGAAATTTATTTTTAGTATTAGCTTTATTTACAGCTTTATGTATTAGTGCAAGAGCAGACATTACTCCTGCTCAACAAACAGATGCAGAATATCTTATTAACAACGGATATTCAGAAGCAACGGCAGAACAGGTTTTAATTCAGAAAAACCGTATTGCAGGTGAGCCGGCGGAACCATTGTATGAAAAGAAACACAACAAATTTGTGAGATTTTTCAGAAATTGTTATTCATACCTTGAGCCGTCAATAGACAATGATGAAAGATATCATCACGATATCCATCAATCTCCAAGCTTCAAAGATTTATAAAAAAACGCCCCGTTACGGGGTGTTTTTTTGTTGTATAATATTGGCATGGAAAGATTCAGATTTTTAACTTCGGGAGAAAGCCACGGTAAATGCCTGAATGCCATAATAGAAGGCGTTCCGGCGGGTTTTCGTATAAAGGCTTCTGTTATTAATGATGATCTTGCACGCCGTCAGGCAGGTTACGGACGCGGCGGCAGGATGAAAATTGAGCATGACACTGTTGAGATTAAATCCGGCGTACGTTTCGGAAAATCAACAGGGGCGCCTATATGTCTTGAAATCAAGAATAAAGACTTTGAAAACTGGCAGGAGGTTATGAATGTTGAACATCAGGATTATCCGACGCAAGAAACATTAAAAAAAATCGAGGCAAAAGCTTTTACAAAACTCCGCCCCGGGCATGCCGATTATGCGGGCTCTGTTAAGTACAATTTTACGGACTTAAGAAATGTACTGGAGCGTTCGAGTGCCAGAAAAACTGCTATTGAAGTAGCTGTAGGTTCTGTTGCAAAACAAATTCTCAAAGAGTTCGGAATTATGGGTTTTTCTCATGTTGTGCAGATAGGGAACGTAAAGCTCGATTTTTATCCGAAAACTTACACTCTTATAAAAGAAAAAGCCGAAAAATCAGACGTAAGATGCGCGGATGATCTTACAGCCGACAGAATGCGCAATGCAATTGACGAAGCAGCTCAGGCAGGAGACACGCTCGGCGGAAAATTTGAAGTGATTTTCGGCAATCTTCCTGTAGGGCTTGGTTCTTACGTACACTGGGACAGAGCTTTAGACGGGCGTCTGGCGCAGGCGGTTATGAGTATCCCGGCGGTTAAAGCCGTAGAAATCGGAGCGGGAGTTGACGCAGCATCACTTAAAGGCTCTCAGATGCATGATGAAGTTTTTGTAAAGAATAAAACAATTTACCGTCAGACAAATAACGCCGGAGGCTTGGAAGGCGGCATGACAAACGGGGAAGCGCTTGTTATAAGAGGTACAATGAAGCCGATTCCTACAATGCGCAAGGCTCTTGCAACAGTGGATATTAAGGATATGAGTCCTGCAAGTGCGCATTTCGAACGTTCTGATACTTGTGCGGTTCCTGCATGTGCCGTTGTTGCGGAGGCAAGGGTTGCTATTATACTTGTAGATGAACTTCTCTCCAAAATCGGCGGAGACAACTTTGTGGAGATGAAAGCACATTATGGGGAATAATATTATTCTCATAGGCATGCCCGGATGCGGAAAAACCACTTTTGGCGCGAAGCTTGCAGAGAGACTTCCTGATTACATTCATATTGATCTTGACAGTGTAATCGAAAGAACTGCAGGAATGAAAATCAGTGATATTTTTGCTAAGTATTCCGAAGATTACTTCAGAAAGCTTGAATATGACACAATAAAATCTTGCTGTACAGGTTCTAACCGCATTATATCAACCGGCGGCGGAGCGTTTGAAAATCCGGATAACAGAGCGACATTTCTAAAAACAGGCAAAGTGTTTTACTTAAAAACAAATCCTGATATACTGTATGAAAGATTGGCGGATGATTCTTCAAGACCGCTTCTGCAGAAAGAAAATCCGCGTGAAATTCTTGAAAATATGCTTAAAAAGCGGGAAGAAAATTATAAAAAAGCGCATTATACAATTGATACTGATTTATTAAGCGAAGATGAAATTATAAGGTTTATATTGAATGAAGCAGATTCTTAATGTAAAAACTAATGAAAAAGAATACAATATAGAGATTTCCGACAACAGTTTCGCTAAACTCAATAAGGAAATTGACGAAGCAACAGCGGGGCAGAAAAGGCTTATTGTAATTTCCAAAAAAGTTTACGATTTATACTATAACAAATTTGATTTTTCAGAGGACGAACTCTTTATCCTGAAAGACGGCGAACAGGAAAAGAATTACAAAAATTACCTGAAAATTATAGAACGTGCAATAGAATTGGGACTTACGCGAAAAGACGTTATGGTTGCTGTAGGAGGCGGTGTTGTCGGTGATATTACAGGTTTTGCAGCTTCGACTTATATGAGAGGTATTGATTATATTCAGGTTCCGACAACGCTTCTTTCTGCCGTAGATTCTTCTGTCGGAGGAAAAACCGCAATAGATTTAAAAGATGCCAAAAACATTATCGGAACTTTCTGGCAGCCAAAAGCTGTATTTATTAACATTAATTTTTTGAATACACTTGATAAAAGACAATTTTTATCCGGTTTGGGAGAAGTTCTGAAATACGCCTTTATTGAAGAAAACTGCGGGTATGAAACAGCGCTTTATTTGTTTGAATTTTTAACTCTCGGCTGTGAGAAAATTCTTCAGAAAGAACCGCTTACAATAATTAGAATGATTGAATACTGCCTGAACTTAAAGACAGCTGTCGTAAATCAGGATGAAAAAGAAACCGGCTTGAGAAAGGTTCTTAATTTCGGGCATACTTATGCGCATGCCTTAGAAACAATTACAAAGTACAGGAAATATACTCACGGTGAAGCTGTTGCTTATGGAATGTTTTTTATTCTGAAATGGGCTTATGAAAAAGAATTTATAAGCTATTCATACTATAGGCTTTCAAAAGAACTTCTGGAAAAATACGGTTTTCGCTATCCGGATAAAATTTATTCACCGGAAAAACTTGTTGAAATAATGAAGCGGGATAAAAAAGCTTCTGACGGAAAAATCTCTTTTATAATACCGTTTGCAAAAAAACAGGTAAAAGAAATAAAACTAACACCTCCGGAAGTTATGTATATGCTGGAATAGCAGACTGCCTGCTACATAGAACCTGTTGCAAAAGATGCAGCAGCTTCATAAGGGTTTTCTATGCCGGCATCCTGAGCAGCTTTTAGGGCTGTTTCAAAAGTTTTATCAGAATTCTCTGCTATTTGCGGGTTTTCAAGCAAGGCCTTCAAATCATGTTTTGTGTCATCAGTTCCTTTAAATAACATTGAGCGCCCTAATGCTTCTGCTTTAGGGTCAGAAAAATCGCTTAACTGCGGCATATCCTGCTGGTCAGCAGAAATTTCATGCTGTGTCCTTGTAATATTATTATAGTTTACCTGATTAACACTAAATTTTGGACCATTAACTTCACTCATGTCAGTAACCTCGCTAATTTATTTAATTATATCATATCTTGTTTTTTATCAACCATCCATTTGTTCTAAAACATAAGATTAATTTTTTTTGCTAGTTTATATAAATATTTTTACAAAAATTTACTTAAAAAAATTTTTATCTTTTCAAAGTATGAGATTTCATGCTATAATTTATTTATAATGAGGGATATATGAAATTTTTGCATACAATGATACGTGTAAAAAATATTACTGAGTCGCTTAAATTTTATACAGAAATTTTGAATATGAAATTTGAGCACAAAAAACGGCTTGAAGATTGCTGGTTGTATTTTTTGACTGATGAATCAGGAACCTGCCAGATAGAACTTACTGCAAATGATATTATTCCGGAAAACGGATATGAAATCAGAAATGGATTCGGGCATTTTGCTTTTGAAGTAGAATCTCTGGAGGATTTTACCCGGAAAATTGAAAGAGCAGGTTATTCATATCTTTATCCTCCGTTCGATTTGACCGGTAAAGGTTCAAAAATAGCTTTTATAAAAGATCCGGACGGATACGAAATAGAATTAATTGAGCATGTTAAATGGTAAATTTAACAGCATATCCTTAATCAGGCTGCATTTAATCTAGCAGCCTTTTTATTTTGTAATATTTCTTTACAAAGCAGGCAATTTAAAAGAAATTTTTGACTTTATATATATGTAAGATTAATAAAATATAAAAGCGGGAGGTTCTTATGAATATTGCAATGCGAAAATTAGCTCTTTTAGAAAAAAATTTGATTCAAAGAGAAGAGACGGCCAGATTGGAGGGTTATATGACTTCACCTGCAGACTCTGCTTTCAGAGAGCAAATCACAAAATTGATGGATAGAGTTAGGGAACTTTAATTATTTGTTTTAATTGATGCAAGGTCTACAAGCTCTTTAAAATCATTATTTAGGGAAATAAGTTCATCAAATGGTGCAATAGCAGATATTGCACCGTTTTTCATAAATATTATTCTATCAGCGGCTTTGATTGTTGAAAGCCGGTGTGCAATTGCAATTATAGTTTTTTGTCCTTTTAGATTTTTAAGAACATTACAAATCTCATCTTCGGTTTTTAAATCAAGCGACGATGTAGCTTCGTCAAGTATTAAAATATCAGGGTTGGAATATAAAGCTCTTGACAGCGCCAATCTTTGTTTCTGACCGTGAGAAAAACCTGAGGAATCAACGAAAGGATTTGAATTAATTCCGTCTTTAAATTTCTCTTTTATAAAATCGTAAAGTTGTGCTTTTTTCAGAGCTTCAATAACGGCTTCATCGTTATGAACAGGTGCTCCAAAAGTTACATTATCTTTTATAGTTCCGTTTATTACTGTAAATTCTTGCGGTATGTAACCGATTTTCAGCGGCGAGGATATTTTTTCCCCATCAACCAGAATTTCACCGGCGGTCGGAATGAACAGACCGGATATTATGTCTGCAAGTGTTGTTTTCCCGGCACCGGAAAGTCCTGCAATACCGATAAATTCTCCTTTTCTTATTGTTATATTTATATTTTTGAGAACGGGCTTATCTTTTTCATATTCAAAATTAATGTTTTTTAATTCTATATTATTTTTCAATTTATAGAATTCTTTTTGTGTAAGCTCTTTAACATTAGAAATTTCAAACTTTCCGCATAAGGACAGAAACTCATCAACCAGCGGCGAAACAGAATTTATTCCATTCAAATTTACCTGTATTCTGGATATAGTCGGAGATAGTCTGAATATAGCCGAAACTATCACAGCGAAAGATGCAACGAGTTTATCCGGCTGGGAAAAATTTTCAAGGGAGATTACTGTTAGTAAAATAAACAGTAGAATTATAATAAAAGGTTCGGTAATATAAGGCGGAATGATGTTTAAAAATAAAGTTTCACGTCCTATCTTAAAAAAATTATAAATAGCGGCTTTGTAGTTATCAAAAAAGAATTTTTCATTGTTGGAGACTTTAACTTCTTTAATATTCAGAATAGCTTCATTCCCTCTTTGATTATACAAAGCTGAAGTTTCGCTAAGTTTTTTTGATATTTTTGTAAGCCGCGGTTTAAAAATCAGGTTTTGTATTCCTATAAGCAATACTGCAAATATTAATGTGATAATTGTAGCGGCAGGAAACTTTATTATCAGAAATAGGGATATCAAAGAGAAAATAAAAAAGTTTACATCCAGATTCAGCAGTCTTAAAATATAATTATTTATGACATTTGGAATAATAAATCCCAAAATATTTTCTTTTTGTGCTAAAGGTATTTTTGAACTTTTCTGATAAGAAGAGGAGAGAAAATATTTCATAAATTTTAAATTTACTTCTGTCTCAACACTTTTTGTGAATTTTGCCTGCAGGTAAGAATAAAAAATCATAAAAATATTCTTTGCCAGAAATAAAATTACAATCCCTAAACCGATTATCAGAGGTGAATTAAACGCGTATTCAGACTTTTCATTTGATAAAAGTTTCATTATAAACGGATATGTAAGAGCAACCCCAAACAATTCCAGTATTCCTACAAGAAATGAAAGGCAGGAATATCTATAGAAAGACTTTTTGTTATTCTTAAAGTATTTAAAAAAAGTTCTGAATCTTCTCACACTAAAATATTACATTAAAAAAAAATTAATTTCACGGAAAGGTTAGATTTGTATGCTATAATTTTATTAAAGGTTAGAAGGAGGGAAAATGGCTAATCCAATTTTAAATGAAAGATTTGCAGAGCAGGAGAGAGTTTTGCAGGGCGAACCTATGACGGTCAACGGAACAATACAAATTACTGCATTTTTAGGAATTCTGCTTGTTGCAGCCGCAGCTTTTGTATGGTCAAGATTCTCAATGGGTTACATGGACCAGGCAATGATGTTAACCGGCGGTGGTGCTATTGCAGGTTTTATACTCGCACTGGTTATTGCTTTTACAAGAATCAAGTATTTGATCCCTGTATATGCAGCGTGTCAAGGGCTTTGCCTTGGCGGGATTTCTGCTGTATTTGAGCAGTCTTATCCGGGAATTGTTGCGCAGGCAGTAGCAGGAACTTTTGCAGCTTTATTTTCCATGCTGATATTGTACAGAACTAATGTAATCAGATGTACCGATAAGTTTAGAAGCGTGATTTTTATTGCGACAGCTTCTATAATGGTCATTTATCTGGTTAATTTTATTGGTGGGTTCTTCCACTTTGCAGTGCCGGTAATTAATTCTTCTTCATTGCTTGGTATTGGTTTCAGTGTTCTTGTTGTAATTATAGCCGCTCTGAATCTTATTGTTGATTTTGATTTTATTGAACGCGGAGCACAGAATTATCTTCCTAAAGACATGGAATGGTATGGTGCTTTCGGGCTTATGGTTACTCTTGTGTGGCTGTATCTGGAAATATTAAGGCTGCTTGCAAAACTGCAGGATAGAAGATAGATTTTTTTACAAGCTTCTTTTATAATAAAAGAAGCTTGTTTTTTAAGGAGGGTAAAAGTGGCGGAAGTTATATCTTTTATATTAGGAGCAGTAATTGCCGGTGTGATTGTTTATATAATTTATTCGAAGAAAATACATTCTTTAAAAGAAGAATTAATAACATTGAATGCTAAATCAAAATCAACGGAAGAGCTGCAGGAGATTATCAAGAGGGATTTTGTGCAGCTTGCTAATGAAACAATAAAAAACGAGCAGGAGGATTTGAGAAAACAAAACCGCGAAACATTAGAAGAAAAGATACTTCCTTTGACCAAAGAATTAGGTGAATTTAAAGCTAAAGTAGAAAAGTTCAATCTTTCGGGAGTTGAAAATACTACAAAAATTGTTGAACAGATAGGAAATTTAGAAAAGAATAATAAGATTATTGAACAGGAAGCAAAGAATCTTGTAGAAGCTTTGACTAAGAACCAGAATGTAAAAGGTTCTTACGGCGAAAATCTGCTGGATACAATTCTCCAATCCTGCGGTATGGTAGAAGGGATTCATTATTCGAAGCAAATGGTTATGACATCAGCAAATCTTAAGGATAATGAAGAGCATATTATAAGACCTGACGTTGTTATAAATCTTCCAAACAACCACCATCTTATAATAGATTCAAAAGTAACCCTCACAAGCTATCTTGACTATATTAAGGATGAGACAAAGCTTAAAGAATTCAAGTCAGAAGTTAAAAAGAGAATTACCGATCTGGCGAATAAAAACTATCAAAATGCGGGAGATCTTTCCCAGCCGGATTTTGTTCTTATGTACATGCCGGTTGAGACTTCTGTTAACCTTCTCTATGAAGATTCTGATTTAATAAACAGTGCTTATAAAGCCAATATAATCATAGTCGGAACATCATCTCTCCTTGCGACAATAAGACTCGTAAACCAGCTTATGGCGCAGCAAAAACAAAAGGAAAGTATCAGCCAGATAGTGAATGCCGGTACTAACTTGTATGAAACATTTGTGCAGTTCTGTGAAGATTTAATCGATGTACAGAAGCGTTTTGATGATGTTAATAAAAAGCTGAATACGACAATTAACAGATTCCGACGCGGTAATAAAAACAAGCCGAGCCTGTTTTCTCAGGTAGAAGCTCTAAAAGATTTTGGAATAAGCACTAATAAAGAAATACCTGAGAAGTTATTAATTGAAGCAGAAGATGAAGAAAGTTTGGAAGGTGTATTTGCAAATGGCTAAAATTCTTGTGGTTGATGATGATGTTGCGATAAATGAACTTATAAAAGTAAATCTGGAGCTTCAGGGCTATACTATAGTTCAGGCATATAACGGAGTGGAAGGTTTTGCTAAAGCCAAACAGGAAGAGCCTGCTTTGATTATTCTTGATGTTATGATGCCTGATGTTGACGGATACACTATGGCGCAGAGAGTACGTCAGTGTCCTGAAATATCTGAAACTCCCATTATTATGCTTACAGCACTTTCTGAACTTAATAATAAAGTTGAAGGATTTAATATCGGGGTTGATGATTATTTAACCAAACCGTTTGAGATTGATGAATTAATTGTAAGAGTACGCGCGCTTTTAAAGAGAACAAACCAGATTCCAAAATCGTCAGCAGTACGGGAACTTTTGACTTACAAAGAAATCACGCTGCTTCCTGAGACATACAGTGTAAAAATTAATGAAAAAATCCAGAAACTAACCCCCATAGAATATGATATATTCAACCTTTTGTTCCAGAATCACGGGAACATGGTCTCAGCCTCCAGGCTTCTTAAAGAAATCTGGGGATATGACCCTGACGATAACGTCGAAACAATCAGAGTTCATATACGTCATTTAAGAAGTAAAATAGACAAAATTTCAGATGGCAAAAAATATATTGAAACTATTTACGGCGGCGGATACAAATTAAATATTTAATTCCGAAAAAAAGATGATAATAAATATTAAGTTTTGTAACAAAACTTTGTCTTTGTGAAATTTAATAAATTTTATATACTTTAAATATATGTAAGATGATTAAATAATAAGGAGACAAGATATGTCAACCAATATTAATGCAAATGTTTTAAAGAATTTTATAGTAAAAACGCTAGGAGCAGATAAAATTACTCATAATCAGGCCCAGAAATTTGATATTTCTCAGGATAAATATGTAGAGGCAAATAAGGATGAAAATACTTATCTGGAACTTGATGAAATATTAGATGATACAGATTTGTATAACCAGTTCGCAACAATGTATGTTGAAGAGCAGGATAAAGATAAAGCAGCACGGAATGAAGAGAAAGAGAAAGAAGAAGCCGCAAAAGTCCGGGATAAAGGCGAAAGCAAGGCTTAGATAATTGGAAGAATACGAGAGAGAGATTTATTAAGATATAAATAATAAGGTATTCTAAGCGGGAAATAAAATCCCGCTTTTTATTTTATATCATAAAAAAAACCACCCGGTGTGTGTCTCGAGTGGGTTTTGTTTTCTGCATCCTAATGGTCTTTTTAGTGTTTATTATC